>NZ_CP108370.1:2100000-2400000 GCF_035953295.1 Streptomyces sp. NBC_01335
GTGGTGTTCCCGGGATCCCACGACCCCAGACTGAAGATCACCGGCACGGGGGCGCCCCGCGGACGGGTGCCCAGTAGTTCGAGCACGAAGTAGAGGGCGAGCACCGTCTTGCCTGCCCCCGCCTCACCGAGCACCACCAGCCGCCCCGACGGAATCGCCCGATACGCCTCCACGATTCGCTTGAGCTGTTCTCCCAGCTCGGAGGGGACCTCCTTCCCGGACGCGGCGGTGAAGGTGTCGGCAGGCACAGCGAAGCGGGCCGAGACCGCGGGCCCGAAACGGACGGCGAGCGCGAAGGGCTCGTTCAGTCGCCTCCGCCGCCGCTCGGCCCTCCACTGCTCCCGCACCGCTCTGGCAAGGAGTTTGGCCCTCTCCTCCAACTCGGGTGTTTCGTCCGGCGGCTCGGGAGGGCGCGGGAGTTGTTCGAGCCGGTCCGCGTCGGCCGGCAGGCCGATCAGCTCATGGAGCTGGTCGAGATGCGCGGAGTCCATGACGTCGAACCAGCGCGCGACACGAGTCGCCGTCAGCGTGCCTGCCCCTTCGCGGGGGTGATGCTCACTGACCACTCCGACGATGCACCCGTCGCTCCAGACCGCGGCCCCGGACATTCCCTCCCAGGCGGAACCCTCCCGCTCCGGCGCGTCGCCCGGAGCCCCCACGACGGTGATCGCCAGGCCGCCCCCGCGCAGTTTCGACCACGGTGTGGTGCTGCCACGGGCATGGTGGGAATCCCTGAACCGCTCCGCCGACAGGGCATCACGACGCAGCATGAACCGCGGGAATCCGAGGGCCTCGCACTCCATCGCCGCATTGACACGGGCGAAGCGCACCGGCGGCAGCGTGCCGGCGAGCAGCCCTCCGACATCCGCGTCAGCCGTGTCCGGCGTAATCCCGACCACTGCGACGTCCGACTCGTGGTGTTCCCAGACAGGCATGCCGGGAAGTTCCACCGCGCGACCGCCCGTGGTGATGAAACGGACCCGAAGAGCGGTGGCGCCGCGTACCACGTGCGCGGCGGTGAGCACCGCCTCCCCCGTCACCAGGTAGCCGGATCCGAGCGCACGCGCGCCACTCCCCCGCAGGGCGATGACCTGCACCGCTCGCCGTTGGTCGAGCCCGGCCGCAGGCCCGGACGCTCCGCCGCGCATGCCGACGTACGTACTACTCACCGCTCATGCGCGTCGGCGAGACCGGAGACGTAGGGCGGTTCGCCCGACCCGACGAGGGTCGGCTTCAGCGCGAGCGTGATGCGCTGCGTGCCCGTGGAACTCACCGCCGCTTCGGCGCCGGACTCCACCACCCAGAAACGCACCTTCGCTCCCGCGTTCCCGGAGCGCTCCAGGGCGACCGACACCTCCAGTTCGATGGTTCCCAACTCGAACCGCAGCGCCGCGCCCTCCGCCCCGGCGACCGCCTCTTCGAGCTCCTCCCGCAGGTCCTTGATCACTCTGGCCAACTCGATCACGCAACGCCCCTCACCAAGCACGCCGACCATGCGGCACCACAGACTCCTTGGCATGGCAAGGACGATCGGGAGCTGCCGCCGGTTCCCACCCTTTCAGACACTCGGCGCCCCTGAACTGGCGTTATTCAGCCATTCGTCGGGACACCCGGGAGGTGTCCGCACGCGGGCGGCCGCACGCCGGTGGAGCGGGGGGCCGGCGACAGGTCGCCACCGGCCCTGAACCACGCCTGGCCGCCAGGGCCACGCCCGTTGAAACCGGCCAAACCGATTCGCGGCTCAGTAGTGCCAACGGTTCCTGCCGGACGAGAAGCCGCACGTGATCGCCCGCCCGGCCTCGTCGGTGGTGGTCGCACCCACATCGGCGTTCCGGCAGAACTGCCCTGCGTGGTAGCAGTTACCCGCGTTGGAGCGGATGCTGCACAGCTGCGTCGTGGCCGAGCCGCCGCCGGACGTCGTACTACTCCCACCCGAACTGCTGCTGCCGCCGGACGAGGAGGACCCGCCACTGGTGGACGTTCCGCCGGACGAACCCCCGGACGAACTGCTGGAAGAACTACTGGAAGAGCCACTGGACGACGAGGCGCTCGGCGGGTTCGAGCAGGACTCGCCCACACCCACGATCTTGAAGGCGACCTTGGTGGCCGTGCTGTACGTGCCTGCGGACGGACTCTGCGAGCAGACCTTCCAGTTGGAGGTGTGCACCACGGATCGGTGCAGTTCGCTCGCGTCGGAGTACGTCACCGAGGCGACATGGTGGGCGCGGGCGTCCGCCACGGCCTTCGCGAGGTTCCATCCGCCGTAACTGCCCACCGTCGCCCGCACGGCCGGCTTCTTCGAGGGAGTCGCGGTCGGCGACGGCGAAGCCGTGGCGGTCGGCGACTCCGAAGCGGACGCAGTTGCGGACGCGCTCGGGGACGCGCTCGGGGACGCTGTGGCCGAAGCCGTCGGGAGCGTGCTCACCGACGCCGAAGCCGTGTCCTGATCCCCGTCCGAGCACCCTGCGACGCCGACGGCGAGGGCCACCAGCCCGACCACCAGGCGCCCGTAGGCCCGGCGGCCCTTCCTCATGTTGTTCCCCATGCCCTGGGCGCCGTTCGATCCTGACGATCTCGGCGCATACCGAAGAGACATGCCACCCCCCTGGGTTCTCGTTCTCAGCACTGGCGCGGACCACGCGTCGGCGCACACCGACCTGGGTTGCGCGTCGGAAGACGACGCGCGCGCCACCGCGGAGGCCAGACTAGAGGAGATTCAAAGGATCATATGAGGGTCTTGTGAAACTAGGTTTTGTGACCACGCCGCGCGAGCGCACCGACAACAGGCTCACCGACAGCCCAAACCGAGACAGGCACCGGAGGGCAAGCGGCTGACGGCACTCGGCTGCGGGAAATCCGGGCGACGGCCACCGCCCCGGCTGACACGCTGGCGCACATGACCACGGCACCGAACGCAAGACAACGACTTGCCGCGCTCCACCGCTATGCGGCCGTGAACCGCGAGGACTTCGCCGGCCAGAACCTCGCTTCCGCTCGCACGTCGCAACTGCGCTTCACCGGCTGCTCGTTCAGTGGTGCTGATCTGCGCCACGCCGACCTGGACGGATGTTCGTTCACGTTCTGCGACTTCACCGACGCGGACCTGCGCGGGGCTTCTCTGCGCGGGATCAGCCTGGCCGGATGCGATCTACGGGGTGCCGACCTGCGCGACACCGACCTGACCGACGCCACATTCGGCAGCGTGAACACGGGCGCGCCCCCGCACGGGCTGACGAACGTCATCGGCGCCCGGTTCGAGGGAGCCTCGCTGCGCAATGTTCAAGCGGAAGACGTCACCGGGTGGCCCACCCGGCATGGCGGAAACGGCGGTCGCGCATGAGGCCCGCCCATCGGCGCGCAGATCACGCCGGCCATGACAGCGGGCGGACCGCGTCCGAAGTGGACCGCGACCCGCCCGCGTCGTACTGCCTACGCCTCTGACCAGCCAGCCCCTACAGCACCGGCAGCAGCGCCTTCCGCTCGAACGCGGTGACCTCGCTGCGGTACTCCTCCCACTCGCGCTTCTTGTTGCGGAGGAAGAAGTCGAAGACGTGCTCGCCCAGCGTCTCCGCGACGAGTTCGCTCTTCTCCATCAGGGAGATGGCCTCGCCGAGGTTCTGCGGGAGAGGCTCGATGCCCATCGCACGGCGCTCGGAGTCGGAGAGGGCCCAGACGTCGTCGTCGGCGCCGGCCGGGAGTTCGTAGCCCTCCTCGATGCCCTTGAGGCCCGCCGCGAGGAGGACCGCGTAGGTGAGGTAGGGGTTGGCGCCGGAGTCGATGGAGCGGACCTCGACGCGCGCGGAACCGTTCTTGCCGGGCTTGTACATCGGGACGCGGATGAGCGCGGAGCGGTTGTTGTGGCCCCAGCAGATGTACGAGGGGGCTTCGCCGCCGGCGCCGGCGCTGCGGGCGGAGCCGCCCCAGATGCGCTTGTAGGAGTTGACCCACTGGTTGGTGACGGCGGAGATCTCGGCGGCGTGGCGGAGCAGGCCGGCGATGAAGGAGCGGCCGACCTTGGAGAGCTGGTACTCGGCGCCGGACTCGTAGAAGGCGTTGCGGTCGCCCTCGAAGAGGGAGAGGTGGGTGTGCATGCCCGAACCCGGGTACTCCGAGAAGGGCTTCGGCATGAAGGTGGCCTGCACGCCCTGCTCCAGCGCGACCTGCTTCATGACGAGTCGGAACGTCATGATGTTGTCGGCGGTGGAGAGCGCGTCGGCGTACCGGAGGTCGATCTCCTGCTGGCCGGGGGCACCCTCGTGGTGGCTGAACTCGACGGAGATGCCCATCGATTCGAGCATGGTGATCGCCTGGCGGCGGAAGTCCATGCCGACGTTCTGCGGGGTGTGGTCGAAGTAGCCGGAGCTGTCGGCCGGGGTGGGCCGGGTGCCGTCGACCGGCTTGTCCTTCAGCAGGAAGAACTCGATCTCGGGGTGGGTGTAGAAGGTGAACCCGAGGTCGGACGTCTTGGCGAGGATGCGCTTGAGGACGAAGCGGGGGTCCGCGAAGGACGGCGATCCGTCCGGCATCAGGATGTCGCAGAACATACGGGCGGTGCCGGGGGCCTCCGCGCGCCAGGGCAGGATCTGGAAGGTGCCCGGGTCCGGCTTGGCGATCATGTCCGATTCGTACACCCGGGCGAAGCCCTCGATCGCCGAGCCGTCGAAGCCGATGCCCTCGTCGAAGGCCTGTTCCAGCTCGGCCGGAGCCACGGCGACGGACTTGAGGAACCCGAGGACATCGGTGAACCACAGTCGTACGAACCGGATGTCACGTTCCTCAAGCGTCCTGAGGACGAATTCCTGCTGCTTGTCCATAGCCACATCCTTGCAGTTCAGACGGTCCGCGCACCACCGCCCGGGGTAGGGGAGTCACTCCAGTATCACGACCCGGGATTTCACCCAGATTACGCACACGGTGTGAGAGAGAGCACGCGGCCACCCACTACGATCGGCGGCCCCCATGTGCTGGGGCACGGGCGTACGCGCAACCGACTCTCGCACAGGGGTTCATGCGATTCGTTCGCTCCCTCCCCGCACCTCCCAGAAGGACTCGACACCATGAGCCTTTCCCCGCCGCCTCCCCAGGTTCCGACGCCCCCGGCCCCACTCCCCCAGCGGCGCCGCACGGTGCGCGGCAGGGTCCTGGCCATAGCGGCCGGCGTGGCCGTCGTCGCAGGTCTGGTGGGGTTCGGCGGCTCCGGAGTGCTGGACGGCCCGGCCTCGCGGGCCGATCTGGCGGCCTCTGCGGCCGGGAAATCCGGGCCGGCCGAGGACGCCAAGCCGGGCGGTACGGAGCCCTCGCGGGCGGCCGGAGCGGCGTCGGTACCGGCGATCCGGGGCGTGAAGTCCTGGGACGCCACCAAACTCACCCGCAATCACGTGACCCGCGAGGTGCACTACCCGATGACGCCTCCGGTAGGCGGTGACCACAACCCGACCTGGATGAACTGCGACGGCGACGTATACAAAACACCGCTCGCGGACGTGAACGCCGTCCACTCCCTGGAACACGGCGCGGTGTGGATCACGTACAACGGCACCGCGTCCACCGACGCGGTGCGCACGCTCGCCGACCGGGTCAGGGCGACCCCGTTCACCCTGCTCAGCCCCTATCCGGGCCAGTCCGGCGCCCTCGTGCTCACCGCCTGGGGGAAGCAGCTCACGGTGGACGGCCCGGACGACGCGCGGGTGAACGAGTTCCTCGCGGCGTACGTCCAGGGCCCGCAGACCCCGGAGCCCGGCGCGCCGTGCACCGGTGGACTGGCGGCTCCCCGATGACCGGCGGTACGGCGCGCCCGCGCTGGGCGGCGGCCGGAGTGCTGGCGCTCGCGGTGCTGGTCGGAGGCGGTACGGCGGCGGTCGTGACCGCCCGCTCCGGCGGTACGCAGGAGCGGGGCGAGGAGCGGACGCCGGGGTACGCCGAGGGGTACGGGCAGGGGTCCGGCCCGGGGCAGGGCCTCCCGGCGGTGGACTCGGCGGACGCCGGGTTCGCGCAGGACATGGCCGTCCACCATCAGCAGGCGGTGGAGATGTCGTTCGTGGTGCGGGACGGTACGCGCGACGAGGACGTGCGCCGCCTCGCGTACGACATCGCCCACACCCAGTCCAACCAGCGCGGGATGCTGCTGGGCTGGCTCGACCTGTGGGGGCTGCCGAAGATCGCCCCGCCGGGACGGACCATGGCGTGGATGGGCGCCCAGCACGCCCCGTCCTCGTCGGGCGGGACGGACCGGACGGCGGGCATGGGCCACGACACGGCCGGGACCGACCACGACACGGCCGGGACCGACGACATGGCCGGGATGGCCGGCATGGACCACCCGGAAGACCTGGACCACCCGGAAAACATGGCCGGCATGGACGGCATGGGGCAGGGCGCGGCCCGCCCCGGGTCCGGTACGCGGATGGTCGGCATGGCCACCCGTGCCGAGCTGAAGCAGCTCGGCGCCGCGCGGGGCAAGGCCGCCGAGGTGCTGTTCCTCCAGCTGATGACCGACCACCACAAGGGCGGCATCGCCATGGCCCGCAGCTGTGCGGAGCGGTGCGCGGTACCGGCCGAGCGGCGGCTCGCGCAGGGCATGGTGGACGCCCAGCAGGCCGAGCTGGACCTGATGGCGCAGCTGCTGGCCGAACGGGGGGCGCACCCCCGCGGCTGAGTGCCTGCCGCACCCGCCCCTCACCCGCCCGTACGGCCCGCAGCCACGGACGAGTGAGGGGCGCCGCACGTTCCACACTCACTCGAATGGGTGATATCGCTCGGCGGTGGGTCGTGCCGCCGAGGACGATGGAGGGTGGACTCGGGGTCGTACGGGGGTGTGCTCAGGCACGGATCGGCACGCAGGAGGAACCCCATGACCACGGCGAAGGACATCATGCATCCCGGCGCCACCTGGATTCCGGCGCACGAGACGCTCGACCGCGCCGCCCAGATGATGCGCGACCACGGGGTGGGTTCACTGCCCGTCTCGGCCGAGGGCGCCAGGGACCGGATGGTCGGGATCATCACCGACCGGGACATCGTGGTCGCCTGCGTGGCGAGCGGTCACGATCCGTCGGAGGTGACGGCGGGCGACCTCTGCCACGGGACGCCGCGCTGGATCGACTCCGGCGCCGGGGTGGACGCGGTGCTGGAGGAGATGCAGTCCCACCGCATCCGGCGGCTCCCGGTGGTCGAGGACAAGAAGCTGGTCGGCATGATCAGCGAGGCCGACCTGGCGCAGCACCTCAGCGAGGAGCAGATCGCCGACTGGGCGGGTCAGGTGTACGCGCGGGGCTGACCGACTCCGACGCGGCGCCGGCACCGGCATCCGGCGCGGCGCTCACACCGAACCCCGACGCGGCGCCGGCACCCGACGCGGCGCCGACACCGAACTCCCCCGCGGCGCCGACACCGAACTCCCTCGCGGGGCTGACACCGAACTCCCTCGCGGGGCTGACACCGACTCCCGCGCACGGTCGGCCAACTCCCGGGAGCAGAGCCGGAATCACCGACCCCCAGGACATCGCGTCAGAAAGACGATTACACTGCGGGCGTGCCTCAACTACGCCTCGCACTCAACCAGATCGACTCGACCGTCGGCGATCTCACCGGCAACGCCGAGGCGATCGTCCGCTGGACCCGGCACGCCGCCGAGCAGGGCGCCCACCTCGTGGCGTTCCCCGAGATGGTGCTGACCGGCTATCCCGTGGAGGACCTGGCCCTGCGGTCGTCCTTCGTCGAGGCCTCGCGGTCGGCGCTGCGCGCGCTCGCCGCCCGGCTCGACGCGGAGGGGTTCGGCGAACTGCCGGTGGTCGTCGGCCATCTCGACCGCTCCGAGCACGCCGCTCCCCGGTACGGCCAGCCCGCCGGTTCGCCGCGCAACGCGGCGGCGGTGCTGCACCGGGGGCGGGTCGCGCTGAACTTCGCCAAGCACCATCTGCCCAATTACGGGGTGTTCGACGAGTTCCGCTACTTCGTGCCGGGCGACTCGATGCCCGTCGTGCGGGTGCACGGCATCGATGTGGCGCTCGCCATCTGCGAGGACCTCTGGCAGGACGGCGGGCGCGTCCCGGCGGCCCGCGCGGCGGGGGCGGGGCTGCTGCTGTCGATCAACGCCTCCCCCTACGAGCGGGACAAGCACGACACCCGGCTCGAACTGGTCCGCAGGCGGGCCCGGGAGGCCGGGTGCGCCACCGCGTATCTGGCGATGATCGGCGGTCAGGACGAGCTGGTCTTCGACGGCGACTCCATCGTGGTGGACGCGGAGGGCGAAGTGATCGCCCGCGCACCGCAGTTCGCGGAGGGCAGCGTGATCCTCGACCTCGAACTGCCGGCCGCGGCGGCCGAGCCGCCGTCCGGGGAGGTGAACGACGGGCTCCGCATCGACCACGTCGTCCTCTCCGGTGAGCCGCTCCCCGCGTACGCCCCCGAGCTGGCGGGCGGGTACGCCGAGCGGCTCGACGACGACGAGGAGCTGTACTCCGCACTGGTCGTGGGCTTGCGCGCGTACGCCGCGAAGAACGGTTTCAGCAGCGTGCTGGTCGGGCTCTCCGGCGGTATCGACTCGGCGCTCGTCGCGGCGCTCGCCTGCGACGCGCTGGGGGCGGGGAACGTGTACGGCGTCTCCATGCCGTCGAAGTACTCCTCGGACCACTCCCGGGACGACGCGGCCGAGCTGGCCCGGCGTACCGGGCTGAACTACCGCACCGTACCGATCGAGCCGATGTTCGACGCGTTCATGGGGTCGCTGGAGCTCACCGGGCTCGCCGAGGAGAACCTCCAGTCGCGGCTGCGCGGCACCACGCTGATGGCGCTCTCCAACCAGGAGGGCCGGATCGTGCTGGCGCCGGGCAACAAGTCGGAGCTGGCGGTGGGCTATTCGACGCTGTACGGGGACTCGGCGGGGGCGTACGGGCCGATCAAGGACGTCTACAAGACGTCGGTCTTCCGGCTGGCGAGGTGGCGCAACCGGGCCGCCGAGGAGCGCGGGCAGATCCCTCCGATCCCGGAGGCGTCGATCACCAAGCCGCCCAGCGCCGAACTGCGGCCGGGGCAGGTGGACACCGACTCGCTGCCGGACTACGAGGTGCTGGACCGGATCCTGGAGCTGTACGTCGACCGGGACCAGGGCCGGGACGCGATCGTCGCGGCGGGCTTCGAAGAGGAGCTGGTGGTCCGGACGCTGCGGCTGGTCGACACCGCCGAGTACAAGCGGCGGCAGTACCCGCCGGGCACGAAGATCTCGCCCAAGGGGTTCGGCAAGGACCGGCGGCTGCCGGTCACGAACCACTGGCGCGAGGTGCCCGCGAAGGACCTCCCCTGAGCACGTGAAGCACCCGAAGCGCCTTCCGTGGAACGGAAACGGGCCGGACCACGCCGCTGACGTGGTCCGGCCCGTCCGGTGCGGGACGCGGGGGCGTCGCCTCACTCCCCCGGTGCGCTCCGTACGGCCTGGCGGTCGTCCGCGTCCGCCGCCGCGCCGGTCTCCTCCGTACGCCCGGCGACGACGCGCGACGGGTTGCGGTCGCGGTCGAGGACGGTCGCGGTGACCGCGATGCCGAGGCCGACGACGGCGAGGGCCGCGCCGACCGGGGCGGGCGAGGTCCAGCCCCAGCCCGCCGAGATGGCCGCGCCGCCGAGCCAGGCGCCGCCCGCGTTGGCGAGGTTGAACGCCGAGTGGTTGGAGGCGGAGGCCAGGGTGGGGGCGTCCTTCGCCTTGCGCATCACCAGCATCTGGAGTGGGGTCGTCGTCATGAAACCGACCCCTCCGAGCAGGACCACCATCACCAGGGCCAGCCACTGCACGTGCACGGTGAGCGGGAAGACCAGCAGGACGACGGTGAGCGCGCCCAGGGAGCCGAAGAGCGTCGGCCGCAGCGCGCGGTCGGTGAGCGGTCCGGCTGCGAGCGCACCGAGGGTCATGCCGATGCCGAACAGGGCCAGCACGAGGGTGACCGAGGACTCGCCGAAGCCCATCGCCTCGGTGGTCATGGACGAGAGGTACGAGTACACGGCGAACACGCCGCCGAAGCCGAAGACGGCGGTGAGCAGGCCGAGGATCACCTGACGGTTGCCGAGCGCCCGCAGTTCGTGGCGTACGTCCTGGTGCTCGGCGACCGGGATCTGCGGGATCAGCCGGGCCAGGGCGGCCAGGGAGACCAGTCCGATCACGGCCACCACGACGAACGTCGCCCGCCAGCCGAGGTGCTGGCCGAGCAGGGTCGCCGCCGGTACGCCCACGATGTTGGCCACGGTCAACCCCAGGAACATGCGTGCGACGGCCCGCGCCTGACGGCCCTCCGGGACCAGGCGGGCGGCGACGACCGCGCCGACGCCGAAGAACGCGCCGTGCGGCAGGCCCGCGATCAGGCGGCCCGCGACGAGCCAGCCGAAGCCGGGGGCGAAGGCGGAGGCGGCGTTGCCGAGGACGAAGAGCGACATCAGCAGCAGGAGCATCCGCTTGCGCGGCATGCGGGAGCCGAGGGCGGTGAGCAGCGGAGCGCCGAGCACGACGCCGATCGCATAGGCGGAGACGAGGTAACCGGCGGTGGGTACCGAGGTACCCAGGTCGTCCGCGACGTTGGGCAGCAGCCCCATCATCACGAACTCGGTGGTGCCTATGCCGAAGGCGCTCACCGCCAGGGCGAGCAAGGCCAGAGGCATGGGAAAGAACCTTTCAGCAGGAGGGCGCGCGCCTGCGCCCCGGGCGGACGGTACGACCGTACGGGGACGTGGCGCGGCGGTCGGCCGCGCGGACGTGCGCGCGGGCCGGGCGGGGAGGGGGGCGGGCGAAGATCGGAAGGGCGGGCGGCGGTGCTCCGGCGACTCTGCCAGGGGCTGTCCTCAGGCATGCTCAGGTCAGCTACCTGAACAAAGTGTGGCAGAGGATCCGTTCCCGGAGGTGAACGGGTCGTTTCGGCCGAGTTCGGCCACGGCCCCGGCGAGAGCCCCGGCGGCCACCACGACGCCTCGCGCGGGCACCTCCCCGCTCGCGCGGGGCCCGGTCAGAGTTGGACGCGGGCGGCGATCGGCAGGTGGTCGCTGTCGGTCGCGGCGAGCGTCCACGAGGACATCGGCTCCACGCCCCGGACCATGATCTGGTCGATGCGGGCCATCGGGAACGCGGCGGGCCAGCTGAAGCCGAAGCCGTCGCCGGCGGCGCCCTGGGTGGACCGCATCTGCGAGGTGACGGCCCGCAGGGCGCGGTCGTTCATGGTGCCGTTGAGGTCGCCGAGGAGGATGACCCGGCTCAGCGGCTCGTCCGAGATGGCCTCGCCGAGGGCGTCGGCGCTGTTGTCGCGCTGGTTGGCGGTGAACCCGGCGTGCAGCTTGACGCGGACGGACGGCAGGTGGGCGACGTACACGGCGACCTTGCCGCCGGGGGCGGTGACGGTGGAGCGCATGGCCCGGACCCAGCCCATCTTGATGTCGACGGGGCGGGTGTTGCTGAGCGGGTACTTGCTCCAGAGGCCGACGGTGCCCTGGACCGAGTGGTACGGGTAGGGCGCCTTCAGCGCCTTCTCGTACGCGGCGACCTGGCCGCTCGGGAGTTCCTGGAGGGCCACCACGTCCGCGCCGGAGCCGGCGACCTGTTCGGCGGTGCCGGCCGGGTCGGGGTTGCCGGCGTTCACGTTGTGCGTGGCGACGGTGAGGTTGCCGCCGGGGCCCGACTTGTCGTCGAGCAGCAGACCGCCGAAGAGGTTCAGCCACACCACCAGGGGCAGCAGCAGGGCGATGAGCGCCGTGGCGGAGCGCCGTACGAGGCCGAGGATCAGCAGGACGGGGAGGAGGACCCCGATCCACGGCAGGAAGGTCTCGGTGAGGCTGCCGAGGTTGCCGAGCCGGTTGGGGATCTCGGCGTGGAAGACCATCACCAGCATCACCAGGACCGAGCAGACCGCGAGCAGGATGCCGCGCCGCCAGATGCCCCGGTCCGCCTTCAGGCGGGCCAGACCGGCCCGGAAGCGGGAGCCGGCGCGCGGCGGCTCCGCGTTGTCGTTGCCGGTGTCCGCTCCGTACGCCTGCACCATCGCGCTTCCTCACTGCGTTGCCCTGCATGTCGCCGCGCCCTTGACCCTAGGGGATCGGCGACCGTTTTCCCTCCGCCGGTGTCGGCGGCACGGAGAAGAGGACGACCGGAACGGGACCATGGGTTCCGCTTTGTGCCGGACCGTCCGGGGCTGTGACCGACCCCTCATCTCCGGCCGGACCGGTCCGGCGCGTCGGAACGCGCACCCGGCGGCGCCCGGGCCGGGGCGGCGGGCGGTACGGTCAGCGCCGGCGGGAGGCGCCGGGCGCGTCGCGGGGTCCGGACGGGTCGGCGGGGCGGGGCGCCGGGGCCAGGCCCTGCATCAGGGCATCGATGACCCGGTCGACCAGGTCGTCGGGGAGCGGCGCGTCGCGGCGGTGCAGGGTCCGTACGAGCATCGCGCCGACGAGCAGGTCGTCCATCAGCTCGACGTCGAGGTCGTCCCGCAGCTCGCCCGCGTCGACGGCGCGGCGGACCGCGTCGACCATCGCGGCCCGACGCGGCGCGATGACGGTGTTCTGGTACTCGGTCCAGAGCCGGGGGTGGCTCTTCATCTGCGCGAACACGTTGTGCAGCATGACCGACGAGCGCTGCGCCAGCCCCCGGGTGCGATGGGACTCCATGAGCAGGCGCAGGTCGGCGAGTCCGGCGGTGCCGGAGACGACGGGGTCCGGCGGTTCCATGTCGCGGAGCACGTCGAGGAAGAGCTCTTCCTTGCCGTGCCAGCGGCGGTAGATGGTGGCCTTGCCGACCTTGGCGGTACGGGCGATGCGTTCGATGGAGAGTCCGGCGAGGGGTTCACCGGCCTCCAGGAGGGCGATGACGGCGTCCAGGATGGCCCGCTCGGCGGCGGCGCTGCGGGGGCGGCCCGGCCCCCGGTCGTGGTCGTGCGCCCGGGTGTGCTCCGGCTCGTGCGCCGGGTCCTCCTCCGGGCCCGGCTCCGGATTCTGCTCCGGACCCGCTTGCGGACCTGGTGCCGAGCCCTGCTCCGGGCCTGGTTCCCGACCGTGCTCCGGGCCCTGCTCGCGCTCCTGATGCCGCACCTGGTTCCGCCTCTCCTCGCCCGTACGAACGCTCCCACGATTCTCGCCGACCGGAACCCCGCCTTCGTCCCTGGCCCCGCCTCGCCGGGGCCGCCGGGCCGGCGGCCCCGGCGAGGCGAGGGTCCGGACCGCTGCGAAGGCCCGGGCCCCCGGGGCGTACGCCGGTGGGGCCCGGGCCGGGGTCGCGGGGGCTCAGCGCTCGCTGCCCTGTTCCGGAGCTGGCCTGTTCCGGAGCTGGCCTGTTCCGGAGCTGGCCGGTTCCGGCGCTGGCCTGTTCTAGCTGCCCTGTCCGGCCGGGACCGGTGCGGGCTGCTCGGGGGTATGCGGCCGGGGACCGGCGGCGGACTTTCCGGGCAGGAACAGCGCGACGACCACGGCGCCGACCAGTGCGATGGCGGCGGAGCCGAGGGCGGCGACGTGCATGGCGTCGATGAAGGCGTCGGAGGCGGCCACCGCGAGCGGCTTGCCGGCCGGGCCGAGCTTCGCGGCGACGCCGAGCGTGGCCTCGATCGACTCTCCGGCGACGTCCCGGGCTCCGGCGGGTAGGGCCGAGAGGTGGCCCTCGATGTCGCCCCGGTAGACGGTGGAGAGCACCGAGCCGAGCACGGCGATGCCGAGCGCCCCGCCGACCTGGCGGAAGGTGTTGTTGATGGCGGAACCGGCACCGGCCTTCTCGCGGGGCAGCGTCTGCATGATGGCGACGGTGACCGGCGGCATGATGTGCGCCATTCCGGTGCCCTGGACGAAGAAGACCACGCACAGCACCCAGACGGGCGTGTCGGCGTCGAAGGCCGCGAAGGCGGCGAGCCCGGCGGCGACCAGGATCAGGCCCACGGTGCAGACGGCGCGGACGCCGAAGCGCTGGACGACGATCCGGGCGCGCGGCGAGAAGATCATCTGCGCGGCGGCGAGCGGAAGGACCAGCAGGCCGGACTGGAGCGCGGTGTAGCCGCGCACGCTCTGGAGGTAGAAGGCGGAGAAGAAGGTGACGCCCATCAGCGCGAAGAAGACCAGCGCGATGGCGGCGACGGCGGCGGAGAACGCCGGCTTCTTGAAGTGCGAGACGTCGAGCGCGGGGTGCTGGACGCGCTTCTCGTAAAGGACGAAGGCGATCAGGACGACCACGCCGCCGAGGACCGGGGCGATCACGGTGACGTCGGTGAAGTCGGCGAGTTCGCCGCCCCGGATGATGCCGTAGACGAGCAGCACGAGGCCGACGACGGAGAGGACGACGCCCACCGGGTCGAGCCGGCCGGGCTTGGGGTCCCGCGAGTCCGGTACGAGGATCACCATCGCGACCAGGGCGACGAGGCCCACGGGCACGTTGACGAGGAAGATCGAGCCCCACCAGAAGTGCTCCAGCAGGAGTCCGCCGGTGATCGGGCCGATGGCGATGCCCAGGCCGACACCGCCGGCCCAGATGCCGATGGCCTTGGGCTGCTCGGCGGGTTCGAAGACGTTCATCAGGATGGCGAGGGTGGCCGGCATCACGAAGGCGGCGCCGAGACCCATCACCGCACGCCAGGAGATGAGCTGGCCCGGCGTGTCGGAGAAGGCGGCGAGCGCGGAGCCGATGACGAAGACGGTGATGCCGCAGAGCAGCACCCGCTTGCGGCCGAGCCGGTCGCCGAGGAGACCGGCGGTGAAGAGCAGGCCGGCGAAGACGAGCGTGTAGGAGTTGATCGCCCACTCCAGCTCGCTCTGGGTGGCGCCGATCCCGTCCGGCGCGGGACTGGCGATCGTCTTGACCGCGACGTTCAGGATCGAGTTGTCCAGCACCACGATGAGCAGGCTGAACATGAGCACGGCGAGAATGGCCCAACGGCGACGGTGGACCGCCTCCGGGACACGGGACACGGCGGCAGGCGCGCCGGACGGTATGGACATGGTGAAGAGACTAACGCCATTTCGATACGAGACCGTCTCGTATTGTAAAGTCTTTACCTTTCCGGCGCGTCTTTGTCCGGCCCTCCGGGCCCGCCCCGACGATCCGGCGGAAGGCGAACCGCGGGCCCACTTCCCGCGCACCACCGGGGGATGCCACCATGGAAGGGATCCGGGGACGCCGTCAGGGCGCCTCGAGATGACGAAGGAGCCGTTGGCCATGTCGCTCAACGCTGCGCAGAATCAGTCTGCCCACCCCCCTGCCGGCCCCTCTTCCACCGACAGCGGCAAGGCGCTGTACGGAGGAAAGAGCACCCGCCGCATCACCGTCCACGACATCGCCGCCGCCACCGCGCGCGGCGAGAAGTGGCCCATGCTGACCGCCTACGACGCGATGACCGCGTCCGTGTTCGACGAGGCCGGTATCCCGGTCCTGCTCGTCGGCGACTCCATGGGGAACTGCCACCTCGGTTACGACACCACCGTGCCCGTCACGATGGACGAGATCACCATGCTGTCGGCCGCCGTCGTACGGGGCACCAGGCGTGCCCTCGTCGTCGGCGACCTGCCCTTCGGCTCGTACCAGGAGGGTCCCGTCCAGGCGCTCCGCAGCGCGACCCGGCTGGTCAAGGAGGCCGGGGTCGGCGCCGTGAAGCTGGAGGGCGGCGAACGCAGCCACGAGCAGATCCGGCTGCTGGTCGAGTCCGGCATCCCGGTCATGGGCCACATCGGCCTCACCCCGCAGTCGGTCAACTCCATGGGGTACCGGGTGCAGGGGCGCGGCGAGGAGGCCGCGCAGCAGCTGCTGCGGGACGCCAAGGCCGTACAGGACGCGGGGGCGTTCGCGGTCGTCCTGGAGCTGGTCCCCGCCGAGCTGGCCGCCGAGGTCACCCGCACCCTGCACATCCCGACCGTCGGGATCGGCGCCGGCAACGAGACCGACGCCCAGGTGCTCGTCTACACCGACATGGTCGGACTGACGGGCGGCAAGGTACCGCGCTTCACCAAGCAGTACGCGAACCTGCGCCAGGTCCTGGGTGACGCGGCGAAGGAGTTCGCGGGCGAGGTCGTCGGCGGCGCCTTCCCGGCGCCCGAGCACACCTTCCACTGACGGCACGGGCGGGACCCGCCACCCTGTCGCCTCCACGGGCGGCACGGCGGGCCCCGCCCCACGCCGCCCCGCCCCACCCCCGGCCGTACGGGTCGCACCCGGCGCGCCGGTCACACAGCCACCTCCGGCACCACCGTCAGCCCGCCGACTTCCCCCATCGGCGGGCTGACGCACGCCCGGGCACGCCCCGCGCGTGCGCGGCGTACGTCCGGCGCACGGCTGCCCGTGACGGCTTGCCGGCTCCCTGTCGGCGATCCGCCGGTCGCGCCGACAGGGAAGCGACATGCGGAGATCCGTTCCACTCCTTCATTGTCGGCGATATATCGGTGAGCTGTCGGCCGCGTCTGGTCCCATGGTGGACATGACGCGAAACGACATGAACCCCGGGCGCGGAATCGCCATCGAAGTACGGGGGCTGGTGAAGCACTACGGCACCACCAAGGCACTCGACGGTGTCGACCTCGATGTGCGCGAGGGCACCGTGCTCGGCGTGCTCGGCCCGAACGGCGCGGGCAAGACGACGCTCGTGCGCGCCCTCTCCACACTGATCGTGCCGGACGCGGGTTACGCGACGGTCGCCGGATACGACGTGGTCAAGCAGCCCCGGCAGCTGCGCCGCACCATCGGCCTGACCGGGCAGTACGCCTCCGTCGACGAGAAGCTCTCCGGCTGGGAGAACCTCTACATGATCGGCCGGCTCCTCGACCTGCCCCGCAAGGAGGCCCGCAGCCGCGCCGACGAGCTCCTGGAGCGGTTCTCGCTCACCGAGGCGGCCCGCCGCCCCGCGATGGACTACTCCGGCGGCATGCGTCGCCGGCTCGACCTGGCGGCCTCCATGATCGGCCGCCCGGCCGTCCTCTACTTGGACGAGCCGACGACGGGGCTCGACCCCCGCACCCGCAACGAGGTCTGGGACGAGGTCCAGCGGATGGTCGCCGAGGGCGCGACCGTGCTGCTCACCACCCAGTACATGGAAGAGGCCGAGCAGCTCGCCAGCGAGCTGACGGTGATCGACAAGGGCCGCATCATCGCGCGCGGCGGGGTCGACGAGCTGAAGGCGAAGGTCGGCGGCCGGACCCTCCAGATCCGCCCGTCCGACCCGGCCGACCTGCCGGCGATGGCCCGCGCCCTCCACGAGACCGGTCTCGACGGGGTCTCCGGAGCGCAGGCGGTCCCGGACGAGGGCCTGCTGTACGTACCGATCCTGAGCGACGGGCAACTGACCGCCGTCATCGGCCTGCTGGGCACCCGGGGCTTCTCCCTCGCCCACGTCGCCACCGCACTGCCCAGCCTGGACGAGGTCTTCCTCGCCATCACCGGCGGCAAGTCCACGTCCGCCGCCGCTCCGACCGACGAGGAGGTCGCCGCATGAGTACGACCACGCTGACGAAGTCCCCCACCGACCGGGTGCCGGTCCTGCCCCCGAGCGACGAGGGGAGGATCGGGCTGCGCGCCAACCTGCGCCACATCGGGGCGCTGACCCGGCGCAACCTGCTCCAGATCAAGAAGGATCCGGAGTCGATGTTCGACGCGCTCCTGATGCCGGTGATCTTCACGCTGCTCTTCACGTACGTGTTCGGCGGCTCGGTCGGCGGCTCCCTCGGCGGCGGCCGGGAGGAGTACCTCAACTACCTGATCCCCGGCCTGATGGCCATGATGGGGATGAACATCGCCTCCGCCGTGGGCACCGGGGTCAACGACGACTTCCGCAAGGGCGTCATGGACCGGTTCCGCACGATGCCGATCGCCCGTTCCTCGGTGCTGATCGCGAAGATCGTGGTGGAGCTGGGCCGGATGATGGTCGCCACCATCATCCTGCTGGCGATGGGTTTCGCGCTCGGCATGGAGATCCAGACCTCGTTCCTCGGTCTGCTCGAAGCCGTCGCGCTCTCGGCGGTGTTCGGCGCCGCCATCATGTGGATCTTCATCCTGCTCGGGCTGGCCATGAAGACGGCCCAGGCGGTCCAGGCGACGGGAATGCTGGTGCTGATGCCCCTGCAGTTCGGATCCTCCATCTTCGCGCCGACCCAGACGATGCCGGGCTGGCTGCAGACGTTCACCGAGTACAACCCGCTGTCGAACCTCGCCGACGCGGCGCGCGGCCTGATGATGGGCGGCCCGATCGCCCACTCGGTCTGGGTGACGCTCGCCTGGGCCGGCATCATCACCGTCGTGATGGCACCGCTCGCCGTCGCCAAGTTCCGCAAGGCGGCCTGACGACCGGGGCCCCGCGTCCGCCGTCCGCACCGCAGCCGGGCGTACGGCGGACGCGCGGGATCAGTTGTTGTGCGCGTACGCCAGGGCGGTGACCTCTTCCAGCGAGAGGTCACCGCCCTCGGCGTATGCCGCCTCGAACGCCGCGTCCCCGATCGCCGCGCGCGCCGCTTCCTCGGCGCGGACGAGGTTCTGCCGCTCCACCATGGTGGGCACGTGCATCCGGGACAGATGGGCGGCCTGCGAGCCGAGCAACCGGGCGGCGTCCCGGCCGCGTTCCTCCCCGCCGAGCCCCGCCAGCGCCCAGGCGACCGACACCAGGTGGATGGGGGTCATCTGGGGGGCGACCATCTGCGACAGCCGGTCGTTCGCCCGTTCCACCGCCTTGAGCGCGGTGTCCAGGGCGTGGGCGTACAGCCCCTCCTCGTTGTCCAGCCAGGCCACCACACCCGTGACGAAGCCCTCGAAGATGGCGAGCGTCTGCGAGTGGAACTCGGCCGCCAGCAGCTCCATCTGGGCGCGCGCCTCGGCGACCCGCCCGGTGCGGCCGAGGAGCATGCCCAGGTGCATCCGGGCGAAGGGCGTCGCCTCGTGCCCGGAGTTCGTCCGGTCCATCCCGATGACCTCGCGGAAGATGGCCTCCGCCTCCTCCTCCCGCCCGGTCTCCGCGAGGATGTTCGCGTACCGGGTGCGCAACACGGCGACCTGCGACTGCGCGCCGAGCTGTTCGGCGTACGCCATGGCGGCGAGGTAGTCCTCGGCGGCCGCCTCGTACGCGCCCGACTGCTCGTTGGCCTCGCCGCGTGAGGCGAGGGCCTCGGCGGAACCCCAGGCGTCCTGGAGCCGGGTGAAGATCTCCAGGCTCTCGTCCGCGTCGACCCGGGCCTCCTGGACCGATTCGGGCCGGTTGGCGAGCAGGTTGGCACGCGTCTGGAGCGCCGCCCCCAGCTCCCATTCGTCACCGTGCTCGCGGCAGGCGCGCACGGTCTCGTCCATCACGCCGTACAGCTCCTCCCGCTCGCCGGTGATGATGACGGCGAAGATCCAGAGCGATCCGGGCGAGCGGCAGGTCTGCGGCTGGCCGGGGGTGTAGGTCCGGGCGATGATCCGGAGCCGCTCCATGCCCTCCTCGTTCATCCACAGGTCCATCTCGTGGTCCATGTTGGCGATCTGGATGAGCCGCACCCCGCGCCTGGCCTCCATGAGCTGGTCGGGGTCCATGGGCGGCGGCCTGTCCGTGCACCGCTCGTACAGCGAGGGCGCGGGCGTGCCGGGCGGGGCGAACGGGTCGGGGCCCATCGCCGCCGTGGTGTCGGCCCACTGGCGGGCCTCGTCGCGCAGGTCGCGCAGCATCCAGTACCAGCCCAGGGACATGACGATGCACAGGCACTCGTGCTCGTCCTCCAGGGCCGCCGCGTGGCGGAAGGCGGTGCGCACGTTCTCGTACTCGCGCCGGAACAGCTCCAGGGTGGCGGGCTGTCCGGCGCCGCGCAGCCGGGGGCCTTCGGTACGCACCAGCTCGCGGTAGTACACGAGGTGGGACCGGCCGACGGCGGCGCGCTCGCCCGCCTCGTCCAGGCGCTCGGAGGCGTACTCCCCCACGGTCTCCAGCAGCCGGTAGCGCATCTCGCCGTCGCCCGACTCCTCCGCGACGACGAGGGACTTGTCGACGAGTGAGCCGAGGAGGACGGCGACGTCGCGGAAGCCGACCACCTCATGGTCCGTGCTGCCGGTGCCGCCTGCGCCGCCCGTGTCGCCCGCGCGCAGGGAGCAGACGTCCTCGGCGGCGGAGAGGGAGCAGCCGCCGGCGAAGACCGACATCCGGCGCAGTACGGCGCGTTCGGCGGTGTCGAGCAGGTCCCAGGACCAGTCGACGACGGCGCGCAGCGTCTGCTGGCGCGGCAGCAGCGTGCGGCTGCCGCTGGAGAGCAGCCGGAAGCGGTCGTCGAGCCGGTCGGCGATCTGCCGGGGGCTGAGCATCCGCAGCCGTGCGGCGGCGAGTTCGATGGCGAGGGGCAGTCCGTCGAGGCGGCGGCAGATCTCGGCGCTGGCCGCGGCGGTCGCCGGATCCGCGTCGCTCCGGAAGCCGGGCCGGGCGGCGTTGCCGCGCTCCTCGAAGAGGCGGAGCGCCGTGGGGTCCGGGAGGGGTTCGACCGGGCGGACGAACTCGCCCGGTACGCCCAGGGGTTCGCGGCTCGTCGCGAGGACGGTCACGTCGGGGCAGCGGGCGAGGAGGTGGTCGGCGAGCGCGGCGGCTGCTCCGACGACGTGCTCGCAGTTGTCGAGCAGCAGGAGCATCCGGCGGCGCGCGCAGTGCTCGGTGAGGCGTACGAGGGGGCTCGCGGTGCCGCCTTCGGCGACGCGCATCTCCTCGGCGCCGGCGCCGCGCAGCACGGTCTCCCGGGCGTCGAGCGCGGAGAGCACCGCTTCGGGCACGGCGTCGGGGTCGTCCACGGGGGCGAGCTCGGCCATCCACACGCCGTCCGGCCAGTTGCCGGCGACGGTCTCGGCGGCCTCCTGGGAGAGCCGGGTCTTGCCCGCGCCGCCGGGGCCGAGGAGCGTCACCAGCCGGGACCGGTCGAGGTCCTGGCGCAGTGCGGCGATGTCCGTCTCGCGGCCGACGAAACTGGTGAGCCGGGCCCGGAGGTTGCCGGACGCCGGGCGGAGGGGCGGCAGGGCCACCGGGGTGGCGGGCCGGGCGGACGGGGTACGGGACCCGGGGGCGCCGCTCGCGGGCGTCCGGTCGTCGGGGCCGAGCGGGCGGGCCGGGGCGGTGGGGCGGTCGCCCGGACGGCCGGCACCCGGCCCCGGGCGGGCGGCACCCGCCACCGGACGGGCCGGCGGGGCGCTGCCGTGGTGCAGCAACTCCGTGTGCAGCGCCCGCAGTTCGGCGCCCGGGTCGGTGCCGAGCCGGGCGGCGAGCAGGGTGCGCACCTCCTCGTACGCGGCGAGGGCCTGCGCGGTGCGGCCCGCGTGGTGCAGGGCACGGATGCGCAGCGCCTGGAGCGGCTCGTCCAGCGGGTGGTCGGCGCAGAGCGCGACCAGCTCGGGCAGCGCCTCCTCGGCGCGGCCGAGCGCGAGGTGGGCGCCACCCCGGGCGCGGCGGGCCGCGAGCCGCCGGGCCTCCCAGCGGGCGGCGACGGCGGTGCGGTCGGGCAGGTCGGCGAAGGCGGGACCGCGCCACAGGGCGAGGGCGGCGTCGAGCGCGTCGAGCGCCTTCGCGCCGTCACCGGCCTCCAGCGCCCGGCCCCCCTCCCCCGCCAGCCGCTCGAACCGGTGCAGGTCGACCGCGTCGGGTCCGGCGGCGAGCCGGTAGCCGTTCTCGACGGAGTCGATGGCGTCCCGGCCGAGCGCCCGGCGCAGTCGGCCCACGAGCGCCTGGACCGCGCCCGGCGCGTCGGCGGGCGGCTCACCGTCCCAGACCTCGTCCACGAGCACCGCCACCGGGACCTCCCGGCCGGGGCTCAGGGCGAGGACCGTGAGCAGGGCACGCAGCCGCGCCCCGCCGAGGGCGACGGCCGTGCCGTCGTCGCGAAGTACCTGGGTCGTACCGAGGATGCAGTAGCGCACGGGGCCATTGTCCGTGAAGGGGATCGGGACTCGCACAGCCACCCGATATATTCCGATAGCTCGCGTGGCGTCGGATGACTTTCCGTGGCGCCCCGGTCACACCCCGTACGGGAGGGAGCGGTACCGGCATCGGGGCGGGCTCCTCTCCGGCGCACGCGCCCGGACGATTCTCCGGTGGTGAACCCCGCGCGTTCACGGGCGAGTTGGGCAACCGGAGTCGCACGGAAGGGCGGAGCCCTCGAAGGCCGACCGGAGAGCGGCCGGTGGAGTGCGGCGGGAGACAGCGGCCGGTGGAAAGCAGCGGGAGACAGCGGCGGCGGACAGCGGCTGACGGGCAGGGGAGTTGACGGGGCCCGGCGGTCCGGAACCCGGTGCGCCAGGAGCCCGGCCCGATCCGGACGTGAGGCCCTACTCTCGTCGCATGACCACTGCGATCAGCCGCCGCGACCGGCGCATCAGCCCGATCTTCCTCGGGATCGTCGCCGTCACGGCCGTCGCCGGCGTGGCCGTGTGGACGGGGTTCGCCGAGCAGACCGGGTTCGCGGTCTTCCTGTTCGTCACGGGTGGCTGGATCGTGTCGCTCTGCCTCCACGAGTACGCGCACGCCCGTACGGCGCTGCACAGCGGGGACATCTCGATCGCGGAGAAGGGCTATCTGACGCTCAACCCGCTGAAGTACACGCACGCGCTGCTCAGCATCGTGCTGCCGGTGCTCTTCGTGATCATGGGTGGCATCGGGCTGCCCGGCGGTGCCGTCTACATCGAGCGGGGCCGTATCCGGGGGAGGTGGAAGCACAGCCTGATCTCTGCTGCGGGGCCGCTGACGAACGTCCTGTTCGCCGTCGTCTGCACGGCGCCGTTCTGGCTGGGCGGCCTCGACGGGGTGCCGATGGTGTTCCGGTTCGCGCTGGCGTTCCTGGCGCTGCTCCAGGTCACGGCGGCGATCCTCAACTTCGTACCGGTGCCGGGGCTGGACGGGTACGGGGTGATCGAGCCCTGGTTGTCGTACAAGGTCCGGCGCCAGGTGGAGCCGTTCGCGCCGTTCGGGCTGATCGCGGTGTTCGGGCTGCTGTGGGTGCCGGAGGTGAACGCCGTGTTCTTCGACGCCGTGGACGCGCTGCTGCGGGGGCTCGGGGTCAGCGACTTCGAGACGTACTGCGGGCTGGACACCTACCGCTTCTGGCAGGCGTTCTCCGACCAGCAGGACCTCCGCTGCGAGGCTCTGTCGGCGGCGCTGTCCGGGTAGGCCGCCGGCGCCCTGCCGCCCGCGCGGACCGGCCCTGCGGTCAGCCGCCGGCGGTCGCGCGGTGACGGCGCACGTAGTAGAGGGTCATGTTGGAGGAGAGCCCCGCCACCAGCACCCAGAGGATGCCGAGCAGGCTGCCCTGGACGAAGGAGACCACCGCGGCGACGACGGCGAGGACGCAGACGACGAGCGGGTAGAGGGCGATGCGGGGCATGGGGGCGGCTCCTGTCCGGGGTGGTGCGTGGTCCGGTCCAGTGTCCCTCATGCCCCGTTCCGTTCCGCCCCGGGTACGGCCCCGGGGCGCGGGGCGTCCCGTACGGATCTCCCGATACGGACCACCCGGTGCGTCACCCGGTACGGATCACACGTCGGTGGCGCGCAGTCCCGCGTGTGCCTTGTACCGGCGGTTGACCGAGATCAGGTTGGCGACCAGCGACTCGACCTGGTGGGCGTTGCGCAGCCGTCCGGCGAAGACGCCGCGCATGCCCGCGATGCGGCCGGCGAGGGCCTGCACGATGTCGGTGTCGGCGCGGGCCTCGCCCAGCACCATCACGTCGGTGTCGATCTCGTCGATGGCGGCGTCCTGGAGCAGCACCGCCGAGAGGTGGTGGAAGGCGGCGGTGACGCGGGAGTCGGGCAGCAGGGCGGCGGCCTGTTCGGCGGCGCTGCCCTCCTCCGGCTTGAGGGCGTAGGCACCCTTCTTGTCGAAGCCGAGCGGGTTGACGCAGTCGACGACGAGCTTGCCCGCGAGCTCCGCGCGCAGCGACTCCAGCGTCTTGGCGTGGCCCTCCCACGGCACGGCGACGATCACGATGTCGCTGCGGAGCGCGCAGGCGGCGTTGTCCGCGCCCTCGATGCCGAGTCCGAGTTCGGCGGCGGCTTCGGCGGCGCGGGCGGCGTCGCGGGAGCCGATGGTCACGCGCTGCCCCGCGCGGGCGAGGCGGTAGGCGAGTCCGCGGCCCTGCGGCCCGGTGCCGCCGAGCACGCCGACGGTGAGTCCGGAGACGTCGGGCAGGTCCCAGGGGTCCTTGGCGGGCGCCTTGGGCGCGCCGGCACTGTCGTGGGTAGTCATGGCCCCGACACTACTGCGGAGTACCGGCTCTCCGGCGGCACACCCCGGCCCGTGCGCGAACGTCCGGCACATGTCCCGCACGAGCCCCGCCCGCGCCCCGCGCGTCTCCCGTACGCGCCCCGCACGCGTCCCGTACGGGTGCACCTTCCGTGTCCGGCTGCGGAACGCCCGCGGGCTGCTGCATGATGCCGGGCCATGGATGCCGTGCGCGTGGCGCTGTTGCGTGAGGTGCTCGCCGGGACCGAGTGGCCGGGCGCGGCCCGCCGGTTCGCCGGGGCGCTTCGTTCGTCCGTCGTCCCGCAGGGCGGTGGGCTGTTACTGGTCGGGACCGAGACGTACGAGCCCTGGCACCTGGCGGCGCACCTGGTCGACGAGGCGGCGTGGTCGGGGCTGCCGGAGCTGACTCCCACGCTGGTACGCCACCGGGTGCGGCCGGCCGATCCGGCGCATCTGGCGGTGGGGCTGGGACGGATCGAGGCGGCCGGGCGCGGCGAGACGCTGCTGCTGGTGGCGCCGGAGCGGCCGGACGGCGGGCTGATGGAGCGGGTGTGGGACGCCCGGCGCTCGGGGGCGACCGTCCTCACGCTGGGCGGTGGCGATCCCGAGGTGCGGGGGCTCGGCCACGAGGCGCTGGTGGTGACAGAGGAGGACGACGTGGACCTGGACACCGTGCAGCATCTGGTGAGCGCGGCGGCCGGGGAGACCGGGCGGCCGTCGGCGCACGGGCGGCGCTCGTTCCGGGACCGGCTCTCACGGCTCGCGGACCGGCTCACGGCACCGCCACCGGCGCGGTGGTAGGGCGCGGGCACGCGCTGCGCCCCCCGTGCCGCCGGGACGTCTTCGCTGGTAGGGCGGGTGCCGGGGCCGAGGAGGGGTTGCGCCGGACCCCCGGAGGGCCGGACCATGATCTCTCGTGAACGACCCGCGCCCGCGCCGCGCTTCCCGTACCCTTCGCTCCCTCCTTCCCGACCTCGCCCCCTGGCACGCCTCCGCCGATTTCCGGTTGCTCTGGGGCCAGGGGCTGATCACGTACTTCGGCAGTTTCATGGCGCTGATCGCGCTGCCGCTCCAGATCAAGGAGCTGACCGGGTCCCCGCTGGCGGTCGGGGCGATGGGCGCGGTCGAACTCGTGCCGCTGGTGGTCTTCGGGCTGTACGGCGGGGCGCTCGCGGACGCGGTGGACCGCCGCAAGGTCATCCTCGGCACCGAGGCCGGGCTCGGTGTGCTGGCCGTGATCCTGCTGGTCAACGCCCTGCTGCCGGACCCGCTGCTCTGGCCGTTGTACGTCGTGGCCGGGGGCGTCTCGGCGCTCGCCGGGCTCCAGCGGCCCGCGCTCGACTCGCTGCTGGCGCGGATCGTGCCGCACGAGCACCTGCCGGCCGCCGCCGCGCTGAACGCCCTGCGCTGGCAGGCGGGCGCGATCGCGGGGCCGGCCCTGGCGGGCCTGGTCGTCGCCTACGCCGGGCACGCCACCGCGTACGCGGTCACCGTCGTCACCTTCACCGTCTCGGTCGTCCTCTGCCTGCGGCTCACCCCCGCGCCGCCCGCCCGGAACGCGCAGAAGCCGTCGCTGCGCGGGATCGCCGAGGGCGCGGCGTACGCGTGGAGCCGGCCGGTGCTGCTGGGGACGTACGCGATCGACCTGGCCGCGATGTTCTTCGCCTTCCCGAACGCGGTCTTCCCGTTCCTCGCGGACGACCTCGGCGCCCCCTGGTCGCTGGGGCTGATGTATGCCGCCGGGTCGGTGGGCTCGCTGGTGCTGGGGCTGACCAGCGGCTGGACGTCCCGGGTGCGGCGGCACGGGCTCTTCGTGGTGTTCGGGGCCGCCGCCTGGGGGCTGGCCATCGCGGGCGCGGGGCTCTTCGACAGCGTCTGGCCGGTGCTGGTCTGCCTGGGCGTCGCGGGCGCGGGCGACATGCTGAGCGGACTGGGCCGCTCCGCCATCTGGAACCAGACCATCCCGGAGGAGCTGCGGGGCCGGCTGGCCGGCATCGAGGTGCTCTCCTACAGCGTCGGGCCGCAGCTCGGCCAGGTCCGGGCCGGTGCGATGGCGGGGTGGACCGGCACCCGCTCGGCGGTCTGGACCGGTGGGGTCGCCTGCGTCGCCTCGGTGGCCCTGCTGACGGCGGCGCTCCCGAAGCTGCTCCGGTACGACTCCGCCACCGACGAGGACGCCGTACGCCGCCGGGACGCCGCGACGGCCGCCCCGGCGGACCCGGACGCGCCCGCCGCACCCGCCGCGCCGGCTTTCTAGGACGGCACGCCCCCCCAAGGCGCGGGGTCACCGCGCGGGGTTCAGGAGGCCGGGGGCCGGTTGCGGTCGTGCCACTTGGGGTCGGTGTCCCACTCCAGGTTCCGCTCCTGCGCGGTGTCCATGGCGTGCTGCGCCGCCTCGCGCGAGGCGTACGGGCCGAAGCGGTCCTTCGCCGGGCACTCGGGGCCTTCCTCGACCTTTTTGTGCTCCAGGCAGTAGTACCACTCGCCCGGTTTGCCGACCGTGCGCTTCTTGAACAGGGCCATCGGGACTCCTTTCCTCTGTGCCAGCTTGCCCCAGGGGCGCTGGTTAGACTCGCTGACATGTCTGGTCAGTCGCTGCTCGCACCCGGGGAGATCTCTCCCGTCCGTTCCGTACCCGGAAATATCCGGCGCCCCGAGTACGTGGGCAAGCCGGGTCCGAAGCCGTACACCGGCCCGGAGATCCAGGACTCCGACACCGTCGAGCGGATGCGTATCGCGGGCCGGATCGCCGCGCAGGCGATGGAGGAGGCCGCCAAGCACATCGCGCCCGGCGTCACCACCGACGAACTGGACCGGGTGGCCCACGACTTCATGGTCGACCACGGCGCCTACCCGTCGACGCTCGGCTACCGCGGCTTCCCCAAGTCCCTGTGCACGTCGGTCAACGAGGTCATCTGCCACGGCATCCCCGACACGACGGTGCTGCGCGACGGCGACATCGTGAACCTCGACGTGACGGCGTACATCAACGGCGTGCACGGCGACAACAACGCCACCTACCTCTGCGGCGACGTGGACGAGGAGTCGCGGCTGCTGGTGGAGCGCACCCGGGAGTCGCTGAACCGGGCCATCAAGGCGGTCCGCCCCGGCCGTCAGATCAACGTGATCGGCCGGGTCATCGAGTCGTACGCCAAGCGCTTCGGCTACGGCGTGGTGCGGGACTTCACCGGGCACGGCATCAACACCTCGTTCCACTCCGGCCTGATCGTGCCGCACTACGACAGCCCGCACGCCACCACCGTGATGCAGCCGGGGATGACGTTCACCATCGAGCCGATGCTGACCCTGGGCACCCACGAGTACGACATGTGGGACGACGGCTGGACCGTGCTGACCAAGGACCGCAAGCGGACCGCCCAGTTCGAGCACACCCTGGTGGTGACGGAGACCGGAGCGGACGTCCTCACCCTGCCGTAGGGCCGACGGGTACCTCCGGCACGAGCGAGCGCCCGGTGGGACGGAACCGGTGACTTCCGGTTCCGTCCCACCGGGCGCTCGCTTTTCCCGGGCACGGAGTATTTACCGACAAGGGGTCGGCAACCTGTTGACTTAGGTAAGCCTAAGCAAGAGGATCGGGGGGTGGTCGACGCGGCGCGAGCCGCCGCGTCGGTGCCCCACGTTTCCGTCCTTCCCGGTTTTCCGCTCTCTCGGCCCCCGGAGGCCCGCCTTGGACACGTCCACCGGCACCGTCACCCCGTTCTCCACGGTCATCCGCACCGCGTCCCACGAGCAGCACACGGAGGCGGAGACCTCGACCTTCATGGGAGACCTGCTCGGCGGGCGCCTGGGAGTGGACGCGTACACCCGGTACACCGAGCAGTTGTGGTTCGTGTACCGGGCGTTGGAGGAGGGTGCCGAGCGGCTGCGGCAGGACCCGGTCGCGGGGCCCTTCATACAGGCGCCGCTGATGCGGCTCACCGAACTGGAGCGGGACCTCGCGCACCTGCGGGGCCCGGGGTGGCGCGAGGGCCTGGAGCCGCTGCCGGCCACCGCCGCGTACGCCGAGCGGGTCGCCGCCTGCGCCCGCGACTGGCCTGCCGGATACATAGCGCACCACTACACCCGCTACCTCGGCGACCTCTCCGGCGGGCAGATCATCCGCGACCGGGCCGAGAAGGCCTGGGGCTTCGCGCACAAGGGCGACGGGGTGCGGTTCTACGTCTTCGAGGAGATCACCAACCCCGCGGCCTTCAAGCGGAGTTACCGCGAACTGCTGGACGCCGTCGACGCCGACGACCTGGAGCGGCAGCGCATCGTGGACGAGTGCAAGCGCGCCTTCGCGCTGAACACGGCCGTCTTCCGGGAGTTGGGGGACGTCTTTCCGCTCAGCGCCTGACGGGAACGCGGCCGCCCTTTCCGCCCGGCGGGCGGCGGCGGGCGGCCGCGCGTGCTCAGCTCCTGACCGCGAGCACGACCCGGCCGCCGAGCTCCACCGTGCCGTCCGGTGCGGGCGCGGTGAGGATCTGGGAGCCGCGCCCCTGGGTGATGTTGAGTGCGCGGCCGAGCCGTGCGGTGAGCAGCAGCGCGGCGGCTCCCGTCGCCTCGTCCTCGATGATGCCGTCGTCGCGGCGCGGGAACGCCCGTGCGCGTACGCGCCCCGCCGCCTCGTCCTCCCAGGCCCACACGTACAGCCAGCCCTCGCCCGGCGGGGGGCCGGTCAGCGCGTCGACCTCGGCGGCGGAGTCGTACCGCACCAGCTCCCTGGGCGGTGCCCACTCCGGGCGGGCGGTGATCCAGGTGAACTCGCCGTCCTGGCGGGCGAAGACGTCCCCCACCTCCAGCTCCAGGATCTCCAGGTCGAGCAGCCAGGCGGCGCCGACGATCGGGTGCCCGGCGAACGGCAGCCGGAGCCCCGGGGTCCGGATGTCCACCTGACCGCGCTCCGGGTCGTCCACGAAGACCGTTTCGCTGAAGCCCAGTTCGGCGGCGAGCGCCTGGCGCGCGGTGTCGTCGGGGTAGTCGTGCCCGTCCCGTACGACACCGAGGGCGTTCCCGTGCCGGCCGTCGGGGGCGCAGAACACCCGCAGGACGTCGATGCCGTCGGGTACGTCGAATTCACTCATACCGGCATTCAAGCATTCGTTCGGGAGCCGGTCGTTCCGGAAGGGGGCGGTGATACCGCGTGTGGGGGCGTACCGGAAATCGAGGTGCTGCTCCCGGGCACGCCCTCACGGCGTATATCGACTCCTCGCCCTCGTACGCTTCTTCGCCCCGGTAGGGTTCGGACGGTCAGTGCGGACGACGGATCAGAAGGCGCAGAAGGCAACGGATGAGAAGGCTGGGTCGGTCGGCGGCGGGGCTCGCGGTGGCGACGGTACTGGGCATGACGGCGAGCGGCTGCGTGACCGTGCACGGGGAACTCGCGCAGGTACCCGCGGCGACGAAGTCCGAGGCGGACCAAGCCCTGAAGGACTTCCTCACCGCGTACAACAAGGCGAACGCGGCCGTCGATCCCGCGCTGGACGCGGAGCGGGTGACCGGGGCACTCGGGGCGGTCAACCAGGCGGGGCTGAAGGCCCGGTCCACGTACACCGACAAGGACGCCGCGGCGGCACGCGATCCGCTGGAGCTGTCGGACACGCACTACGTCATACCCAAGAAGGCGGGCTGGCCGCGGTACTTCTTCGCGAACGCCGACTCCAACCGTGACGTGGACAAGGGCGACCAGGACACCCGCTGGCTGCTGGTCTTCGAACGGACCGGCCCGGACGCGCTGTGGACGGTGCCCTATCTCGGGGTCGTAGCGCCGTCGGAGGTACCGGAGTTCGCGCTGGACGCGGACGGGCTGGCGAAACCCGCCGAGACCCTGGGCGCCGAACTCGCGGTGCGGCCCGAGGACTTGAGTACCTCGTACACCGGTTACCTGTCCACCGGGGCGCCGGACGTGTTCGCGGCGGGCTCGACCACCTCGGGCTGGCGGGCCGCACGCGCGGCGACGAAGAAGCCGGGGTTCTCGTTCCAGTACGTCGACCGCCCGCTGGACGGCGCGTTCCGCCCGTTCGGGCTCGCGACGAAGGACGGCGGGGCGCTGGTCTTCTTCAGCAGCAAGCACTACGAACGCCAGACGGCCGCCCAGGGTCTGAAGCCCGAGGTGAACCGGGACACCCAGGCGCTGCTCACGGGCGAGGTGAAGAGCACCCTCACCAAGGAGCGCGTCTCCAGCCAGCTGGTGTACGTGCCCGCGCGGGGCGCCGCCGGGGGCGCGAAGGTGACCGTACTGAACCGGCTGCCGGGACTGGTCTCGGCGACCGGCGAGTAGGGCGGCACCGGCGAGCGGGACGGCCGGTGAGCGCGACGGCCGTCGGGCGGGGCGGGCGGGCGTCGGGGTTCCGGAGCCCGGACTGCGGTTCGGACCGGTCCGGCGCCTCAGCGGCCCAGCGGCCAGGCCACCGCGGCCGGGTCCAGGCCGGTCGCCTCGTCGCTGTCCACGTAGGCGGCGCAGGCGTCGGTCAGCGCCTCCAGCAGGGTCAGCGGGTCCGGCAGTGGGTTCTCGGGGCCGCGCACCCACTGGACGTCGAGGTCACCGGGGAGACGGGCGGGCGGGAGCAGGACGTAGCTTCCGCGGCAGTGCCAGCGCAGGCCGGGGTGCTCGTCCATGGTCTCGGGGTGCGAGTCCAGCTCGCAGGGCCACCACTCGTCCTCGTCCTCGGGGGTGCCGCGGGTGGCGGTGAAGAAGAGCATCCGGTCGTCGCCGGAGCGGGCGACGGGTCCGACGTCGATTCCGCGCCCGGTCAGCCGCTCCAGGGCGTTGACCCCGGCGGAGAGCGGAACGTCGAGTACGTCGTGGACCATCCCGGTGGCGGTGATGAAGTTCGCCAGCGGCTGGCCCTCGGCCCAGCGTTCGATCTGCGCGCGGTCGGTGGTCGACTGGGTCTGCCAGGCGAACGACACGGGGTGACGGGCGGGGGTGGGGCATCCGATGCGTTCGCACGAACATCGGTGTCCGAGCGGGTGGGCGGCGGGCGAGATCGGCATCCCCGCCTCGGCGACGGCCAGGAGCATGCCCAGTCGGGCCGAGCCGTCGGCATCGGTCCCCTGCTTGGGTCGTCGCCGCAGCCACTGGGAAATCTTGCCCTCTGTGCCGCGTTTACGGCCGGAATCGGCGCCCATCTATCCCCTCACCTCAGCGTTACCCGTCCATGGTCCCACCATCCTGCGCTTCGGGTGGCCAGAGTTCACCAGCGGGGCGGGACACCACCGCCCCGAGTGAGGGACATCACGCCCGATAAGGGGTCATCAACGGGCATCCTCCCCCATCGCGGCGGGGCCGGTGGCGTACGGCACCCCGTCCTTCCGCGCCCCCGCCACCGCGCACGCTCACCCGATCGGCGCACTGCGGACCGGGGCCCGCGCAGCGCACCATGGGCTCACGCGCAGACCGCGCGTTCCCCCACCGTGCCGCGGCCGAGGCCGCCGTTCGTGAGGAGCCCCCCGTGCACCGTGACGCCACCCCTCGTCGCTATCTGATGTGCGCTCCGACGCACTTCCGGGTCACCTACTCCATCAACCCGTGGATGGACCCCTCCAAGCCGGTCGATCTGCCGTTGGCGCAGACGCAGTGGGAGGACCTCCGCGACCGCTACCGCACCCTCGGCCACACGGTGGAGGAGCTGGCGCCGCTGCCCGGCCTGCCGGACATGGTCTTCGCCGCCAACGGCGCCACCGTGATCGACGGGCGGGTGCTCGGCGCGCTCTTCGCGCACCAGGAGCGGCACGGCGAGGCCGAGGCGCACCGGGAGTGGTTCCGGACGCACGGCTACGGCGAGATCCGCGAACCGGAGCACGTGAACGAGGGCGAGGGCGATTTCGCCGTCACCTCGTCCTTCGTGCTGGCCGGGACGGGGTTCCGGTCCAGCCCGCTCGCGCACGACGAGGCGCAGGAGTTCTTCGGCCGGCCGGTGATCGGCCTCGATCTGGTGGATCCGCGCTACTACCACCTGGACACGGCGCTCTGCGTGCTCGACGACGCGGCGGACGAGATCATGTACTACCCGGACGCGTTCTCGCCCGGCAGCCGTGCCGTGCTGGCCAGGCTCTTCCCCGACGCGTTGACCGCCCAGGAGCCGGACGCCGCCGCGTTCGGCCTGAACGCGGTCAGCGACGGTCTGCACGTGCTGCTGCCGCAGGCCGCGACGGGGCTGTTCGACCCGCTCAGGGACCGGGGCTTCGAACCGGTGCCGATGGACCTCAGCGAGCTGCTGAAGGGCGGCGGCAGCGTGAAGTGCTGCACCCAGGAGCTGCGGGGCCGGTGAGCGTACCGGCCCCATGAGCGGTGGTCCGGGCAGTGGTCGTACGGGCCGTGGTCCGGACTGCGGCCGTCGTCCGGACCGTGGTCGTCGTCCGGACCGTGGTCGTCCGGGAGGTGGTGCGGGCTGTGGCCCGGGCGGTGGTCCGGGCCGTCAGTCCTCTTCGGGCGGCGGCCAGGCGTCGCCCCAGTCGGTGTCCCGGGCCGCCCGGTACAGCGCGCCGTGGCGTTTGGTGACCGTCTCGCGCCGCAGGGCCTCGTCCCGGGTGCAGAGCTCCAGCAGGACCTGGCCCTTGCGGATCTGCGGCCGGCGGGTGACCCGGGCGGCCACCGGCTCGACGGGGAAGCGGGTCGCGACGACGTAACTGAACTTCTCGTCCTCGTGGCTCAGCGTCCCGCCCTTGACCTGCCGGTGCAGGGAGGAGCGGCTGACCCGGGCGGAGAAGTGGCACCAGTCGGTGCCCGGCTCGATGGGGCAGGCGGCGCTGTGCGGGCAGGGCGCCGCCACGGTCAGCCCGGCGTCGATCAGCCGGTCGCGCGCCTCGATCACCCGGGCGTATCCGTCGGGGGTGCCGGGCTCCACGATGACGACGGCCTGCGCGGCACCGGCCGCCGCGTCGACCAGCTCGGTCCTGGCGGCGGGGGTCAGCTCCTTGAGCACGTACGAGACGGTCACCAGGTCCGTGGGGGCCAGTTCCAGCGCGGCGCCGATCCGGGCGCGCTGCCAGCGGGCGGTCCGCAGCCCGGGGGGTCCACCGGCCTCGGCCAGCTCGCGGCCGAGCGCGAGGGCGGGCTCGGCCCAGTCCAGGACGGTGGTCTGCAGCCCGTCCCACGCCCCGGCGACGGCCCAGCTCGCCGCGCCGGTACCGCCGCCGACGTCGGTGTGGGTGGCCGGCCGCCAGTCGGGGGCGGCCTCGCGGAGCGCGTCCAGGGCGGCCCGTACGGCCTCGAAGGTCGCGGGCATCCGGTACGCGGCGTAGGCGACGACGTCCGCCCGGTCCCGCAGCACCGGCGCGTCGGTCGGGGTCGTCCCGCGGTAGCTGGCGATCAGCCGGTCGACGGCCTGGGTCGCCTGCTTGGGCGGCAGTCCGTCGAGCAGACCGGCGAGGGCCGCGCGCAGTGCTTCGGCGGTGGGGAGGGTGACGTTCACCGAGGAATTCTATTCGCGGGGCGCACCGACCCGGTCCGGCGAGGGAGGTGCGCGCGGGGCCGTCGGCGGCCGGTGGTGTCCGTCCGGTCACGGGTGGGCGACAGGGATACGTGTAACTCCGCTTGCGCATGTGGCAGTTGCTACGCTGACCGCCGCGAGACCCGCGATGGCCCGACGGGGGGACCCATGAGACAGAGGATCGTTCGACTGACTCTGGTCGGCGGGGTGGTCTTTCTGGCGCTCCTGCTGCTGCTGGCGACCTGCGGCGGAGGCTCCTCGGGCAGTGGCGACACGGGCGGCGGGGACGGCAAGGGCGGCGGGAGCAGCGCCGGCGCCACGACTCCGGCGGCTTCCGCTTCGGCCGCCGCGAAACCGGTGCCGGGCGCGTCCGGGACGCGGACCGTGCTCAACGTCCCGCCGCAGTACACGACGGACAGCGGCTGGGAGGTGGTCGGCGCCTCTCCCGACATCGCCTTCTCCTGGCCGACGGGGACCCTGGCCTACCTGGAGCGTTCGGCGGACCACCGCTACCGGGTGCGCACCCTCGACACCGCCACCGGGAAGCTGGGGTGGCGGAGCGAGGCACGCCAGACGCTGGACCCGGAGAGCTATCCCCGGCTGCTGACCGTCTCCCGCGAGGACCGGCAGTTCTTCGTCACCTGGTCGTACGGGACGGCGGGCGACGGGCTCGCCCCTTCCGAGACGTTCATCTCACTCGACGTGTACGCGGCGACCAACGGCGACCGCCACCATGTGGAGCTGCCGTGGAACGGCGCTCCGGCGGTCTCCGCGAGCGGCCCGGACATCGTGATCTCCGACGCCCACGCGAACGTGGCGCTGATCGACCCGGTGACCGGCGAGACCTCGAAGATCGCCGCGTCGGAGCTGAAGTACCCCAAGGGCTGCGCCGACTGCCGGAAGCTGACGGAGGTGGCCGGCCAGACCTCGCGGGGGCTGCTGGTGAGCGGGGCGCGGGAGTTCTGGGTGCCGGGCGGCTGGTACAGCCGGAACGTCGCGCCGAAGGGCGCCGACCCGGCCACCGGGGTGCCGACGTCGGTGGCGGCGGGTCTGGTGCTGGCGAAGTGGCAGCCGGAGAAGTCCTCGAAGCTCGCGGCGACCCACGAGCTGTGGACGGTGCACGACGCGGCGAGCGGCAAGGCGCTGGTGTCGGTCGCGTGCCACCGTCCGGCCATACAGCCGGGCCGCTTCCCGCAGGCGGTGGTCCCGCCGTCGGGCGACTACCTGATCGCCGGGAACCTGGCGTTCGACCTGGTGGCGAAGAAGGGGTACTGCCTGGAGGACGAGGACGGCTCGTCCCATGTGACGCTCGCCTCGGTGACGGACGACGGGCTCGCGTACGGCGCCCGGAACGTGCGGGACGCCGACGAGGCGCTGGCCGGGGGCGGGGTGCCGGTGGTGATGAACTTCGTCGACGGGTCGGACGAGCCGCTCGCCCGCAACGTACGGCTGCCGGTGGCGGAGACGACCGGGGTCGGGATCTTCCGTACGACGGACCGCGACGACCGGCAGCATCTGATCGGCTACCCGCGCGCCGGGTGACGGCACGCCCTCACGTACGCCACGACGGGCCCGGACGCACCTCGCGTGCACCGGGCCCGTCGCCGTGGGGCTCCCGGGGGACGAGGCGGGTTACAGCCCGCCGTCCGTCCGGCCGCGCCGCTCCCAGGGGCGGCACAGCGCCAGGAAGCAGATCATGGCCGCGGCGGCGCAGATGGTCTGGACGAGGGCCATCGGGACGGCCGTGTCCTCCCCCGCGATGCCCACCAGCGGCGAGGCGATCGCGCCGATGAGGAACGACGAGGTGCCGAGCAGCGCGGAGGCGGAGCCCGCCGCGTGCTTGGAGCGCATCAGCGCCTGGGAGTTGGTGTTCGGCAGGGAGAGGCTCATCGCGGACATCAGGACGAACAGCGTGCCGGCGATGGGGACGAGCCCCACCTCGCCGAAGACCCCGCTGGTCATCAGCAGCAGCGCGACGGCCGCGGCCAGGATCACGGCGAGCCCGAAGAGCAGGACCCGGTCGAGGCTGACCCGGCCGACCAGCAGCCGGCCGTTGATCTGGCCGACGACGATCAGACCGACCGAGTTGAGGCCGAAGAGCAGGCTGAAGGTCTGCGGCGAGGCCCCGTAGATCTCCTGGATGACGAAGGGTGAGGCGCTGACGTAGGCGAAGAGGGCCGCGAAGGCGAGCCCGCCGGCGATCGTGTAGCCGATGAAGACCCGGTCGGCGAAGAGGCCGCGCATGGTGCGCAGGGCCTCGGTGACGCCGCCGGTGTGGCGTTCCTCGGGCGGCAGGGTCTCGTGCAGGCTCTTCCACACGACGAGGGTCAGCAGCAGGCCGACGACGGTGAGGACGACGAAGACGCCGCGCCAGTCCGTGATCCGCAGCACCTGTCCGCCGATCAGCGGGGCGATGATCGGGGCGACGCCCGAGATCAGCATCAGGGTGGAGAAGAACTTGGCCATCTCGATGCCGTCGTAGAGGTCGCGCACGACGGCCCGGGAGATCACGATGCCGGCCGAGCCGGCGAGGCCCTGGAGCAGGCGGCAGCCGATGAGCATCTCGGCGTTGGGGGCGATGGCGCAGATCGCGGTGGCGACGACGTAGACGACCATGCCGGTCAGGAGCGGTCCGCGGCGGCCCCAACGGTCGCTCATCGGCCCGACGACGAGCTGGCCGAGGGCCATGCCGAGGAGGCAGGCGGTCAGCGTGAGCTGGACGGTGGCGGCCGGGGCGTGCAGCGCGTCGGTGACGTCGGGCAGCGCCGGCAGGTACATGTCCATGGACAGGGCCGGCAGCGCGGTGAGGCCGCCGAGCACCAGGGTCACCAGGAACGCGGTCCGCCGGACGGCTGCCGCCGGGGCGGCCGGAAGGCCGGTGAGACCGGGAAGGGCCGGGCCCTCGGGGCCCGGCGCGGGGTCGGGAACGGCGGGCCCGGTGATCAGTTGACCGGTTCCCGCCGTAGGTATGTGCTCTTGCTCTCGCTGGGCCCGGCTTCCGCCGCTGTCCGGCATGCTTCATCTCCACATCGTTGAAATCCGCATCTATGCTCTCAGCTCGGGCCGAGTGGTCGTAACCCAATATCAAAGGCGAGGCATGAGCGGGACTGTGCGTTGGGGCATATTGGCGACGGGCGGCATTGCCGCGACCTTCACCAAGGATCTGCTGGGGCTGCCGGACGCCGAGGTGGTCGCGGTCGCCTCGCGCACCGAGGAGTCGGCCCGGGGCTTCGCCGAGCGGTTCGGGATCGGACGGGCCTACGGAAGCTGGGCCGAGCTCGTCGCGGACGAGGACGTGGATGTGGTGTACGTCGCAACCCCGCACTCCGCCCACTACGAGGCGACCGCGCTGGCGCTCCGCGCCGGAAAGCACGTGCTCTGCGAGAAGGCGTTCACGCTGGACGCGGGCCAGGCCGGTGAGCTGGTCGAGCTCGCCCGGGAGCGCGGGCTGTTCCTCATGGAGGCCATGTGGACGTACCTCAACCCGGTCGTCCGCCGCATGACGGAGCTGGTGCGCGAGGGCGCGATCGGCGAGATCCGTACCATCCAGGCCGACTTCGGGTTCGCGGGTGACGTGGGCCCCGAGCACCGGCTGCGCAACCCCGCGCTGGGCGGCGGCGCGCTGCTGGACCTGGGCGTCTATCCGGTGTCGTTCGCGCAGCTGCTGCTGGGCGAGCCGGACCGGGTGCAGGCGGACGCGTTGCTCTCCCCCGAGGGCACGGACCTGAACACCGGGATACTGCTGGGCTGGGACTCGGGCGCGACCGCCCTGCTCTCCTGCTCGATCGTGGGCCACCACCCCACGGCGGCGACCGTCATCGGCACCAAGGGCCGGATCGACTTCCCGCACAGCTTCTTCCACCCCGACCACTTCCTCCTGTACCGCGCGGACGCGGCGGATCCGGCGCCGGAGAAGATCGTCACGGGCCCGGGTCCGCAGGGACTGTCCGGGATGCAGTACGAGGCGGTCGAGGTGATGCGTGCGCTGCGGGCGGGCGAGACCGAGTCCCCGCTGGTGCCGCTGGACGGTTCGCTGGCGGTGATGCGGACGCTCGACGCGGTACGGGACCGCATCGGCGTCCGCTATCCGTCCGACTCCGTTGCGAGGACCGTCGCCTGACGGGCCGTCACGCCATCACGCCCAGGCAGGGGTGAGCCCCGGGTTGCCCGCCTCCGTCACGAAGGAACCGGCCGTCGTGACGGGGGCGGGCGGGGTGACGGGGGTGCCGGGGCGGCCGCATCGGGCGCGTTCCCGCAGGTGAAAAACGACTGTCCGGGCGGGCGCCTTGGTGTGATCATGGGTGAGGAACCGACGCCGCTTCCGGGAGGACCGCCCGACGTGCCCGTACCCGCCGACCCGAACGTGCTCCATCCGATGCCCGGACAGCCCCGGGTGGTGCAGCTCCGCCCCCTGGTGAAGTCCCCGTTGATCGAGGTCGGGGAGTACACGTACTACGACGACCCGGACGACGCGACCGCCTTCGAGACGCGGAACGTGCTCTACCACTACGGGCCGGAGAAGCTGGTCATCGGGAGGTTCTGCGCGCTGGGCACGGGGGTGCGGTTCCTCATGAACGGTGCCAACCACCGCATGGACGGACCCTCCACGTTCCCCTTCCCCACCCTGGGCGGCTCCTGGTCCGACCACTTCGACCTGCTGACGGGCCTGCCGAACCGGGGCGACACCGTCGTCGGCAACGACGTCTGGTTCGGCCACGGCGCCACGGTGCTGCCGGGCGTACGGATCGGGCACGGGGCGATCGTCGGCGCCGGCTCGGTGGTCACCTCGGACGTGCCCGACTACGGCGTCGTCGGCGGCAATCCGGCCCGCCTGCTGCGCACCCGCTTCGGCGAGGAGGACGTCGCCCGGCTGCTGGCGGTGGCCTGGTGGGACTGGCCCGCCGAGCACCTCACCGCGCACGTCCGGACGGTCATGTCGGGCAGTGTCGGCGAGCTGGAAGCCGCCGCGCCGGACCCGCGCGGCGCATGAGGGCGACCGTCCCCCCACGGACCCGGAAGGTGTGATCCCCGATGCCCCGTCGCCGTGCCCACATCGCGATGGCCGGAATCCCCGCCGTCAGCCATGTGCTGCCCAGTCTGGAGATCATCCGCGAGCTGGTCTCCCGCGGCCACCGGGTGACGTACGCCAACGACCCTGCGGTCGCCGGCCTGATCGCCCCCACCGGCGCGGAGTCGGTGCCCTGCGCCTCGGGGCTGCCGGTCGCCGACAACACGTGGCCGGACGACCCGATCGCCGCCATGGAGCTCTTCCTCGACGACGCCGTACGGGCCCTTCCGCAGCTGCGCGCCTTCTACGACGACGACCCCGCCGACCTCTACCTCTACGACATCGGCGCCTACGCGGCGCGGGCGCTCGCGGAGTCCCAGCGGCGGCCCCTCCTGCAACTCTCCCCCACCTTGGTGGGCTGGGAGGGGTACGCGGAGGAAGTGGCGGCGCAGCTCTGGCAGTTGCCGGGCGCCGACGCCTACCGGGCGAAGTTCGCCGGGTGGCTCGCCGCGTGCGGGGCGACCACCAGGGACATGGAGACCTTCACCGGCCACCCGGCCCGCGCCCTGGCGCTGATCCCCCGGGCGATGCAGCCGCACGCCGACCGGGTGGACACCGACGCGGTGACCTTCGTCGGCACCTGCGTTCCCCCGCTCGGCGCCGAAGGCGGTACGGGCGGTGGCGGCGGCTGGACCCGTCCCGCCGGGGCCGGGCGCGTCCTGCTGATCTCGCTGGGGTCGGCGTACACCCGCCGGCCCGAGTTCTACCGCCAGTGCCTGGCGGCCTTCGGCGGCCGGCCGGACCTGCACGTGGTGCTCCAGATCGGGAAGTACACCGACAGGGCGGAGCTGGGCGAGATCCCGCCCCATGTGGAGGTGCACCGCTGGGTGCCGCAGCGGGCGATCCTGGAGCAGGCGGACGCCTTCGTCACCCATGCCGGGATGGGCGGCTGCGGCGAGGGGCTGCTGGCGGGCGTTCCCATGATCGCGGTCCCGCAGGCCGCCGAGCAGTTCATGAACGCCGACCGTCTCGTGGAGCTGGGCGTGGCCCGGCGCATCGACACCGAGGACGCCACCGCCGAGGCCCTGCGGACCGCGCTGGACGAACTCCTCGCCGACCCGGAGGTCGCCCGCCGCTCGGCGAGCGTCCGGGCCGAGGCGCGGGCCGAGGGCGGCACGCTGCGGGCCGCCGACCTCGTCGAGGAGCTGCTGGGCCACTGAGTACGAGGGCGTCCGGGGCGTGCCCGTACGGGAATGCGCGGGACGGCCGGGGGGCGTGCCCGTACGGGAATGCGCGGGACGGCCGGGGGGGCGTGCCCCCGAACGGGAATGCGCGTGACGGCCGGGGCACCCGCTTGGGAATGTGCGGGTGCACGCCCTGGTTGAGCCGTTGCATGAGCACAGACCACCCCGCCGAGATCCTGCACTACACCGCCTTCTCCACCCGTCCGGAGGGCGGCAACCCGGCCGGGGTCGTCCTGGACGCGTCGGCCCTCGACGACGCGGCGATGCTGGCCGTCGCCGCCGAGCTCGGCTACAGCGAGTCCGCGTTCCTGACGGAGGCGCCCGGGGAGCGGACGTACACGGTCCGCTATTTCAGCCCGAAGGCCGAGGTGCCGTTCTGCGGGCACGCGACGGTCGCCGCCGCACTCGCGCTGGCGGACCGCGACGGCCCGGGTGACCTGGAGTTCCTGACCCTGGCCGGTTCGGTGCCGGTCACGGTGGAGTCGCGCGAGGGCGCCCTGCGGGCCACGCTGACCAGCGTGGAGCCGCACGTGGCGGAGGTCTCCCCTGCCGATCTGGCGGAGGCGCTGGCGGCGCTCGACTGGCCCGCCGCCGATCTGGACCCTGCGCTGCCGCCCCGGATCGCGTTCGCCGGCGCCCGCCATCTGGTGCTGGCCGCCGCGACGCGCGAGCGCCTCGCGGACCTGGGTTACGACTTCTCCCGGCTCGAAGCGCTCATGCGCCGGCTGGACCTGACCACCGTCCAGCTGGTCTGGCGGGAGTCCGAGCGGGTCTTCCACGCCCGTGACCCGTTCCCGGTGGGCGGTGTGGTGGAGGACCCGGCGACGGGCGCCGCCGCCGCCGCTTTCGGCGGGTACGCGCGTGAGCTGGGCCTCGTCCCCGAGGAGGCCGTGCTCACGCTGTACCAGGGCGAGGACATGGGCCGGCCCGGCACCCTCACGGTGGAGCTGCGCCCGGGCGACGCACGCGTACGGGTGAGCGGCGCGGGGACGCGGATCGGCTGACGGGAGTCAGCGGCCGGCCGCCGCCCCCTTTGGCCGGGGAGACCTGGAACCTCCGTCCGGGGGCGGCTCGGGGCGTGCCTCCCGGCGGTCCGCGGCGGGCGCGGCCAGGCTGTCCGACGACGCGCGCCTCTCCGGCGGGTCCGGGAACGCCGCGTCGACGCGCACTCCCCGCCCGGTGAACGCCGCTCGGCATCCGTACGAAGGTTCGGAGTCGGGCGGCCCAACTTCGGGGCGTACGATCGCGGACACCGCAGCCGAGCACGGGAGTACCGATCTTGTCCCCATCCGCAGCCCTCGCACCACGCATCGGTGTCTCCATCGTCACCATGGGTGACCGCCCGCAGGCGGTGGAGGCCCTCCTCGCGTCGGTGGCCATGCAGGACGTCCGGCCCACCCGGCTCGTCGTCATCGGCAACGGCACGAAGCTCCCGGACTTCTCCGCCTTCCCCGGCCTGGAGGACCTGGAGGGCGGGGTGACCCTGATCGAGAACGAGGAGAACCTCGGCTGCCCCGGCGGCCGGAACGTCGGCCTCGCCCGTCTCGCCGAGCTCGGTGACGTGGACGTGGTGATCGAGCTGGACGACGACGGCCTGCTGGTCGAGAAGAACGTGTTCAGCACGGTGCAGAGCCTGTACGCCGCCGACCCCGACCTCGGCATCGTCGGTTTCCGGATCGCCGACGAGCACGGCGAGACGCAGCGCCGGCACATCCCGCGTCTGCGCGCCTCGGACCCGATGCGGCGCGGGCTGGTCACCGCCTTCCTGGGCGGCGCGCACGCCCTCTCCATGAAGATGCTGGCGGGCACGGGCCACTGGCCGGCCGAGTTCTTCTTCACCCACGAGGAGACGGACCTCTCCTGGCGGGCGCTCGAAGGCGGCTGGAACATCCTGTACGAGCCCGATCTGCTGCTCCAGCACCCGAAGACCTCGCCGGCCCGGCACGCGGTCTACTACCGGATGACCGCCCGCAACCGGGTCTGGCTGGCCCGCCGCAACCTCCCCGCGCCGCTGATCCCGCTCTACCTGGGCGTGTGGACGCTGCTCACCCTCGCCAGGACCCGGTCCGCGAAGGGGCTGAAGTCCTGGATGGGTGGTTTCGTCGAGGGCCTGCGCACTCCCTGCGGCCCGCGCAACCCGATGCGCTGGCGCACGGTCTGGCGGATGACCCGGCTCGGCCGGCCGCCGCTCGTCTGACCGGCCGCCCCTCAGCCCTGACTCCGTAGAACCACCGCTTCACCTCTCTCCACCTCTCTCCACCGATCGCCCGGACGCCTCGCGTTCCGGGCGATCGGCGTTTCCGGGGGCGGCGGTGCGCCCCGGACCACCGTCGCGGAGACCCGCCTTGACAGCCTCCCACCCTTCAGTCAATTATTCCATTAATTGACTAATGGAATTGGGGCGAGGCGTGGAACACCCGAACACACCGAGCGAGACTTCCGAGCAGTGGGCCCTGGAGGCCCGCGGTCTGGGCAAGCGGTACCGCCGCGGCTGGGCCCTGCGGGACTGCTCCTTCCGGCTTCCGGCCGGCCGGATCTGCGGTCTGGTGGGACCCAACGGCGCCGGCAAGAGCACCCTGCTGGGGATCGCGTCCCGGCAGATCGACCCGACCGAGGGCGGGTTGAAGCTCTTCGGCACCCCGGTCGACGACGCTTCGGCCATGCCCCGGTTCGCCTTCCTCGGCCAGGACAAGCCGCTCTTCAAGCGGTTCACGGTGGCCGAGACGCTGCGGCTGGGCGCCGAGCTCAACCCGGGCTGGGACATGGCGGCGGCTGAACGGATCGTCCGCTCCGGCCGGGTCCCGCTGGACGCGCGCGTCGGCACGCTCTCCGGCGGCCAGCACACCCGGGTCGCGTTCGCGCTCGCCTTCGGCAAGCGCCCGGATCTGCTGCTGCTCGACGAGCCGATGTCCGACCTCGACCCGCTGGCGCGCGACGAGATGAGCACCCTGCTGATGTCGGAGGCCACCGAGCGCGGCACCACGGTCCTGATGTCCTCCCACATGCTCGGCGAGCTGGAGGACATGTGCGACTACCTGCTGGTGATTTCGGAGGGCAGGCTCCGGATGGCCGGTGAGACCGACACGCTGGTGCCCGCCCACGCCCTGGTGACCGGGCTGGCGGCGGACGGCGGGCTGCCGCCGGAGCTGACCCGCCACACCGTGGTCGAGTCCCGCGTGCAGGGGCGCCAGTTCCAGGCGCTCGTACGCCCCGCCGGGCCGCTCACCGGCGACTGGCAGATCAGCGAACCGAGCCTGGAGGAGGTGCTGTTGGCCCACCTCCGTTCGCCGGACGCGCCCGCGCTCCTCACCCGGGGTGCCCGTATCGACGCCGAAGGGATCTCCGCATCATGACCACCACCACCCTGACCGACCCCACCACGGGGGCGGGCACCGTCCGGCGCGGCCCGCTGCGCGGCCTGACCTGGCTCATGGTGCGTCAGCACCGGGCGACGCTGTACTCCGTGTTCGGGCTGGTGGCCCTCGGCGCGGCCGCGATCCTCTACCTGCGCGGCGAGATGACCGACACACTGAACGCGGCGGGCTGGCCGCAGAAGGAGCTGACGACGCCGCTCCAGACCGGACAGCGGTACACCTATCTCCTGCTGGCTCTCGGCTCCTTCCCGGTGCTTCTCGGCGTCTTCGTCGGCGCGCCGCTGATCTCCTCCGACCGGGAGCAGGGCACCGCCCAACTCGTCACCACCCAGTCGGTGCCGCGCCGCCGCTGGCTGATCGCCAAGCTGGCGGTGGGATACGGCATCGCCCTCGTCGCCGGTCTGGTGCTCTCCGCGCTCTACACCTCGTGGTGGAAGCCGTACCGCGAGGTCTTTCCGTCCGCCTGGCTGGACGCGACGGTCTTCGACAACACCGGCCCGGTGCTGCCCGCGTTCTGTCTCTTCCTGACGGCGGCCGGCATCACGATCGGGGTCCTGCTGCGCCGCGTGATGCTGTCCATGGCGGTGACCCTCGGCTTCTCCGTGTTCGCGAACGTCGTCTGGGGCCAGGTCCGCGAGAGCCTGGGCACCACCCATCTGCTCACCTACCCGCTGAACGGAGAACCCCCCAACGTCCCCGGGCGCCAGGATCTCGACAGCTGGGTCGGCACCGCGGACGGCACGCTCTACGGCTGGGGCACCTGCGCCGAGCCCACCGACGCCGCGCAGAACGCCTGCCTCAAGCAGCACGGCATCGTCAACAACGTCATCGAGTACCTCGACTACGACCAGATGCCGTCCATGCAGTGGATCGGTGCCGGCATCCTGCTCGCCGCCACGGTCGTCCTGACGGTCTTCGTCGTGTGGCGTGTCTCGCGGCGCCCGCTGTGACGGAGCCCCCTCCGTGTCCGTAAAGTCTCCTCAGTCGAGCGGAAGGGTGAAGAGCAGTGGTCGTTTTCCGCATCGACCGGCGCAGCGGCATCGCCACGTACCTGCAGATCGTGCACCAGGTCGAGCAGGCCCTGCGGATGGGCGCCCTCCAGGAGGGGGACAAGCTGCCCACGGCCGCCCAGGTGGCGGCCACCACCAAGGTCAACCCCAATACGACCCTCAAGGCGTACCGGGAGCTGGAGCGTCTCGGTTTCGCCGAGGTGCGCCAGGGGGCGGGCACCTTCATCACCCGTGACCTCGCCCGGCCCCAGTCGGGTCCGGACTCGCCGCTGCGCACCTCGCTGGACGCGTGGCTGGTCCAGGCGCGCACCGAGGGGCTGTCGGGGCACGACGTGAAGGCGCTGTTCAGCGCCGCGTACGAGACGGCGTACCCGCAGGAGAGCTGAGAGGCGCCGGCCGGGTCGTGCGGGGGCGCTCTCAGGAGGGCGTCCCCGCACCTGCCGTCAGGTGGGGGTAGGCGGGCAGGTCGATGTCCCCGGCCTTGGCGAACTGGGCGGCGAGGACCTGCCGCATGGGCCAGCGGTTCATCGACCGCATCGAGGCGGCGCGCAGCCGGATGGCGAGCGCGCCGTTCGGTGCGTATCCGGAGGTGCCGCCGGGCGGGAGCTGCTGCGCCCGGGCGACGTAGGGGCGCATGATCCGGTCGTAGTTCCGGAGTGCGTCGAGGTGACCGGCGCCGGGCGTGGACAACTCCCCGGCCAGCACGTACGCGCCGACGAGGGCGAGGCTCGTCCCCATGCCGGTGAGGGGCGAGGGGCTGTACCCGGCGTCACCGAGCAGCACCGCCCGCCCGCGCGACCAGCTGTCGAGGCGCACCTGCCCCAGGGAGTCGAAGTGGAAGTCGTCCGAGGTGTGCATCGCCGCGACCAGGCGCGGGACTTCCCACCCCGCGCCCTCGAACCGGCCTGCGATCAGGGCGCGTTGGGCGTCGATGTCGTGGCGGTCGTACGGGAAGGGCTCCGCGCGGAAGCTGAGTCCGGCCTTGATCTCGCCGGGGAGCCGGCCGGGGCGTGCGGACGCGACGAGCCCGCCGGGGGCGTTGAACATCCGGAACCAGCCGCCGAGGTCCCATTCCTCGTGGGCCGTGAACCACGCGGTGCAGCAGTTCAGCGGGCGTACGAAGTCGGACTCGGGCCCGAAGGCGAGCGCCCGGACGGTGGAGTGCGGCCCGTCGGCGCCCACCACGATCCCGAAGCGGCGCCGGCCGGCCTTCTCGAAGGTGGCCGTGACGCCGTCGTCGTCCTGGACGAGCCCGGTGAGGGTGTCGTCGAAGAGGTACTCCGTGCCGGGGGCGGCCGGTGCGGCGTCCGTGGTCGGCGAGGTCGCGTCGTAGAGGAGGCGGGCGAGGTCGCCGCGGAGTATCTCGATCTCGGAGACGATGCCCTCCCCGCCGAAGGCGGCGGTCGGCATCTCGGCGGTGACCCGGTCCCGGGCGTCCACCAGGGCGAGGCCGCGCTGCTCGACGGCGACGGCGCGCGCCCGGTCCATGAGCCCCATACGGCTGATCACCTCCCGGCCCGCGCCACGGAGGTCCACCGTCTGTCCGCCCGGCCGGGGGCCCGGCGCCCGCTCGACGACCGTGACGCGGAAGCCGGCCGCGCGTAGCCAGTACGCGAGGGCGGGGCCGGCGATGCCCGCACCGGAGATGAGTACGTCGTTTCTTCCCATGACGGTGAATGTACGGCGTACGCATCACCCACCGCAACCTAGAAAACCCCTTGGAATCAAGGGATTTGACCGCCTGCGCACTAGTACGGGGCAGCCGGTGCGCCCGCCCTCCCGGCGGTTTTCCGGAGACTGCCGCCTTCCGTCGCAGCCAGGCAGTACAGTGCGGACCACAGAGGTGCACTAGGGCGCGTCTGACCATGCGCGTCGGATCGGCGGGCGGTGTCCGGTGCGGTGCATCGCAAGGCGGAGGACCGCCCGCGTACTGGATGTACGCGGGCGGTCCGACAACGCCGCGAGGTGCCGTGCCGGGCGCCGACCGCCCGGCGGGAATGGTCAGACACGGCCCAGGGCGCGTCTGACCATGCGCGTCGGATCGGCGGGCGGTGTCCGGTGCGGTGCATCGCAAGGCGGAGGACCGCCCGCGTACTGGATGTACGCGGGCGGTCCGACAACGCCGCGAGGTGCCGTGCCGGGCGCCGACCGCCCGGCGGGAATGGTCAGACACGGCCCAGGGCGCGTCTGACCATGCGCGTCGGATCGGCGGGCGGTGTCCGGTGCGGTGCATCGCAAGGCGGAGGACCGCCCGACGGGAATTGTCGGACACGGCCTAGTGCGGAGGTGCCATGGAGCGGCAGGGAACAGCGCACGAGGAACTTCGGCGGGCGCTGCCGCAGGAGCCGCCCTACCGCCGGATCGCCGGAGCCCTGCGGAAGCGGATCGAGTCGGGGGAGCTCGGGCCCGGCGACCGCATCCCCTCCACCCGGGAGATCGCCCGGCAGTGGGGGGTCGCCATGGCCACCGCGACCAAGGTCATCGCCGAGCTGCGCCACGAGGGGCTGGTCCGCCCGGTCTCCGGCGTCGGCACCGTGGTCGAGAGCACCGCGCGGACGCGCCGCCCGGCCGCCGCTCCGGCCCCTGGCGCGTCTGCGGCCCCGGCTCGCACGGAGGGCGGACCGGCCGTCGCGCTCGCCCGGGAGCGGATCATCGCGACGGCCATGGCGGTCGCCGACGCCGAGGGGCTGGGCGCGGTCTCGATGCGGCGGGTGGCCAACGAGCTGGGGGCGGCGACCATGTCGCTCTACCGGCACGTGACCGACAAGGACGATCTGCTGACGCAGATGATGGACGCCGCCTGCGCCGAGTGGCGCTTCCCCGCCGACCCCCCGGCGGGCTGGCGGGCGCGGCTGGAACTCGCCGCCCGGCTGCTGTGGGAGACGTTCCGCCGCCATCCGTGGCTCGCGCCCGCGCTCTCGGTGACCCGGCCGCAACTGCTCGCCGGAGCGCTGCCCTTCACCGAGTGGGTCCTTCGGGCGCTGGACGGGCGCGGCCTCGACGGCCAGACGCACTTCACACTGCACATCGCCCTGTTCAATTACGTGCGGGGCACCGCGATCAATATCGAGCCCGAAGTCGTGGCCGAGGAATTCACCGGTCTGACGAGCGACGAGTGGATGGACACGCAGGAATCACAACTCCGGGAGGCATTCTCGGCGGGTGCGTTCCCCACGCTGGAGCGCATCACCGCGGCCGGGTACGACTTCGATCTCGACATGCTTTTCGAGTTCGGCCTGCAACGCCTGCTGGACGGTTTCGCCACTCTGATCGACGAGGCCCCCCGGCGCCTCTGACCCGGGCGGGGGTCAGAGGCCCCCCGGCGCCTCTGACCCCCGCCCGCGGCGACCGTCGTCGCCCTCTCGCGAGCGACCCCGTTCAGTCCGCCCGTACCTCCGACGCCTGACCGCGCCGAGCCGCACCCTGCTCCCGGCCGGCGCCCGTACCCGTACGGCGACGGGCGCCGGCCGGTCCAGGGAAGTCGGGGTCGTCCTCGGCGGTCGGCAGGGCGCGGTGCCCTTCCGAGTGGTCGTTGACCCAACCGCAGCCCGGGCAGGCGTAGCGCCCGTCCAGACCGGCGATGAGCGTGCCGCACCGGCGGCACTCCGTGTACGTGACCTCGGGCGCGGCCATGGGGCCGTCCACGGCGGGCCGCCCGGCGGGGCGCGGTCCCGGGGCGGCCGTGGCCGTACCGGACGGGCACTCGGCGGAAGAATCCATGCCGGAAGGCTACGCCGCGCACACGCCGCGCGGCATCCTCCGCGGACGGCCGGGAGCGGAGCCGCAGGACAGGGGCATGAACGGAACGACGCATGCCGTGAACGGAACGACGTGGGCCACGAACAGAGCGGACGCGGGTCGCGAACGGAGGGGACGCCACCGGGCGGGAACACAAAAAAATGCCCCGGACCGCGTTGGCGTCCGAGGCGTTCGTCTGCTTAAACTGAATGTTTCCGTGATTTCCATGCGTCGGCTTCGCGTCAACTCCGCAGCGCATCACGGAAGAAATTCACAGGGCTCACCTTATCTTTTCTGGAGTCACATTGTCAAGCGAGGAAATGGTTCGCGAGCAGGAATTCATCACCCTGCTCCACGAGCGTCTCGACGCCCTGCGGGAAGGGGCGGAGGGCGCCGTGCGGGGTTCGCTGGGGCAGCCCGTGCACAGCCGTCAGGCCCGGCTGGAGCGGGACGTCACCGTCGCCGAGCAGTCGGACCGCCTCGCCACGCTGAACGCCGTGGAGGACGGGCTCTGTTTCGGCCGGATCGACCTCCGCGACGGCACGCACCACCACATCGGCCGGCTCGGCATCCGCGACGAGGACGAGGCGCGCACCCCGCTGCTCATCGACTGGCGCGCCCCGGTGGCCCGACCGTTCTACCTGGCGACGGGCCACACCCCCATGGGGCTCCGCCGCCGCAGACACCTGACCACGCGCGAACGCCGCGTCACCGCCCTGCACGACGAGATCCTGGATCTGGACGAGACCGCGCCCGCGCTCCGTACCGGCCACGAGGACCCCAACGGCGACGCCGTGCTGCTGGCCGCCGTGAACGCCACCCGCACCGGCCGCATGACGGACATCGTGCGGACCATCCAGGCCGAGCAGGACCGCATCATCCGCGCCCCGCACCGGGGTGTGCTCGTCGTGGAGGGCGGGCCCGGCACCGGAAAGACGGCGGTGGCCCTGCACCGTGCCGCGTACCTCCTGTACGCGTACCGTGAACAGCTGGCGCGCCGCGCGGTGCTGATCGTCGGCCCCAACCCCGCGTTCCTCGGCTACATCGGCAATGTGCTGCCCTCCCTGGGCGAGACCGGTGTGCTGCTGGCCACCCCGGACGAGCTCTTCCCCGGAGTACGGGCCACCGGCACCGACACCCCCCGGGCCTCGGCCGTCAAGGGCGCGGCCCGGATGGCCGAGGCGCTGCGCGGTGCGGTCGCCGCCCTCCAGCGGCTGCCCGTCGACCCCGTCGAGATCGCCCACGACCGGGACGTCCTGCTCCTCGACCGCGACACGGTCGACCGGGTCAGGGCGGAGGCCCGGAACACCGGGCTGCCGCACAACCTCGCCCGCCGCCCGTTCGCCGCGGGGATCGTCGACGCGCTGACCCGGCAGCTCGCGGACCGTATCGGGGCCGACCCGCTCGGCGGCCCCAACCTGCTCGATCCCTCCGACATCGAGCAGTTGCACGAAGAGGTGGCCGGCAACGAGGAGGCGCACGCGGCGATCGACGGCCTCTGGCCCCGTCTCACCCCCGGGCAGTTCCTCGCCGCCTACCTCGCCGCTCCCACCGGACTCCCGCCCGGGGAGGCGGAGGCGATCCGCCGGGACGACACGGACCCCACCGGGCTGACGGACCGCACGGAGTGGACCCCCGCCGACATCCCCCTGCTCGACGAGGCCGCCGAGCTGCTCGGCGAGGACGACAGTGCCCTGCGGGCGGCCGAGGAGGCGGAGCGCCGCAAGCAGATCGCGTACGCCCAGGGCGTGCTGGACCTCTCGGAGGGCTCGCGCTCCACCGACTTCGAGGACGAGGACGACGCGGAGATCCTCTCCGCGCACGACATCATCGACGCCGAACGCTTCGCCGAACGCCAGGAGGAGGCGGACCACCGCAGCGCCGCCGAACGCGCCGCGGCCGACCGGACCTGGGCCTTCGGCCACATCATCGTCGACGAGGCGCAGGAACTCTCCGCGATGGCCTGGCGGTTGCTGATGCGCCGCTGCCCGACCCGCTCCATGACACTGGTCGGCGATCCGGCGCAGACCGGTTCGGCGGCCGGGGCCGACTCCTGGGCGGACATCCTCGGCCCGTACGTCGGCGACCGCTGGGAGCACACCCGTCTGGACGTCAACTACCGTACGCCGCAAGAGATCATGGAGACGGCCGCCGAGGTCCGGCGCGAGACCGACCCGTCCTTCGAGCCGCCCCGGTCGGTGCGTTCCACCGGTGTCGCACCGTGGACCCTGACCACCGAGCCGGAGAAGCTGGTGCGTACGGCGGCCGAGGCCGTCGCCCGGGAGGCCCGGAACGAGGGGAAGCTCGCGGTGATCGCCCCGCGGGAGCTCCACGTCGAGCTGGCCGAGGCCCTGCCGGGCGCCTCGTTCGGACCGGACCCCGACCTGGCGGCCCCGGTGGTGATCCTGGACGCGCGGCAGTCCAAGGGGCTGGAGTTCGACTCGGTGGTCGTCGTGGCGCCCGAACGCATCAGGACCGGATCCCCGCGCGGGGTCAACGACCTGTACGTGGCGCTGACCCGTGCGACCCAGCGACTCGGGCTGATCGGGTTCGCCCCGGTGCTGCCGGAGGAGGACGCGTAGGCGGTGCCCCCTGCCCCGGGCTCTCAGATGCCGCCCACGATGCTGGGCGGCACGACCAGGTGCCGGGCCCGGTGCTCCAGGACCAGCGCCTGCGGCATCGTCGTGGACACCGCGTCCGAGGCGCACCGGCCGCAGGACGGAACGGTGGCGGGTACGTGGGCCGTGTGCTGGTTGGCGATGTGCTGGGAGAGCCTGATCTGCGTGGTGATCACCTGGTCGAAGGGGTCGCAGTCGATGCCCGGACCCACCTCCTCCCGGGCCGCCGCCGCGAGTTCGGGCGCTTCTCTCATCCGCCGGTACAAGGTCACGCAGTCTCCGCAGTCCCACATCCAGGGTGGCGGGAGAGGCCACTTGTCGGCTTCTTCGGCGTCGAGGTCTTCCACGGCGACCACGGTAGCGCCCGCCGGAGGTGAGCGGTACGCAATGAACCATTTACTCACCGCCACGAGTTGGCCCCGGGAACGCCCCTCCCGGCTCCCGAACAGCCCTTCGGGAGCCGGGCGGTGACCGTCGCGCGCGGGGTGGCCGGGCGATGCCCAGGCGGTGTTTGAGGGTCGGGCGGTGCCGGGCGGATCATGGCCGGCGTCAACAGGTCGAATCCCTCGGGAAGATGGCGACCGGAATCGGTGTCCTTCGGTCCGGAGGAAGGTCGTCGGCGCGAAGGTCTTCGGCCCGAAGGCCAGTCCGGCGGGCTCAGAGCACCAGCCCGGCATCCGAGGTGATCCCGACGACGCTCCACGGTTCGTAGGGCAGAGTGGTGAGCCCGTCGCGCAGCGCCCGCCGCACCCGGTCCTCGCCCGCGACGTCCCAGCTGTCCGGCGGCACCACGAAGGCGATCTCGACGTAGAGCTTCTGGCCCACCTTGCTGGTGCGCAGCACCGGTGCGGGGAGTCCTTCGGCGGCGCGCACCCGCTCCACCACCTCACGTACCCGCTGCTGCACGGCCGGTTCCGGGGCGGACTCCAGCAGTTCGGAGGTGGCCTGCCGGAGCATGCGTACGGGCAGCCCGCCGAGCAGTACACAACTCAGCAGGACCAGCACCGAGTCGGCGTACTGCTTCGCGCCGTGCCACACCGTCGTGCCCAGCAGCAGCGCCACCGCGCCGCCCACCGCGATCAGGAGGCTGGCGACCGCTCCGGCGAGCCAGACCGTGGCCTCGGTGCGGATCAGGTCGGAGTGCGGGCCGCGCCGCGCCAGACAGGCGTACGTCGCGAGGCAGGCCGTCCCGGTCACCGCTCCGTACACGGCCAGGCCCAGCGCCGCCACCTCGGACCCGCCGTCGAGGATGACGCGTACCGCCTCCACGGCGGCGTAGCCGAGCGTGCCGAGCAGTGCGAGGCCCTGCACCCCCACGACCACCGGCACCAGGGACTCCCGCCCGAACGGGAAGCGCGGCGTCGGGCCGGCCGCGGCGAGGCGCGAGGCGCGGAGCGCGAGCCAGGACAGGCCGAGACCGAGGACGGTGTAGACGCCGTCGAGCAGGATCACCTGCGAGCCGGCCGCGAGCCCCCACACCACGCCCACGACCGCGACGACGACCGAGACCGCCATCGAGACGCGCAAGGCGCGCTGTTCGTGCCGCGCCGCCCGGGACGGCCCTCCGTCTTCCACCCCCTCATCGTTATGGGGGCCCGGCCGGGCGGCAACCGGACCTCGCCGCGCAGGTGTCCGGGGGCGCCGGGCCGCACCGGCCGGGGCGTGGCGTGCGGTCCTCGAAGACTCGCCCGTGAGTCCTGTACCGGGGGGCGTCCGTCCGCGGCGTTCTCCACCCCCGCGCAGTCCCGCCTCAGGTCGCGGAGCTCTCCGACTGGGGCCCGCCCGCGGCCGACCAGCTCGCCGCCGTCCACCGGGCCCGCCGCCGGCTCGGCCTCCCCGAGGCCGCCCGCCGCCCGGTCACCGAACTCACCGGTGCCGCCACCTGGTGAACGGACCGGCCCCCGCCCCCGGCTCGGCGCGCCGGCCTCAGGAGGCCGGCCCGCGCAGCAGCCACTGCCCGAACGTCCGGCGCGGGGGCCGCACCACCACGTTGCCGTGCGTCTTCTGGCCGACGAGCTCCACACGCAGCGTGGTCCGTACGCCGTCGGTCTGCGGCGCGCGGCGGCGCTTGAGCTTGCAGTGCGCCAGGACCAGGCCGTCGACGTCGATCTCGACACCCGGCCGCGTGACCAGCGTCAGGCTCTTCCCCGCCATGGCCACATCGATCCTCAGGGTGTCCTGCGTGACCACGGCCTCGGTGAAGTCGAGGGTCACGTCGCACCAGCTCACCGCGAGCTCCAGACGCCGCGGCAGCACCCAGCGGCCCGTCCGCTCGATCGGGCCGCTGAAGACCTGCTCGATCCGGACGACGTCCTTGACCTCGGCCGCCGTGCCGTCCGCGGCGACCGACAGGGCCGGCAGGTCGGCGGTGAGTACGGCCAGTTCACTCAACGTCCTTGCTGACAGGGCGAGTTCCACACGCTCGTCCAGCTCGTCCGCGTCCAGCAGACCGTCCCCCGCCGCGATGCGCAGCACGTCCACCACTCGGTCCCGGTCCGTGTGGGAGGCCCGCAACTCGGGCGACGAACTGCGATCCGAGCGCTTCCCGGTGGGTGAAATCTCTCCCGACATGCTTCCGTCCTGGTCCTCACGCGTCTCTGTGCGACGCGGGCAGCGGCGCAGGCAGAAGACTAGAGCGCAACACGCTTTGAAGCGTGCTGCGAAAGTAGCGCCGTCCGCCCGGAGGGCGGGTCCTGCGGCGTCAGATGCGGTGCGTCGCGAGCCGGAGAGCGCGGTTGCCGCGAGCCGCGCCGGAAGTGGCGCATGCCTGTGCGCAAGCTCCAGGAGGACGACCACCCTGCGCTGACCGCCGAGAAGGCCGTACCGCTGTCCTGGGTGACCGACACCGTCAAGGAGGCCGGCCACCATGTGCGCGGGCTGACCCCGGTCTACGCCCACACCCTCATCTCCGCCTGCCCGCGCCCCGAACACGCTGCCGTCTACGGCCGCATGGTCCTGGAAGGCGCGATCCACCGCAGCATCACCGAGCACGCCATCCGCCTCCACCAGGCGGCGCGTGCGGACGCGGTGCAGGGCGAGGTCGCCGGAGCCCTTCACCAGGCCGACGTATTGCACGAGGTGCTCGGCGACCTCGCTCAGCGCTGGGGAACCGACCCGCAACCAGTCGCTCCTCCCGCACCGGCCACCGCGACGGCTCCGCTCGCCCCGCCGGCTGTTCGCGGGCAGGACGAGGACGAGCAGTTCCTTCTCGCCGTGCTGGCCGACCAGCCGGGCGGCATGGACGACGTGGTGGGCTGGCTGCGTCCGGAGGACTTCGCCCGCCCGGTCCATGGGCAGATCTACCGCTGTCTCGGCGCGCTGCACCACCGGGGCGAGCCCATCGACCGCGTCACCCTGCTCTGGGAAGCACAACGGCGCGGCCTTCTGGCCGACGGAGCCCTCACCGAGAAGCAGCTCACCGCCCTCTGCGACGGCGCCGGGGCCGGCAACGCCGGTTGGCTCGGCCGACAGGTCGTGCGCGCAGCCGTGACCCGCACCGCCGCGACCTCCGCCCACACCATCAAGGTTCTAGCAGAAGACGCGGCCCTCGCCCCCGGGCGGCTCATCAGCCACGCCCTGCACGCACTCGGCCCGCTCGACGACATACGCACCCGCTGGCACGCCGCGCACCTGCACCCGGACCACCCGGCTCCCGGCCCTTCCCCCAACGAGCCGCCCCCCGTGCGAGCCCATGCCGCCCTCGCCCGCAGCACCCTCCGCCCCAGTACCCCGCCCCCGACGCAGACCAGCACCACACCGGTCTCCGCCACCCCACGCTCACCCTCACGCGGTCACAGCTGACACACGTCCCATACCCACCCGCTACCGACCATGAGGCTCATCGTGACCGACACACCCCACTCCGACGTTCAGGACCTGCGCGCCCTGGCCTCCTCCATCGACGCCCTACGCGGCAGGCTCCCGGTCGTCGGCGACCTCCACCGCGCACCCGACCGTGCCACGGTCGGCCAGCAGATCTCCGACCTCGGCAAGCTGATCACCCACCTCGGTGACAAGCTGGTCGCCGCCCCCCTCGGCGGGACGGACACCAGCGTCCCCGACGCTCTGTACACCGCAGGGGAGGCAACATCCGCCCTCGGCAACCTGGCCAGCCAGCTCGCCTTCCTCAACGAGACCGAACCCCAACGCGAGCAGCCCGACTTCCGGGAGGCCCGGCAGGACGCCCTGGCAGCGATCGAGAACTCGATCGAGACTGCGGACACCTCTCTGCGCCAGACCGCCAAAATCCTCGTCCTGTCCGCCCAGCTCAAGGCCGCTCGCAGCCGGTCCACCACCACCGCGACCGCTGCACTGCCGCTCTCCCAGGCGCCTGCCACTCCCCCGGCAGCACCTCACAGCCGCCCCACCCGAAGCCGCTGAGATGCTGCCCAGCCCCGCGCCGCCGCCGCTGATCGGCTCGCTCTGCTCCGGATACGGCGGCCTCGACCTCGGCGTGCAGACCGCGCTCGGCGGCACGCTCGCCTGGCACGCCGAGATCAACCCCGACGCCTCCAGCATCCTGGCCCGCCACTGGCCAGGCGTCCCGAACCTGGGCGACATCACGACCGTGGACTGGTCCACGGTTCCCGGGGTGTGCGTCCTGACGGCCGGCTTCCCCTGTCAAAGACGTCTCGGTCGCCGGCCGCCGCGCCGGACTCAACGCCGCTACCCGCTCCGGTCTGTGGCTGCACGTCGCGCGTGCGGTCGAGGCCCTCCGACCCTGCCTGGTGGTCATCGAAAATGTGCGCGGACTCCTCACCTCACCCGCCGGCACCCCTGGCGACGTGGAACCCTGCCCGTGGTGTCTGGGAAACACCACAGGCCAGCCTCCTCTGCGAGCACTCGGTGCCGTACTCGGATCCCTGGCCGACCTCGGGTACGACGCTCGGTGGCTTGTGCTTCGTGCTTCAGACGTCGGAGCCCCTCACCGCCGCGAGCGGACCTTCCTCATCGCCTGGCCGAGGAACCCTGCTCAAGACCCCGACCAGCAACCTCGGGACGAACGGCGGCTCCCAGCATCCGCCGAAACGGAAGAGCGGTGGCCACGGACCGAACCTGGCCGACGAGGTCGAATGGCTCCTGCCGACCCCGAAGGCATCGGACGGCACCAAGGGCTCCCCCAACCAGCGAGGCAGCAGCGGGGACTTGACGCTTCCGAGCGCGGCAGCATCCCTGCTGCCCACCCCACCGGGCCCAACCAAGAACCCGTCGGCACGGCGACGAGGCGACCAGCACCTGCGTCCGTCGGCGCTGGTTCTCCCGCTGTGGAACGGCTCGACTCCGGCAACCGAACCGGGGCCCAGCGGTGGGGCGCCTACACCGCTGCCATCACCCGGTGGGAGCTGCTCACCCGCCCCGCACCGGCCCCCACCGACGCCGGAGGACGGCTCCGCCCGGACTTCGTCGAATGGATGCAAGGGCTGGATGCCGGGTGGGTGACCGCCACCCCCGGGCTCGGACGACCCGCGCAGCTCACCGCCCTCGGAAACGGTGTCGTGCCTCAACAGGCTTCTCGGGCGCTTCACTTGCTCAGTCCGCCGTTCCCGTGCTGTCCCCGGTGTGCCGGGCCGTAGCGCTCCTCTACCGGGCTTTCCCGGCCGGGCCAAATCGCGGATTCTCCGGAACCTCGTCCCCATGTCCGACCCCCGCGAGATCACCCCTGACCCTGTTCGTGTCCCCGACGAGGAACTCGACGACCTCGCCTCCACCCTCGCCAGGACCATGGCCGAGGTCAGGCAGCACGGCGTCATCCTCGACCGTCTGGGTTCCGAACCTCCGCCCCCACCGCCCGTACCCGAGTCGCCCACCAAGGATGACGGTCCCACGTCCGTGTTCATCCTCGCCCTGGGCGGCTCGGAGTACGCGGCCGAAATCACCGCCCTCAACGACTGGGTGAACCACCTCCTCCTGCCGGTCTACGGCCGTGAGATCAGCACCACCAGGCCGTGGTGCGCGCAGTGGCACGAGCACCCCGAAGCCGTCGCCCGGCTGCACGCCCTGTGGCTGGCCTGGCAGCAGCACACCGACGTCGAGGCCGGCCTGTCGGGCCCGTCGACCTGGCACCGCGACCACCTCGACCAGGCCCTGGCGCACCTTCGCGGCCCGGACGGGCCGTTCGCCGCATGCACGACGAGCCCGACCCGGCCCAACCACCGAGTCCTGGCCACCCCCGCACCCGCGCCCGCACAGACGGGAGCATCAGCATGAAGGGCGGCCTCGACCTTGACGTCGACGACCTGCAGCCCGCCAAACAGGCAACCGAGTACGCCGAAAGCCGGTTCTGGCTCAGCGACTTGATGCCCCTGGTTGAGCACCACACGCCCGACGGCTCTGCCAGCTACGTGGCCGCTCACGACGAATCGGCGATCTGGGGAGTCCCCGGCACCCCGCAGATCGTCGCGGTCAAGGTCTCCCGGGACCTCGACCGCCGCACGTTCACCATCCAGTCGGCCGAGCACGCCACCATCCCCTTCGCTCATGCGTGGCTGACGGAGCAGGGCTGCCCTCCCGAGGCAGCCGCCCCGGCCGACGCGGACCCGATGGCACCCGCCGACAGCCTCACCGCGCACATTGCACAGCGGATCCGTACGTCGGGCGCCCGGTACGAGGTCCTCGACAGCTACTCGGACCCCGACCTGTGCGAAACCTGGACGCTGGCCCGCGACGCCCAAGCAGCGCAGGCACCTGTTCGGGTTTTCGTCGAGCAGGGCGATTTCGCCACCCACATGTACACGTTGCGCGAGGGCGCCTTCACCGACGTGAGCGCCGCCCGTTCCTGGCTCAGCACCCGCGACACCCCCTTGCCGCAGCCTCCGGAACAGCACGGCGAGGGTGGCGACCGGCGGGTCCGCGCCGCTCTCTCGCGGTCGACCGGTACCGCCGCACTTCCCGCAGGCCCGGAAGTCGCCCACCAGGCACCGGCGGCCAGCACCGTCCCGTCGTCGCTCCCCCGGCGGTCGATATGAGCCGCGCCCGCTTCGCCTTCGCCGCCCACCCGGACGCCATCGCAGACCTGCGCGAACTCCCGGACAGCATCCGCGACCTGGCCCTGCTCGAACTGCAGAACCTCGTCCACGGCAGCGACGACTGCATGCCCTTGAAGGGCCGCCTCGCGGGCTTCCACAAGGTCTACGTCGACCCGTCCGTCTCCTACCGCATGGTGATCCAGTACCGGCCCGCCCCGCCCACCTCCAGCCACACACGCGAGGTCTACCTCGTCGCCGCCGGCAGCCGGAAGAACTACGCCGTCTACGACACCGCCCAGCTCCGTACCGGGCGCAACCTCAACGCCGAGGCTGCGCCCGCAGCCGAAGCGCGTGCACGGGCCGCTCGCTCCCGCTCTCCCCGCGCCGTCAGCCAGAACCCGGCCCTCACAACTCCTCCTGCGACGGCTTCAGTTCAGCCCTCGCCTTCCCGAAAGGTCGCCCAGCGATGACCACCGAACGCTCTTATGAGGCCCGTCGGGAACTCGCCGACCTTCTCACCAACGCCGCGCGGGACGTCGCCGGCATCCTCGCCGCCGAGTACCCGACCGCCGCAGGCTGCTCCTACCTGCACCCGGTGCTGGGCCCGCTGTCCGCCGGGCCCCGGGTGGTCACGGACATGGCCGCCCGGTTCGAGGCGGTCGTGGCCGGCAAGCCGCTTCCCACCACGCCCACCGGCCTCCTGGTCCTGGCCTCCTACGCCTCCGCGCTGGGCTGGCTCAGCGAATCCCTGGCCGAACTGACCACCTCCGTCGATCAGATCGGCACCCGCGTCGGCACACCCGCGAACCCGCCGGACCCGGACCCCGTCGACACCCCGACCGGATTCGGGGCGGAGGAGCTGGCCGAGGTCCAGCTCGCGGCCGAGGCCGCCGGCCTTGCGCCCGGCGACTACGTCGAGGTGCTCTCCCAGTCCCTGCTCGCCGCCTCCCGCATCACCGACGCCTGCATGGAAATCGCCGCGGGCCTCCTCGACGACGCCACCTGCGTTCTCGACGAATCGATGGACCCCGTCAGCATCGGCGACGGGCCCAACAGCCTGCCCACCCTCGTCCGCTCCCTGCTCGCCCGGCTGGGAGCCGCCGAATGAACCCCTACGACCCGACCGAGCGCCCAGGCTCCCACCTGGTCACCGAGACATTCGGGGTCACCAACCCCTGGATGCTGACCGAGAACTACTCCTCGTCCGATCCACGCGACCTCACTGGCAGGGCCGTCGCGGAGGCCGCCCGCAACCTCGACGTTCTGCACGACGAACTGCGGCGAGCGGCTCGGACCGCCATCGAGCTGCTGGCGCCCGTCGAGCAGGGCAGCCCCGCCGGACTGCCCGACCGGTACGGCGTACTGCAGGAGATCGGCCAGCGAGTCGAGGTACTCGCCGCCCGTCGAGGCGCGGCGTACGCGCAGCTCAAGGGCGTCGTGGACACCTACCGCCGTGTGCAGGCCGCCCCGGCTCCCGCCCAGCCCTCCAGGGAAGCGGCCCAGGCTCCCGGCCGCGACGACGACTGGGCCCTCGACGGTCAGCGGCAGCTCCGCGCTCTCGAAGCGGTCGAGGCCGGGGGCCTGCGCTATTGCCGAACGGGCTTCGGAGACCACTACGTCGGCGGCGTACATCCCAGCGATCCGGCGATCTGGCCCACCACGATCGAACGGTGCATCGCCGACGGCCTGATCGTGCCCGACACGTCCGCGAGCCTCTACGACGGTCAGCCCCTCTCCCTCACGGACCAGGGAGTGGCGGCCCTGCGGGACAGTCGTGCGACCTCGTCACTCGTCTCCGCCGCGCTCCGGCGCACCAGCACCGTCACCGGCTCCAGTCCCCGCGCTGGAGCCGGTCCGCATACCCCATCGCCGCCGCCTGCGGCTAGCAAGTCCCCCCGATCCCGCTGACCTGCCCAGAGAGGACATCCCCATGTCCAGCCCCCCTCCGTCCTCGGACTCCATCGGTGCGGCCGACGCACGACGCGTCGACGAGGCACTGTCCCGGATCGCCCCCCGGTGGACGACCTGGGTCATCCAGACCCTCGCGCAGCACAACCGCCCGATGCCCGCGCGGGAAGTCGCCGCCGCGCTCCCCTTCACCACCGAGAGGGCCATCGGCCAGCGTCTCCCCCGCATGCAGGCAGCCGGACTGGTTACCCGCCCTGACTTGCACGGGGCCCCCTATCAGCTCAGCGCGGCCGGCGCATCGCTGTCTCCGGTGCACCGCGCCCTGTCGGAGTGGTCGCACGCGCACCTCTCGCTCGGCACGATGGCCGGTGCGGAACGAGTCGAGGATGCCGTGCGGCGCCTGAGCCCTCTGCACACAACCGCTGTGCTGCAACTCCTCGCCAGCGGCCCCACGCGGTTCACCCACATCGCCGAGGAGACCGGAATGGACACCGGCAGCGCCCAGTATCGGCTGCACCGGCTCCAGAGCGACGGCCTGGTCACACGCGCCGATCCGTTCCACGGCGCCCGCTACCTCCTGACCGACGCGGGCCGAGCCCTGGGACCGGTGTATGCGAGCGTCGACCACTGGTGCAACTCAATCGCACCGCAGCGCTTTTCCTCCACGGTCGCTCCTTCCAAGTCGGCAAGCCGGGCCCCCTCCCGCCCTGTCCCGCCGGGGGCGGGCAGCGCTCGAACGGCAGCAGCCCTGCGCCGGAGCCCGCTCGCACCGACCCTGTTCAGCCACGCTCCCCAGCCCCAACCGTGGACGCTGACAGCCGTCTCCGCCCGGCCACCCCTCCCCCGGAACCGGTGATCCAAATGACGTGGAGAGCCAACCGCGCATCCCCCTTCCCGCCTCGCCCCCGCGTTCTGCTGAACAACCCCTCCCGCTCGGCACGCGGGCGCTCCCCTCCTCTTTCCCGGAGCCCCGACCATGACCGGCCTGTCGTCCACCACCCCGGATCCCTACGAAGAACTACTGGTCAGTCCCCGGTACCTCGCCGGGGTGGGCGAAAGCGGAGACGCCAGCTTCGCTCCCATCGCTCACTGGCCGCACCACAATCTCGGCGATGCACCCTGCCAGCTTCTCGTCACGAGCCCCGATCACCGGATCCGAGTCGGTTGGTTCGGCGACGACTTCGAGCTGTGGAAGATCACCGCGTCCGAGGACGCCCTCGCCGCACCACGGTGGACGGCAACGGCCAACCACCTCACCCCGCCCGAGATCGTCGCCGGTCTCACCGCCGCCCTGGCCCACGACTACGCCGAATCCTCCCCGTTCGAGAGCGACGTGCGCTTCCTGAACCGTCCATCGCCTTACTGGGCTGATGCTGTCCAGCCACTGATCGACGCCGGCTGGGAGCGCGGCGGCGGGGCCGAGCGCGGCACCATCGAGATCATCGCGCCGGACAAACAGGCAGGCGTCGTGATCGACAACCGCCTGCACGGTGGGGACGACCAGACCGTCGAGCTGTGGTCCGGCCCTCCGGGATGGGGCACACGGGCGGAGATCCTCTTTACCGCCCGCACTCCCTCCCACCTGGTCGCCGCGACAGCCGCCGCCATGGCCGACCAGGCACCCGTCAAGCGCGAGCGCCACCAGTTCGACCACGACCTGGCCCACCTGGTCACGCTCGCCCCTGTCCGCCCGACCGGCATCGCCCGTCCCGACCCGGGGCTTCCCCGGGCGCCGACCCCGTTGGACGTACGCCGCACCTCAGTCACCCAGGCTGTCCACCGTGCCGCTGGATTCCCGCGAACCGCGGCTGACCTCCGGGTCATGGCGGCCCGCAGCCGGACGACGTCCGGGGCTCAGAACGGGTCCACGGCGTCCGCACCGCCCCGGTCCTCCAGTCCGGCTGTCAGCGCGTCGAGCACGCGACGCAGCCGCTGACCCCTCTCGTCCTGCCAGGGAGTTCACCATGTCCACCACCGCCCTCGACCAGGCCACCACCATGATCGAGAAAGCCTGGGGCCATCCCATCGACGTGCTGGAATGCCTCGCGGTCCAGCGCCCCGCCGAGGACGCCCTCCTGCGTTCGGTCATGCACATCCGCTCAGCTCTGGTCGTCACGGACAACGCCGTGGCCGTACATACGGACCGTCTGCACGCGCTCACCCGCCCCGGCCATGTGCCGGCCTTCTACGACCTGGAACGGATCACCGGCTCGGCGGCGGACCTACGTGTGGCCCAGGCGGAGAGCCGCACGTCTCTGCAGGCCATCAGCCACGTGATCGAGGCGCGGGACGCCACCCGGTCTGCGGACCGGGGGCCGGCGGTCCGGCTGGCCCAGGCCGCTGTCGCCCGCACCGGGCACGCACCGCGTGCCGGGGACCAGGGCCCCGGCCAGCCCGCTCCGTCGGCCGCTGCCAGCGCGCCCGTGGCCGGCCGGGGGCCGCGCCGCTGACCGGTCAGGTGCGGTCTTCGTCGCGGTGGGCATCCCCGATGCGGGAGCCCACCGCGCGGGCCAGCTCCTCCACCGTCAACTCGACGCGGCGCCCGTCCCCTATCCGGTGTTCCACCACCGCGTCCTCGTCCCGGCGTCTGAACCGCTGGGCTCCGATGCCCCATTGGCCGTCGGCGACCATCGCGATGTCGCCCACCGTCCACGGCCGTCCCGCCGCGAGGATCTTGCGCTCCAGCCCGGCACCGTCCCAGTGCCTGCTCTGCTCGCCCATCCCGGCTTCCCCCTTCGGTCCTGCGGCGCGCTGCCGCAACCCAGGTACGACACCCGCACCCACCGATCCATTCCCGTAACCCCGACAGGCCAGTTCGCCCGCGGCAGACGCCTCCTTCCGGGAAAGGACTACGGACTTCGGCACACTGCATGTCAACGTTCGGGTGTCGGGAAAAACCGCAGGTCAACGAAGGGACCACTACCGTGAACAGCTCTACTGCCGCCCTCCTGCCCGCCGTTCGCACCACCGTCCAGGACCGCGACTGGCTCTCCACCGATCACTGCGCCGACGCCGTGCTCGGCCTGCTCGACAACCTGGGCTGGTCGATCGTCGACACCTCGGAGGCCAACGTCCACGCGACCAGCCCGGACAGCCGCGTCTACGTCGGCTGGCTCCCCGAGGACCGCGGGGCCTGGTCCCGCAACATCGTCTGGCACGTCCGCGTGCAGCCCTCCGACGCCGAGCCGTGGGTACAGGAGTTCGGCCTCTTCACGCCCTCCGAGGCCGTCGCGGGGTTCATCGCCGCTCTCGTGGCTCAGCCCGCCCGCTGAACACCGCCCGGTCCACCCCACCACGGGCCGGGTCGTCCGACCGGCCGTTCTCCACCACTCACGCGCGAAGGAATCCACCATGACCCTCTACCACGACGGCCTCGTCAAGATCGTGGGCAGCGTCGGCTCGCTCGCCGTCACCGGCACCGGCGTCTACCTCATCAGCCACGAGCCCAACACCCAGACGCTCGGCCTCAGTCTGGTCGGTGTCGGTGCCTCCTTCGCCTGGATCGTGGGCCGTTTCCAGGACACCGTGCGCTCCAACGACGCCCGAGTCGTCGCTCACCTCGCGCACCACCCGGACGCTGATCTCCCCTCGATCTGCAAGGCCACCGGCCTGTCCGACGAACACGTCGCCAGCTCCCTGCAACACCTCGGCGCGGACGGCCTGGTCAACGGCGATCGCGCCACCCCTCCGTCCACCTGCCGCTACCACCTGGTGTGACCGTCAGCCGCAGCAGCGACCGGCTTCCCGATGCCCGGTACCCCCTACTCAGGAGGCGCCAGGCTCAGGACCACCCCGGTCGAAGGGACTTCCGTCCCGTGCACATGCTCCTTGCCACCCGCCCCGGCTACCGCCGCACGAGCTTCTACCTGCCCCGACAGTACGGGCGCAGCTCCAAGCGGGTACGCCACCGAGCCGCCCGCCTCGGCGAACGCCGCTTCTGGGTAGCCGACTTCAACGAATGGGCACGCACTTTGCCAACCACTTTCCGTTTCGGCATCACGAAGGAATCCGCTATGCCCTTCCGCGCTCAGCTCACCCATCACCACGCCGACGACACCGTCTGCCCGGCGTCCCACAAGCACTCCGTATCCGGCAAGCCGCTCCTCCCGGAATGCCCCGGACGCGCGTACTCCCAGGCCGTCTGCTCGTGCGGCTGGGAGCTGCGGCAGTCCGGCAAGGGCTACGTGAACGAGCGCCGCCGACGCCACCTCGCCCAGCACGCGGAGGACGCCGAGACGACCTCGACGCCCGGGTCCTGACGAGGCCCACGCCCTCTCGCTCCGTTCCCGCCACGCTCATGAAGGTCTCAATGCCCGCTCACCTCACCGTCGGCCACCTCCTGCGCCAGCTCCAGGACCTCGACCCCTACCTCCCGATCCGCTTCGCTGTCAACCCGGACTTTCCGTTCGCCCACTACCTGGGCACCGAACTCGTCGTCCTCGACGGCACGGCGTACCTCGCCGACGACGGCCAGGAGGACTACCTCCCGTGGGACGTGAGCCACGCCCTCACCTGGCTCTGACGTCCCCTGCTCCATCCAGGGCCAGTGCCGGGCCAGGCGGAGGATTCGTCGACGGTCGGTGGTCACGAGCTGACCTGCCGTGGTGAACAGGCGGAGCCGCAGGCGGCGGGGCTCCCCGAGGCGGGCCTTGCCGGTCAGCGCGAGCATCGGCATCCAGGCCAGCAGGTCGAGGGCGATCTGGACGATCTGGACGATCTCCAGCCAGATCCGGTTCTGGGCGGTGCGGTGCAGGGAAAGGTTCCGCAGGCCGGTGGCTCGGGCAGCCCGGATGCGGTCCCCGGCGCGGGCTCGCAGCCGGTGACGGAGTTCGAGTTCGGCGATCGGCCGCCCCGAGGTGTTGGTGGCGAAGCACGTCAGCCGCATGCCGTCCGCGTCCGTGAGCCGCAACTGTGCCCCGGGATGGGGCCGTTCCTTGCGGACGATCAGCCGCATGCCCTTGGGCCAGCCGTCCTGGACGTCGCCGGTGAGTTCGGCGACCCAGGCGCCGTCGCGGATCTCGCCGCCGGTCTCGACGGCCGGCGTCCAGGCCGATGCCGGAACCTTCAGCACGTGCTTGTGGACCTGCTCGGTGACCGTCATGCCGACCGAGTAGGACAGCCACCGCCCTCGCCGGGCGAGCCTGGCGACGAAGTCGTGGGTGCCGCCTGCGGAGTCGGTGCGGATCAGCGTCCGGCGCCCGCGCCGGTACTTCTTCGGCAGCTGGGCCAGGGCCAGTTGGGTGGCGGTGATGTGGTCGGCCGCCGTGTTGGAGCCCGCGTTCCCGGGCCTGAGCAGGGCCGCGACCGGTTCACCGGTGCCGCCCGGTCCGTGGTAGACGAATCCCATCAGCGGGTGGTGTCCGTAGGTCCGCTTCCACGTGGGTGCGGCGTCCTCCTTGTCCGAGGCGCGATCACCAGCACCCCGTCAAGGTCCACGGTCACCGTCCCGTCGGCATCGGGCGCTCTGGAGCCGGCCAACCGCCAGACGCGTCCCCGGGCTTCGGCCCGCGCGGCACGGATCGCCCGCAGGGCCTTTTCCCCGGAGGCCGCGAGGGCGTCGATGAGGCGGGAGACGATCGGGTCGGAGGCCACAGACCCGAACACGGACGGCTCCGCCCGCAGCATGGCGACATCCGCGAAACAGTCCCCGCCCATCGCGACCGCCAAGGCCACGTCCAGCAGGATCTTGCCCGGATCGTGCACCGCCCGAGCCTTCCGCCACGGCGCCAGCGCCGCTGATATCGCGGTGTCCAAGCCGGCCTTGCGGACCGTCTCGACCAGCAGCACGCCCCCGGCCTGCGAGACCACCGCCCGGCCACCACCCTCGACGCGGACACGCGGGTACGACCGATACGCTGCTTCACCTGAGAAGTGCCTCCGGCTGAAGCAGGAACAAGGACCTCGACAATCCTCATTCTTGCTGGTCAGAGGCGCTTTTCGCTTACCTGCCCACCCGTCGGACAGTCCGCTTCATGAAAGCGCGAGGTTAAGCGTACGTGGCCGGCTATACCCTCACGTGGCGCCGGACAAACCCGTACAGGCATTGCCGCAAGTCGATGGAATTGCTATCGTTGCTAGCGTATTTCATTTGAGGAGAAACCGTATTAAGTTTCCCGCTGATGGGATCAATCGGGCTGGACAGCAAAGTGATGTACAGAAATCCAACGACAAAATGCGAGGTACGCAATGAGTGAAGATTCCACGCCAACCCCAAAGGGGCGATTGTCAGATCGGGACCTTGCTCGACTCGTGCGGATTGCGCGAGAAGAGCTCGCAGAAGATCCATCCGCGGCGGAAATCCACGAACGCATCACCGACAGAGAGGAGGCGTTCGAAGATCGACAGTACCGAGCCCATTCCGAGAAAGGGGCGATGCTGGGATGGCTTGTCGGTGTGGCCCTTTTGGCAATTGTCGCGATAAGTATTATTATTGACCACTGATCTTTGCCCTAGTGCGCACCAAAATCAGCAGACCTCCTCCACCTAGCACCAAGATCGAAAGCGCAGTACCAGTTACCGGAAGAACCGAGTAAGCGAGGAAGCCGAATGAGAACAGGGACGACAACATCCACATGATGAGCACTGACCTAGGGTGCGAGTGCCCGATCCGCATCAAACGATGATGCAGATGTCCCTGATCTGCGGAAAACGGCGACTCCCCGCGCCAAAGGCGTCGCAGTACAGCCAAAATCAAATCGGCTAGGGGAAGAGCCAGCACAGCCGCCGGAAGGATCAGGGGCAAATACATGGGAAGTGCAGATTTCACAGTAGCTCGTTCGCCTCCGAATTGCTGGATCAATGCATCCGGGTCTGCTTGACTAAGGAAGGATGTGCACGCCGCAGAAAGCAATAGACCCAACAGCATTGCGCCAGAGTCGCCCATAAAAGTTCGGGCTGGATGGGCATTGTGAAACAAAAAGCCTAGGCATATTCCAGTCGTGGCGGCCGAAATCACCACTGCAGGTGCGGCAGACTCCATCCCGTAACTAAACCAGAGTCGATAGCAATACAGGAACATCGCACCGCCGGAGATCGCAACCACGCCAGCAGCGAGGCCGTCAAGACCATCGATAAAATTAACCGCATTTATCGCCACCAAGAGCGCAACAACCGTCAATAGCGTGCTAATTAGAGGCGAAAGGGCAACTATGCCAACGCCGGGGATGGGAAGCCAGAGGATTGCAAGCCCTTGATAAACCATAACGCCTGCGGCGATGAGTTGGGCGCCTATCTTGGTAAGGGCTGAAAGTTCAAACTTGTCGTCTACTACGCCGGCCAGCCAAACAATCAGAGCACCCGAAAGGATAGCGCGAAGACTCTGCAAATCTGGACCTCGCTGCAATCGAGGCAGGTGCTCAGCAACTGTAAGTGCCGCGAGCATGCCTCCGAACATGGCGATGCCCCCCACTCTCGGAATGGGGAACTCGTGCACGTCCCGCGCGCGTACGGCAATTACCCACCCCGTTGCCACCGCAAGATGCCGGATTGGGTTAGTCAGCAGAAAAGTCACGCCTGCCGCAACACAAGCAATGAGAAAGTACTCACGCACAATTACGCTCCTGAAGCCGCCCTTCGGGGGTGGCCGTTATATCAACGGCCACCCCCGAGCTACAGGCGCAGTATAGGGCTACGACTTCCCGGTGACGTATCCACAGCTCGTCAGCGGTCCACTGGCACCGTCCCTGAGGCAGACCTTGACGTTGATCGTCCTCCCCTCCGTAATCTGCCGCGACGTGGCGTGCGGATTGGGGTCCTGGCAGAAGTCCGAGGCGCCGTCAGCGTCTTCCAGCGTCACCGTGCTTCCGTCCCAGGTGAACTGCGCCCAGGCCCTCAGGCCGTCGGACTTGGTGTCACACACTTCAAAGAACTCCGGATCCCCGGCGCCGTGGGAGATCGCCTTGGCGCCGAGAGTGCCGGGACCATCGCTGGTGTAGGCCACGACAGTGGTCCCTGCCGCATTTGCAGACGAAACGGACATAAGGGTTGCCGTAGCTGCGGCGCACAGTGCTACAGACCATCGTTTTGCGCTTATACTGAGGGTGGAGCGCATAATACATCCCTCCAGATGTGGTGTTCCGACTTGAGGGGCTTTCGGCCATTGCTTCCAGGCATCCCGGCCGGGAGCCCCTCTTGGGTGATGTCGCCAGCGCTGAACGTGAGGAAGCCTCAGCGCCGCGCGCGTCGCAGGTAAATGGAGTTGGAGATCATGGAATTGGTGTGCACGCGAGGTGCAAACCTCCTTATCTCCTCCTTCAAATCGAACGTAGATGCGATTCGCTGCGGACGTAGAGATCATCGCGGCTGGAATATGCGGCTGTCAAGGCATTAATGGCCGACTGGATTACAAGGCAAATTTGGCCGAATAGCGCCTCGACTATGCGCCGCAACTCTGATGTACCTCTCACGTTATGTAGCGATCTAGCCTCAATACCGGCAACTTCGGTGCATTTTGGTGCATTCTGGTCGTTGTTGGTATGCCGAGAACGTCAGCCGAAGTCAGCTGGTGAGCGTCTGTCAGACCGTGTCGCGGTCGGGGCGTTATCCTCGACGTTTCATGAGGTCCGCCGACGAAGTCGGTGGGCCGTTTTCGTGCCGTGGGCGGAGAGTGGACAGGTTGAGGGCCCGAGTGTCGTCTCGGGGAGGCGCCGGATTCCACTGCTCCGATGTCGGGCTGCTGTCGTAGGGACGGGAATGTTGCTGGTCAGCCGGGGTTCGGCAGGAGTGCGAGCCGGTCGAGTGCGGCGGTGATGTGAGCGGTCCAGGGCCAGTGCCGGGCCAGGCGGAGGATTCGTCGACGGCCGGTGGTCACGAGCTGACCTGCCGTGGTGAACAGGCGGAGCCGCAGGCGGCGTTCGTGGCAGCTGCCGGCGACTGGACGCACGACCCTCTCCACCCCCGTAAGGCCGGCAGCCGGCGGTCGTGGAGGACAGTCCTCCCGCGCGGGCAGGAACGCTGAGAGCCAACAGCGCGCCCGGCCCCGGGCTCATCGCCCTTTTCGCCGCGTAACACGGCAAGCTCCTGAAAGATCAGAAAGGGCCTCCGACGCAGGTCAGAGGCCCTTTCAGAGACAAAACAGCAGGTGGCGGCAGACGAGTCGGGCTGTACGCCGGGAACAGTCGCCTTACGGCCTCTGACCTGGGCAAATGGCGCTCCCAGAGGGGTGATCGCCACCCAATCGCCACACCCGAGTAGGAGAGCGGGCCGTTGCCGCCGCCCCTGGCGGGCCGTCAGCTGCGGTCTCGTCGTTGCGCTGGCTACATTCGCCTGCGTCGACGACGCCGGGGCCGACGGAAGGCAAGCCCTATCGCGACCCACCCAAGTTCGCGTTGCGAAGGGGCGAGAGGCGTCGCTTCAGCAGAGGCAGTAGGAGACAGCCAAGAGCGACGCCTACGACTGTGCCCGCCGTGTTGGCATACAGATCCAAAAGATCACACTGCCGGCCAGCGTTGATGGCCAGCTGAGCGGCCTCGATCATCACGGAGCCGAGGGTCCCTGCCACCAAAGCGGCAAGAGGCCGACGATAGGCCAGGACGGCGAACAGACCAAGCGGGACAAACAGCAAGGTGTTCAGACGGGCTTCCCCGATTGACAGAATGTCCAAGGGGCTCGCCCCCACGTAGCAACTGCGTGCGGAGGGGGGCCTCGTCCCGTCCAGCATCCCGTTGAGGGAAGCAGTGTCCGGCACGATCGTCACCGACAGTACTCCGATCCACGCCCAGCAGTGGAGTAGCGCCAGTCCGACCGGGACCCCCTTCAACCTCGCCAATCTCAGCACGGGGTAGATCGCGGCAAGCGCCAACACCCCAGCCACGACGATGGTAGGAGTGAAGTTGTACACCCTGTCCGACAGCATGAGCCCCCCTTGATCAGATGCGTAAGCATACGAGTGCACAGATCGTCACCGGCAACCGGTCTGATAGGACGCAACCTCGGATAGCGCCTAGGCACTGGGCTCCCCGTCCTCAAACACCTCGTCCGGAATCTCAACCTTGTCCGTCTCCTCGAAAAAGACCGCTTCGAGCGCCTTCCGGTCGCGGGAGGCCGCCCCCTTCACCTGGTGCCGGTACACCTCACGAAGCTCGTCCGGCGAGGCGTGGCCCATGTAGAGCTGCACCGTCGACTCGGCCACGCCCTGGTCCAGCGCGTGTGATGCGAAAGAGTGACGAAGGTCGTGGAAGCGGAAGGTCTCGGGGAGGCCCGCCTGCTCCAAGGCGCGCTTGAACGTCTTGTACCAGGCGTTCCGGCGGATGATGTTGCCCCGCGAGGAGCGGAACAGGATTTCGCGCCCCTGCTCGTCCACCAACACCGACTGGGTGTCGAGGTGCTCCAGCAGCGCGCGGTGAACGAAGGCGGGGAGCGGCACCTCGCGGCCGTGCGAGGTCTTGGTCTTGTTGTAGTCGACCAGCACGCTCTTCTTGTGCTTCATGATGACCACCTGGCGCTGAACGGTCAGCGTGCCGGCCTCGAAGTCGATGCTGTCCCGGCACAGGCCGAACGCCTCGCCGGACCGCAGGCCGCAGCCGACGCCCACCATGATCAGTGCGCGGCTGAACGCGGGCATCGCCTCGTACAGCGCCCACACCTGCTCGCGGGTTGCAGGAACGATTCTCTTCCGGGTGACCTCCGGGAGGACGATGTCCACACAGGGCGAGTACGGGATGATCCTCTTCCGGACGGCGGAGTTGATGCACGCCCGGAACGTCTTGTAGATCAGGTGGACGGTCCGGGGCGCCAGCCCCTTGGGTATCAGCTCGTGATCGATCCAGCGCTGAACGATCCGCGCATCGATGCGATGCAGGAGCATCCCTCCGAACGCGGGCTGAATGTGCTTGGCCATGTTCATCTCGTAGGACTCCTGGGTGCCCGGCCTGCGGCCGGGTCTCTCGACCCACTCCTTCGAGTACTCCAGGAAGGTCGTCCGCAAATTCTTCGGCCGAACCGCGACCCCCTTGTCCTTGGCGTCGAGCACCTTCCTCTCGTACGCCTGGGCGTCGACCTTCTTCTCGAAGGTCATATCGGCCGGTTCGTTGTTGGCGTCGCGCACCCGCGCGGTCCAGCCATGCGAGCAACCAACGCGCTCGCACTGGCACTTGGCCCGGCACGGGCACGTCTGCCGGCTCTTGTGTCTGCACTTCTCGGCACACACGCAGGGGCACTTGCAGCGCTTCCCTACAGACATGTCACGCTCCTTTCCTTCAGCCGCGCAGGCCGGTACGTCGGTCGGCGCGGAAGCTCATACGTGCTGTCGGTCGACCCACTTCTCAAGGTCGGAAGGGCGGCAGCGGAGCTGACCGCCGATGCGCCGGAATGGGATCTCAACGCGGCGCCAGTTGCCATAGACCCAGCTCTTCGGCCGGTCGAGGTAGGCGGCCACTTCGTCCAGAGTCAGCAGCTTGGTCACTGGCCGCCGGCCTCGCTGCAAAGAGCAAGGAGGACGGCGTGGAGGGCGATTCTCTGCTCGCCAGGCAGCCGGCCGATCGCGTCGAAAATGAACTCAACGTGATCGGCTGCCGAGTCGTGCGAAGGCAATTCCAGCCCAAGGGCTCTGGCGATGTCGCCGAGAAGCCGGGCGATGTTGACCGTCTGGGCCGTGGGCTCGACCCTCCGCCGCCGGGAGCCGGGGCCGGCCGGCCTCTCCACCCGACACTCCTGACCATGCACCCCGAGGACCCAGCCCCAGCCGTTGGCGATGGCCTTCTCGCTGTAGCTCAAGCGGCGACCTCGTGGAGGTACTCCGAACGAGACTTCGAGGTGAGGTGCCACATGCCCTCGCTGCACTCGTAGGTCCGGTTCTCGCGGACGAGGCCCCGCCGGGTACCAATGTGGCTCCTCGCCCGGTCCCGCTTCGCCTGTACCTTGCCGAGCGCCTTCGCCGCCTGGTACTCGGATGCGTAGCCGCGCTCCCTGCCGCAGGCGCACGGGGCGAACTCGACGGTTCTGACGGTCATGCTGGTCTCACTTTCTGAATCGGTCACACGGGCAGGTGGGTATCTGGCAGGCCCCTCGGGCGGCGCTCGCGGCGGAGTGGGTGAAGGGTGCGTGTCCGCACTCCGAATGGAGGCAGTAGCCCTTCCAGCCCTTTTTGCCCTCGCTGTTGGCGAGCATCACGCCTGGGCTGCTGAGTCGTACGAGTCGCCCGGTCCCTCCGAACGCCATCTTCGTGGCGAAGGACTGAGCTTCGGCTTCGTTGCCGAAGGGCGCGAAATTGAGGCCGCGGTGGCCGTCCGCCCATGTGTGGACGAGGGCCACCCAGTCGCGCATCTGGAGTATCTCGGCGACTTCCTTAATGACGGCTTTGGCCATCTGGTCGGCGCTGCTGAAATCCGGGGACTCCAGCAGCGCCTTCACTGCTTCGACTTCTTCGCGGCGGGGGGTCAGCCGCATCAGCTATGAAGCTCCACCGGGAAGGCGAAGAACTGATCGGTGACGGCGGAGCCGACCCCGGTCACCAGGTACTCGTTGTCGCCCACCTTGCGGGCGGTGTCCTGTTCGGCGTCGGTGAAGATCGCGCCGACCGGCAGCGCGCGGAGCCCTTCGGGGCTGTTCAGGGTGGTCATGTAGAACCTCCGTACTCGTGGTTCAACTTACCCTTTCAGGGCGTGTGGTTCAAGTAGCCCATTCGCGGCGACGTACGTGCGAAGCTGCTCGCGGATTCGCTGGGGGTCTCCACCGTTGATCAGGGTGGCGTCGAAGTCGCACCCGACGAGGGCGTTCTCGCTAATGTGCCCAGCTTCGGGAATCGGCTGTCGGCCCGGCCTGACGATCTGCACGACCAAGCCGCCGCGCTCGCGGATGGCTCGTACCTCGTTCGGAAACCTCACGTCCGTGATCACCGTGGGGCGAGTCCACTCCTCGTAGTCCCGGAAGAGACTGTCAACCCAGACGTTTTCGCCGAGGACACCACGGCCGGCGTCCGTCCCGGCCCTCTGGTACAAGCCGCGCAGTGTCACGCTGTAGTTCTTCATCTTGGCCCAGCCCGCCCGCTTGACCTCGTCGGCCAGGGGGACGAGGTACGGTTCGTCGACAGCGTCGACCAGAGGGTCAAGGGCGACGAGGAACTCCCGTAGCCGGTCGGCGAAGGCCCTGCGCTGCCACCCCAGGTCGAGCAAGATCTCGGCGGCGGTGTCCTTGCCCGCCCGAGCGGCCCCGGCAAGCCCGATGAGCGGAAGCCCCTTGCGACCTGTTCGCCTCAAGCCCCGGGGAGACCCGACACTCTCCGGCTCCGGCTCCGGCTCCGGCTCCGGCTCCGGGAGAATCTCCTCTGCCCTCTGTGGCTCCTCCGCCTTCGCTGCGGGGGCCCACCAGATCTTCCGGGCGTAGGTGCACTCCTCCACGACTTCGCCGGTCGCCACGTCCCGCAGCCAGTACTTGCCGTCGCTGGTGTACGTCACGAACACGGTCACGTCGAGGGCCGGTTCAGCAAAGCGCTTGCCGCCCTTACCGCCGTACCGGAAGGTGAGGTTGGGCGTGCCGATACGGATGCCGGGCACGCTTCCGAAGTTGGCGTTCGTCCATTCGTCCGGGCTGGGCTCATCGGCGAGCGTGACCGTTCCGGCGTCGTGGAACAGTGTGGTCCACGTCGAGCGGACGCTCGGGTCGGTGCCTGCGGGGCCGACGAAGAGTCGCCACGCTGGTGTCTTGATCCCGTTGCGCTGGGCGGTGACTGCCTTGGGTTCGGCCAGCAGTGTGCCCACGCGGGTCACGTCGTGGCCTCTCGTGTCAGTGCCGTTCGCCTTGACGTGGTCGCCCACCTGGAGTGTGGCAATTGCGGTTTCAAGGTCGGTGTTCATGGTGTTCCCTTCGGGTTGATGTTGTTACTCGCGGCTGTCGAGCAGTTTGAAGAGGCCGGGGGCGCGGACCTTGCCCCGGCACACATCGCAGTCGCATTCGTGCATGCAGAGTCCGCACGTGATCTCGTCGCAGAGCGGGCTTCCGGGCCCGTGTTCGTGGGTGGGGTCGGGCTCCTCGCAACCCCACCCGGCGCAGGACCGGTCTCGGCCCCATGTCGGATACACGATGTGCTCTCGCTGGCCGGGCACGCCGTGTGCCAGAGGGACGCCGGGGCATTCGTACCTGGCCGCCACCGCGGCCTTCATCTCTTCGAAGCTGGCCCGGCACATAGTGCACTGGAGGCGGCCCTCCGGGCGCTTCCGCACGACGTGTCTCATCGGCTGGCCCTACACGCGGGGGTGCTGGACGCGCACCCGCAGCCGAGGCCGGCGGGCGCGAGCAGCTTTCGACGGCGCCCCTTCGATGGCCGGCACTCGTAGCCCTCGCAGAGGCAGAACATGAACTCCCCCCACAATCCTCCGTACTTGCACAGGACGCAGAACGCCCACTCGCGCACGCTCACGGAGATGTCACGGGAGATTCGGCAGCGCGGGCACCCGAGGTGCTCGGCGCTCATCGGCGTGTCTCCAGGAGCCCGTACTCGGCCCTGGCTCGGCCGGGCAGGTCGCTGGGTCCCCGCCAGTCGAGCGGTTCGAACTCATTCCGTACGTCCAAGGCGGTCAGATGCTCGGCCGCCTCCTCGCGACCGACCAGTTGGGCGTGGGCAAGCACCGCGCCCAGGAGCGTGTTCGGGTCTACGGCAAGGGGGTTGCCGGACCACGTCATCTCATGCCGGAAGTCGATGCGCGGCTGGGCCTGCCACACGTGGGCAACGGCGCGTCCCCCACCCCACGTCACCGTGACGCGGTGCGTGTGGTTGGTCATGAAGCGGGCCGACTCGGCATTGAGCCCTACGGCTCCATGGGTGGTACTCATCGGGCAGACGCTGCCGGGAAGGGAAGCCCGAGGTCTAGCGCTTCCACCAACTCGAATGCGGCGTCCTTCAGTTCGAGCAGCGGCGGGAGTTCGAGGTCGTACTCCATGGGGGCGCTGCTGTACTCCCGGTCGGCGTCGAGCATGCGGCGCAGACTCGCGGTCGGCGTGGAGATACAGAAGAGCTGACCGTTCGCGCTAGGCAACCACACGTCGTCAGGCCGAAGCGCGAGCGTGTCCGGGTCGACTGCATGGGCCTGCTGGCAGGCGAAGGTGCGGTCCGGCTGCGCGAACAGGTGGCGGGAACAGGTTTGCAGGGGGCAAAGGATCAGGCGCATGGGATACCGTTCTGTTGTTGGGCTGACGTGTTCATTTGGCTGGCATCGTCAGGTGGGGGACACCACTCCCCCACGACCGGCTCACCACCGGTTTCGCCCGCGTCCGGCCCCCTCGGCTCTCACGAGGGGGCCGGACGCGCATCAGGAACTCGTCATGTAGCCGTCGCGGCATTCGATGTACGAGGTCTCGCCGATCTGAGCCCAGCAGTCCATGTGGTCGTCCACGTCGCCGAAGGGCTCACGCCCAAGAGCGCGCTGCTCGTCTTCGAACGAGATGGCAGGCGGGGCGACGGGCGCACTGGCGTGTCCGATCACGGAAGCGCCGAGTATGAGGAGTACCGCCCAGGCGAGCGACCACGCGGTGACGGCTGCGATGAGCATGCGCTTGGAGATGTTCATGGTGTTCCGTCTCAGTAGGCGTTCAGTACTTCGATGACCGAGGTGTCCGTGATCTCTTCGAAGATCAGCTCCTGGTCGGTCCAGTTGTGGTTCTCGTCCGCCCAGTCCCGGAGGCCCTCGTCGTCGCAGACCTCGCCGTCTTCGTCCAAGAACTCTTCGGGGACTTCGATGCTGATCTCGACCTCGGCCTGTGTGGTCCGCTCGACCGAGAACTTGACGGTCTTCTTCACGCCGCGATCTCCTCGTCCTCGTCGTCGAGGCCGGCCGTGTCGAAGTCGGCCAGTACGAGCCGCTCGGCAGCGTCAGCGGTCGGGGCCTCCACGAAGCGCAGGAAGCGGTACAGCTCCCCGTTGGTGTAGACGGCGCTGCTCTCGTCGTGCCGGTGGCCTTCGAACACGGCGGCGATGAGGAGTTCATCGCTTCGGGTCTTGTGGAGGGCGGCCACGGTCCACTTCTTGCTGTCGGTCACAGCTCTCCCCAGTTGAATGTGCAGGCGGCAGGGGCCGCAGGTCAGGTCTTCGTCAAGCAGCTCGGGTACGCGCCCGCACCCGGTGCACGGCTCGGTGTTGAGGGGGGTCACCGGCTCGCCTCCGCCGACGCGCGGCGGAGAACCGGCCGGTACCAGGGGCATTCGCTGTCCGACCATCCGGCGCTCTTGCCCCACTCGCGGCGGGCTTGTGCGGCACACCGTTCGCAGATGAACCGGTCCCCGAGAATGTGCCTCGTCCACGGGCCGCTTCGGGGCTGCTGGGGCGGGCACGCCTCGCAGGGGCCGCCACCGCGGATGTGCTGGAAGCACAGGGCGGTGCTGCCGTTCGGCGCGGTCGTCCACACGGCGGCGTGTCCGTGCTTCTCGGCCAGGTCGTACGCCAGGACGAACGCGTCCTCGTATCCGTAGTCGAGGAACTCTCCCCGGAGGGTCATGTGGCCGACGCAGTCGTGATCGTGGTGGTCAGCGTCGGTGTGCGTGCACTCGTACACGTCGTAGCGCCAGGTCATTCGGAGATCCCCATCAGGTCGAGGAGTTCGTCAACGGTCGGGGTGGAGGCGGCGAGCGTGTCCTCCTGGATCAGTCGCCACAGTTCGGGTTCGTGGACAAGGCAGTCGGGCTTGCGGCACGGGCGGCCCAGACCGGCGATGAAATTGCGGTGTTCGTCCAGGCCCGCAGAGAGCCAGTCGTCACCTTCGAGGAACTCGGGCCGCTTCTCGGCCCACCGTTCGCGCACCGATTCGATGTCGCGGACCTCGTAGAACGGGCTGGCACCGTGTTGGCGGACCAGGTCGACCCACGAGGCTCGGACCCTGTCGTAGCTGCGGCGGGAGTAGTCGTATCCCGAAGCGGGATCGATGTCGTCCATGTCGACTCCGGACTCAAGGCAGAGCGCTATTCGAGCGTCGGACATGGACGTAATCCGGTCAGGGCAACTGGAGTTGGCGAAGTGGAAGATCATGAAAGTGGCGCGGTGCATGTGCTGCTTTCAGGCAGGGGGCCGCCCCGCCCGGAGACGGGGCGGCCCGATGAAGAAGGAGTTAGAGAGCGTCGAAGGTGCCCGGTGGGAACCAGCCGACCATCAGCGCGCGACCGTCGCCGTCGATGTAGACGTGACGCTCTGCACCGTCGGGGTAGCGGAACCGACGCAGGTTCTCGCCCACTTCGCCGTCCCAGGCCGCTTCCCAGCCCGGATGGCGGAAGCAGACCCCGATGCGTATCCCGTCAGGCTCGCCGTTGTGAGTGATGAAGCCCGTAAGCGTGGTCACGCCGAGACCGCCCGACGACGACCGGAGGTCACACGGGAGTCGCCGAGATCCGCACGCTGACCGGCGGCCTTGCCCTCCGACCAACCCGAGCCGGTGAGCCGACGCTTAGCGGCCATGCGCACCTTGGGATGCGCGGCCTTGAACTGTGCACGAATGGTGTCCTCGCGGCTGGAGAGAACCAGCTCGGCCGAGCGGCCCCCGAGTTCGCGGGTAGCCTGCGCTGCCGCGATTTCTTCGGATCGCGTCAGACGGTGGTAAACGGACTGGGAGAAGCCCGCCAGCCAGGACTTGCGGTAGGCGGTCGTGGACTCCCCCCACGCGGGGGCGCCCTGCTTCATGCCGTTGAACGCCTGGAGCAGAAGCGACGTGAACAGCATCTCGACGCGGTCGAGCGTCGATTCGAAGGCGTGAACCTCAACGTTCTGGGCGTACTTGCCCGACTCCCAGTCGTAGACGCGCCAGCGGACGGTCTGTCCGCCGAGCGCCATGGTCACGTTGTTGAGGAGCTGCACGCGGTCGAGGAGGTACGAGCCCTTGAGAATGATGGTCCGGGTGGACGGCTTGTCCGTAGACGGGTCGGCCTCGGCGAGCATCGCCCGCTCGACGCCGTACTTCGACATCAGGGCGGCAGCCTTCGCGAAGTACGTCTCCGCTTCCTCCGGAGTCGCGGCCGGGTCTTCGGCCTTGGCGAGGATGGCGCGGATCTTCGCGAGGGTTGCCTCGTTGGCAGACATGTACTTCTCTTTCTTTCACAAATGCGGCTGGCATCGTCAGACAGCGGGCACCACCCCGCCGCGACGCCCGAAGGCGTTTCGCCATCAGCGGGAGCATGAACAGGAGTTCACGGGGAAGTACCGGTCGCGAATGTTCGTAAGGCGCACCTTGATTTCATTCATGTCCGCCGCTCGGGCTGCGTACCGGCTCACTTCGCTCTCTTCGTGGGCGTCATTCATCGCTGCCAGTGCTTCCGCCTCACCCCACACCGCAGCCGTAAGCATCGTGTCGCCGTACAGCGAGACAAGCTCGCTGACGTTTTCGGCACCAAAGAAGATCCAGTTCTTCAACGTCTCGATCTCTGACGCCCTCCGAGCAAGCCCATCACCCCAGATACGCACGAGGCCAGAAGAGTGCTCCCTGAGCTTCCGAGCAGTTGCGAAGGTACTTTCACGCTCTTGCTCCAGGGCCAGGCACAAAGCCTTCCGGTAGTGCTTGAACAGTGACGCGCACTCCACCTTGAAACGGTCTTCGTCTTTCATGTCGCCTCTTAATCCTTCGAGTTCCGGCAATGCGTTGGCTGGCATCGTCAGGCCACGGGAACCAAACCCGTGACGACCTCCTCTCAGAGGTTTCGCCTTGTAGAAATCAGGTCATCTCTCTGCTAGTTGCAGGACCCCACCCGGCGGCCGGCCTGGGTGTAGGCATGCCGATCCGCCGGTCAGGCAGCCTCCGCCTCAACCAACTCGGCGTCCTCAACGTCGTCGTCTTCTCGGGCCAGGTTGTGAAGCTCAAGCCACATGTCGGCGGCCCCCTTCCGGCCGGTCTCGGCAAGCAGGTGGGCCAGCGCGGCGACCTCTTCAGCCCCGAGCTTTTCAGCCAAGGAGATAGCGAGCATCCGGTCATCAAACTGGTCACCGAACGCGGCTAGTGCACTGTTCAGCGCTCGACGCTCACGGACATCTGTTTCGATCCGCTCCAGCAGGACTATTCGCTGGGCGTTTTCCTGACCGAGCTGCGAATGCAAGTCGTGGATCTCGTCCAGTGCCTTATAGAAGCAATGCACGGCAGCGTGGGCGAGGTCGTCATGGAGCCTGCGGCTCTTGGCCCACGGGGTGCAATTAAGTGCCTTCACCAGAAGGTTCTTGGGCACGGTGATCCAATTACGAATGCGCATGTTCTCTACCTTTCGCGATGATGGCTGGCAAGGTCGGCAAGACGCCGACTCGTCAGGCCGGGGGAACCACCCCCCGACGACACCCCCGTGCGGGGATGTTTCGCCTGGTTCAACTAAGCCTTTCAGGTCCGAGAAAGATCACGGTTGGTCGTGACCTCTTGGACGCCGATTCCGTGTGGATACATCACACCGCAGTCCCCTTTCCCGCACTGGCAACCGTCCCGAAGGGTCTGCGCATGCATCTCGGCACACCCCTGGGCGTACCCCCATGCGGACCACAGTGATTCGAATACGGTTTCCGCATCACGCTCGTACCCCTCTCGCTGCGTTACTCGAACCCGTCCGGATGCCTCGGCCTTGACCTCCCAGAGGCCCAGGAGATCCGATACCTCGGTCCAGACACGCACTTCGTGCGCAGGTTCGCACTCACCCTCGAACGAGCATTCCGACCCGTCGCAATAACCGGTGAAACAGTGGTTCGACTTCGCCGGGTCGCAGGATTCCCACTCCTCACGCGGGCACCCTTCGCAGTACCGCCGACCGACGACCCCCAGCCCGCAGCAGTCACAGTTGTGATCACCCCGGACAATCACCTCGGATTCGTCTTCGAGCAGCTCCCACCCCTTGGGCACGAACAGCTCAACGTCGTCCGGCTCCCCAGAAAGGTATTCCTGGATGTACGTCGTCTGAGTTGCCCCCGGGATGCCGGGGTACGGCTCAGCAACGATCAGCATCAGGTTGTACGCCGCCTCTGCCGGAGGGACGATCTTCGCGGACATGTGACCTCTTCTTTCGTGTTCGTTGGCTGGCAACGTCGACACATCGCCGACTCGTCAGGCAGCAGGCACCACCCCGCCACGACGCCCGACCTCAGGCGTTTCGCCATGCGGGAGGGACAGGCCGGCCGCGGACAGACCTGTCCCCCAGTCCCCGCTAAGAGGCGGGGCGGAATCCGTTCGTCGGCACGAGACCGAACCCCGCGCGGCGCCAGAGGCTGGCCGTCAGGAACTCGATCTCGTCGGCGGGCAGCGAGCACATGCGGCACCACCGCTTGAACTGGCCTGGGAGTGGCGCGGGTTGGGCGACCTCGATCACCTCTCCGCACCGTCCGATCGGAGCGAACTCCGTGACGCGGTCGAGGGTGTGCAGAACACCACCGGGTCGACCAACCTTGAATCCAACCTGGGACATCAGCACCTCCATGCCTTCCTGCCCTCTCGGCTCTCACGAGAGGGCAGGAAGGTTCAAGTAAGCCTTTCGGCTAGCGAAGAAGCTCACCCTGGGCCAGGAGAGCCGTGACATCACTCTGGAAGCTGGCGAAACTCTCCTCGATCCGTTCGCGAAGCCTGCTCTGCGCCTCCGCCTTGCCCTGGAAGACGTCGACTACCTCAAGGAGGTCCGCCTCACGCCGATCACGAAGTTCACGCGTCTCCCGAAGGCTGTCCTTCAGGAGCGCCAAGTCGCGTCGTGCGTCGTCGAGTTCGTCCCCGTACTTCTGGGTAAGGTCCCCCTGCCACTCAAGGTTGACCCCGAGGACATGGTTCGCCTCCTTGAGACCCTCGATCTCCAACATCGCAATCAACGACGCCTCGGAGTGAGCAGCGCGCTCCGCCCGCAGCTCCGCAGTCGTCGCATCCAACCGACGCTGCGTCTGAAACAGGATGCCGGACAGATACGTAAGCTGCTCGGCCAAGTCATAGTCCACGACATCCGTCGCCTTCTTCAGGCTGACACCGAACTCAACCACCGTGCTGGACATGTGTCCCCTCTCAGATAGGCCGGGTACTAACGCCGGCCTGCTGATACACCCCACCTCTTGATGGAGCGCTGGCACCCCACCGACCGAGGCCGGTGAGGTCTCAGCGCACCACCAGGCCGAAGCCTGGCGGGCGCTACACGTTTGGTATGTAGGCAATGTGTCGGGTACGGAGTTCTGACGCAGTCGCGTCCCTCTCGCACCTTCGCGTTTCTCGATCGCAGCCCGGCCCTTGCCTCAGCAGGCGTACAGGGCCGGTGACACGGCGCTTCCGCGCTCCAGTCCGCTGCGTAAATTTCGCGTCCACTGTTGAGTTCTCAAGGAACTGGCACTGCCTTTCTGTACCGCCCCTGCGGGACGGCCTCGGTCCGGGCGCCCCGACCCAACTGCCCGGTCGGACCGACCTTTCGCGGGTCGGCTCGCTCGCAGCACCTAGGCCCCGCTTTCGCAGCAGCCTGCCTTGAGTCCTGCGACAGCTCGCTTCGCAGGGTCGGCCCCCGAAGCCCTCGGGGTAGGGCACCCGATGCCCGGATGCTGGCGTGAAGGTCATCCGCCTGGCCTCTCGGCCCTGCGGTGGTTCCGACCCTAGCGGATCTTCGCCGTTTGGTTCAAGTTCGCCTTTCGGCTTCGAGTGAAGCGGCCTTCCGTGACCCTTGCGAGCCCCGACCCTTCGCTTCGGTCCAGACCGTATCAGGTCCGGGCCATTCGGTTCAAGTTCACCTTTCGGCTTCGTTCTCCGCTGCACTCCGGCCCGTTCAGGCTTGAGTTTTGCGGTGAGTCCCAACCGTAGGGGCCGGTCCTCGTTGGTGCAAGTTGGCCTTTCGGCTTACCCGCAGCGCCCCCGCTCCGGTCATTCGCTGGCCGCCCGGTTCCCGCCTCCATGGCTTCGTGTCTCGGGCCGACCGCTGCGGTGTCCGTCGCGGTGACAGGCCAAACATTGGCTTACTTGAACCAGCGATGCAAGCCTCGTGACCGGGATGCCCGAATAGTCTTCCGCATTGTCCGGATTCGCTCCGGCTCTCGCTGCCCGGTATGCCCGAAGGGTGCGCAGTCGCACGCCTTCCGGCCCGTCGCCCTCCCCTGCCCTGCCTGCCCGCAGCACGCGCCCATAGCGCGCGGACCTTACACCAGCCATCCGCCCGGCGAACCACCGCAGGCGCACAACCCAGCACACGGGGGGTGGGGGGTGACCCCCGGCACGTGCACGCGCCGACCGCTGAGTCTTAGCCGCTCGGATTTTGCCACGGTTTCAGGGTCGTCCGGAGAAAGACGCATCGCCCAACCAATGCTCCGCAGGGTGTAGTTGGCTCCTCAGGCAGCGCTCAGGCGTGGCAGAATGTGCGGCGAAGTGCTTACACCTAACGGCTGGCGACCGGTGCGTTCTACACCCGAGGTACGCCTCACCTACCCGCACCGGCGGTTCGTGAATTCCGGGTGCGGCAGCAAGTCACTGGGGGGCAGGCCAGCTCTCCGGCCTTGATGCTGCACGTTGCCCTTGCTATCGGTCCCTGGCCTGTCCCGCGCGCACCGGCGCCAACCGGAAGCGGGGTTTCTCAGCCACCCGAACCCGGTCACCGCCAGGCTTGGTTCCGACGAAAGGATTCTTGCGATGGCCAGCAGCATCGATCCGTGAGCCGCAGACTGCCGATCGCTCTGAGTGCGCTTGCCGCCACCTCAGCTTCGGTCGCAGTCAGCCCCTGGATCGCCGTCGCGGCGATCAGTATGCCTTTGATCGTGTTCTTCGGCATCTTCATGCCGGCGGTCTGGTCCAAGAGGCCAGCGCGACGCCGCGACGCTCGCCTTCTTGCTGAACGCATCCTGCGGATGCTAGAGAGGGGGCGCTGACGATCCCCTCGCGAGCCACACGCGCGCCACCGATTCCTGCGAGCCCCGTTGCCGTCCCTCGGCGACGGGGCTCGCGCGTTCAGCGGGTCACGCAGCTTGGACTTCGCCGAGGTACCGGTACCCAGATCGGACGGAGCAACCGAGCCGCTCCGCCAGCGTCGGACCGGTCACCGTGGCGCCCTCGGCCTGCATGGTCGCCACGGTGTTCTTGACGACGGTCAGCGGGACGGCCTTCCTGGCAGAGCGCTGCCGCCGGGGTGTCTGCTCCTCCTTCTCCACCGCTGCCAGTTCGCCAGTCAGCTCGTCCGCCATCTCATCCGCTTCGGCGGTCAGCTCGTCCGCGATGGCGGACAGCTCTTCGTAGTCGTTTCGGATGCCGTGGCACTTGGACACGAGCTGTCGGCCTGCCAGGTCGAGGGCCTCGGCGACTTCGCCAGCGAGGTACGCCGACGCTTCTTCCAGGTCGCGCAGCCGCTCGGCTGCGGTGACCTCGGCGGCCGGCATGGCTGCCATGTGCAGCATGTGTGCCACGACGAGCGGCGGCACGGAGGACACGGCGGCAACGAGGACGGCGGAGGTTGCCATGTATCCCCGGTCGATGAGGTGTGCCACGACTTGGGCCGCCAGTGCCAGGCCGAGGGCGGCCCCGGCTCCGATCGTGGCAGTGACACGGCCGGGAGCCTTGGCACGTCGGCGAACGTCGGAGATGACGGCGGCGCAGGCGGCGTAGGCGGAGACGCACACCGGCATGAGCCAGGTGATCCAGCCGTGCCAGCCCGCGAGCTGTGCCATGCGGATTTCGCCGGGGACGGACATGACCAGTGCGGCGACGAGAACGAGGGGCCTGCCAGCGGTGAAGACACTGCGGGCGTACCAGGGCATGTGCATCGAGGACATGGGTGTGCCTTTCAAGGTGTCGCAGTGGCAGGTCAGGCGGCGAGGGCGGCGCGGACTCGGGCCGCGCCTGCGGCGTACGGGTCCGCGTCGGGGAAGTCCTCGACCTCTGCCTCTGCCAGGGGCGCGACAGTGCCAGCGAGGAAGGCAGCTGCGTTGTCCAGTTCGAAGCGGCAGGTGGCACAGACCGTGCCGGTGCGGCCCATCGGGAAGGGGGCGTCACAGACCTCGCACCGGTGCCTGGTGTCCGGCTGGCGCTCGGCCTTCGGCTGTGGCTTCGCGGGCTTCTGATTCTTGAGCCGGTAGCTGATCAGCGCGTAGGCGGAGTCAACGTGTTCGGGCAGCCGGGCCGTCAGGACGCTGACCATCTTCAGCGGGCTGTGCCCTTCGGTGAGCCACTCGGCGGCGATCGGGGCCAGGCGCAGGACTTCGGCGGCGCTGAGCGAGAGGCGGCGGTCATCTGCCCCGAGGGTCGAGAGCACCTTGGCTGCCTTCCCGACCTCGGCGTCAGCCGAGGGGCGGTTCTTGTCGCTGGAGCTATCTCCCTCCTCCTCGGTGCTGGCCTCGGTCGGCTCCTGGCCGCCGTTCGTCGGCTCGGGCGCAGGGAGGAGGTTCTTTCCCTGGTTCTTTACTCCCTTGGGAGAGCCGCCGACAGACCGAGTAGCCGGTTCACCGACCGCCGGGAAGCGGTCAGTCGGGAGATCAGAGATGTGGGTCTCGGTGCACCAGAGGCCCGAGTCGGGGCTCTGGAAGCGGTCGCGGCGGAGGTATCCAGCGTCTTCGAGCTGCTGGAACGCCTTGGCGACTGCGCGCCGGCCTTCTTCCACGCGGTCCGTCACGGACTCGACGGTCACCTTCGTGCCGTCCGGCAGGGACAGCAGCGTGACGTGCAGGCCGCGGGCGGCCAGGGACAGCTTCTTGTTCCGGGCTGCCTCGTTGGGGACCACCACGAAGGCACGTTCGTGCCGGTTACGATGCACTCGCATCTGGGAGCTACCTCTCCTGGGTGTAGGCCCTGGTCCGGTGTTAGCGCACCTGGCCGGGGCCGCCTGCGTTGCAGGCACACCCGGAAGGTACAAGTTAGCCTTTCGGTTTGTCTAGCCCGTTCGGGCTTCCCTCCAGCGCGGCCCGCCAGGGCCGCCCTGTCGAGCACACCAGCCGTTCGCCGCCGCCAGGCTCCGGCTACCGCCGTCGCCTGTGGTCCAGATCACTCCCTTGCCCTTTCCGAAAGCGGCCTCCTCATTCCCTATATATAAGTAGAGGCAGTAAGGCTTAAGTAATTGTTCCCTGGCGGGGGCATAAAGGCGAAGCTCCTATTGCGCTTGGCGGCCCTAAAGGGCCGCTCAGAGGGAAGCCTCAAAAGGCTTACCTATGGCGAGGAGGAATCATTCCTTCCTGGAGTTCCTCCGATAGACGCTCGCGACTTCCCAAGAACTGGCCTCAGATCAGAGCGCGAATTTTGCGCCGCGACGGTCATCGGTGCACTGAGCGAAACGACTACGGCGCGCGATGCGCTGAACCTGCCACAGATGTGGACCATATACTTCCCGGCGACGACCACCGAGAATCCAACCTTCAGTCACTCTGCGGGTGGCATCACCGGGTTAAATCCTCCCAAGAGGGAGCCGCGGCCCAGGCCGCAATTCGTCGGCGCCACAACCGGCGATTCCGCAGGACCGAGGAACACCCCGGCCTGCTGTAAAGGCGTGAAGCTCCGGTTCGCTGACCCATTGAGCGTAAGCCGGCCCCCGAGGATCACTCTCCCTCAGGGGCCCACTGACTTTGTGCGAGGTGCTGCCGATGACTGGTTGGTCCTGGACGTGGATTGCCTGGCTGGCGGCCTTCGCCGCGATTGAAGGAGCCGCACTTGCCCGAGATGCACGAGGCGACACCCTCAGCGAACACGTCTGGAAATGGTTCGGGATCGGCCGGCACGATGAGCCCCGACCCGAAGTCACCGGAGCCGTGCGCCTCCGGCGTTTCGCCCTGCTCGCGTTTCTCGCGTGGCTGTCCGCGCATTTCCTGACTGGCGGCGCGTTCTAAGCCTCAGCATCGTCATCTTCGGCCCGCCGGTCCCGATCGTCTCGCAGAGACCTTAGCGCGGCGCGGAAAGCCTCCGCCAGGTCGGGCACCTGCTTGACGAGCGACGTCAGCAAGGTGACGGCAAGGCTGAGTAGGCTGAAGAGACCGAGCAAGTAGAGGGTGATGGCGTTCCAGTCCATCGATTCGCACGCGCCTTCCGAACTTGGCGGTCGAACCGGCATACGGCAGCCTCAGATCGACCACCGACGAGGTGGTTTCGACTGAGGGACTGCCGACGCTTAGCAAATCCTCTGTGGCGCTGTCAGCGCGTATCGGACGGTGTCCCCTCTCACGGTCTCGCTTACGTCCTCTTTCGGAGCGTTGTGGTCCCCCAGGGGACCGAGGGCTGGCTTGGCGTCTCAAACCAGCCCCTGGTCTAGCCGGAGGTGCGCGGGTTGCTCTCCCGCGCGCGAACACGAGCTCTGTGCGATACAGAGGCAAAAGCTGTATCGCACAGAGTTCAGGCACGCGCGTACATGGTAACCAATGAGACCTCTGTGCAGGTGACTTGGAGGTGAGGGCGTGCCCGGCCCCGTGCCCAACCGTGAAGCCGACTTGGCTCGCCCCCGCGAGCGCAAGGGCGGAGGTGCGCAGACCGTTACGCGCGGCCTGGCCCGCCCCGCGAAGGTGCCGAATGCCGACCGGAGCTGGCATCCGATCGCGAAGCGCCTGTGGGACTCCCTGAAGGAGTCCGGTCAGGCCGACTTCTACCAGCAGTCTGACTGGGCCCTGGCCTACTCGTTGTGCGAAGACCTGAGCTTCTACAAGTCATCAGGGAAGCGGTCGGGCCAGATGCTTCAGACGATCTACTCCGCATTCGAGCGGCTGCTTGTCGCCGAGGGCGACCGACGCCGTGTGCGCATCGAACTGCACGAGCCTCAGCCCGAGGTGCAGTCCGCGGCAGTCCTCGCCATCGCCGACTACAAGAAGGATCTCGGCCTCGACGCCTGATCTCGGGGGGTGAGCGATGGCTACCACGGCGAACCTCACCCTCGAAGAGATCGAGGCTCTGGAGCCAGAGTTCCACGGACCGACCTGGCAGAAGGATGCGTTCGGGCAGTGGAAGTTGCCGGCGCGCACCCTCGGCTGGCAGATCGCCGGATGGTGCGCACAGTACCTGGACGGCGAGGGCTCGACCGACGAGAAGCGCGTCCCCTGGAAGTTCACTCGCGAGCAGCTCCGGTTCCTCCTTTGGTGGTACGCCATCGACGAGGACGGAGAGTTCGTGTACCGCACGGGCGTCCTCCAGCGGCTAAAAGGCTGGGGGAAGGACCCTCTGCTCGCCGTGGTCAGCCTGGTCGAATTCGTCGGGCCGAGTCGTTTCTCGCACTGGGGCGAGGACGGCGACCCGGTGGCCAAACCACATCCGCAGGCATGGGTGCAGGTGACTGCCGTCAGCCAGGAGCAGACGACGAACACCATGGGTTACTTGCCAGTCCTGATGTCCGAGAGGCTCATCTCGACGTACGGCATCAAGATGGGTGCCGAGCTGATCCGGGCAGACCGAGGGCGCAAGCGGCTCCAGGCGGTTACCAGTTCGTATCGAGCTATCGAGGGAAAACGCACAACTTTCACCCTGCTCAACGAGACCCATCATTGGATCTCGGGCAACGGTGGGCACAAGATGTACGAGACCATCGACGGCAATGCCACGAAAATGGACTCCCGATACCTGTCGATCACCAACGCCTTCATGCCGGGCGAGGACAGTGTGGCCGAGCGTATGCGTGAGGCATACGAGAAGGTTCGGGCGGGCCTGGCGACCGATGTCGGCGCGTTGTACGACTCGATCGAGGCACATCCCAAGACCCCGCTGACGGCCGAAGCCCTGCGGATCGTCATCCCGAAGATCCGGGGCGATGCCATCTGGCTAAAGGTCGAATCGATCATCAAGTCGGTCCTGAACCTGACGATCTCGGCAGCGCGCTCTCGGCGCATGTACCTGAATCAGATCGTGGCCGAAGAGGATGCGGTACACAGCCCGGCGCAGTGGGACCCCTTGAGGGATACCTCGCTCACGCTGAACCCCGGCGACGAAGTCGTCATCGGCTTCGATGGAGGCAAAACCGACGACTCCACCTGTGTCGTCGCTCTCCGCGTCTCCGACATGGCGGCCTTCCTGATCGGCTTGTGGGAGAAGCCGGACGGCCCGGCAGGAGTGAACTGGGAAGTCCCACGCGCCGAGGTCGACTCGGTAGTGCACGACACCTTTCGCGTTTTCTCAGTGCAGGGCATGTATGCCGACGTGGCGCTCTGGGAGAGCTACATCTCCGAGTGGGATGAGGCGTACGGCGAGGGGTTGGCAGTGAAGTCGCCGCTGGGCAAGGACCGGATCGGCTGGGACATGCGGTCAAGCCTGAAGACCTCAACGATGGCCCACGAGCGCCTGATGCGCTCGATCCTCGACGGCAAGCTCTGCCATGACGGAGACCTCAAGCTCCGTAGACACGTGCTAAACGCGCGCCGCCGCGTGAACAACTTCGGCATCTCCTTCGGCAAGGAGAGTCGCGACTCCCCCAAGAAGGTGGACGCGTACGCCGCGCTCATGCTCGCGCACGAGGCCCTGGTTGACCTGCGGGCACGCGGCAAGAAGACCCGTCGCCGTACGGGCAGAGGGTTTTTCCTCTGACTCGAACGGCTAACTTGAACCGGAAGGGGGTGGCGGGTGACTGACGCGTCCCCTGCCGCGCTCGCGCGGCAGCTCCTCGCCATCCTGCACAAGGACAGTTCCCGGCTGCACCGGATTGATGACTACCTTCACGGGCGTCACGCCGACCCGTACATGCCTCCGTCGGCTGACGACGAGTACCGGCTTCTCGCCCGCCGTGCGGTGTCGAACTGGATGCCCCTGCTCGTCGGGACTCCAGCCCAGGCCCTCTACGTCGATGGGTACCGGCCCGGACAGGCCGCGGGCGGCCTCCCGGTCGAGGTGCAGACGACCTCTGCCGAGTGGTCGCACTGGCAGCGGTCGAGGCTGGACGCTCGGCAAGCTGCTGTGTATCGGGGGGCGTTGGCGTACGGGCACTCCTTCACGGTCACGGAGAAGGGGACGGCCGGCCTCGTTCGCACGAAGGGCCTATCCGCCCTGCGGACGAGCGCCCTGTTCGAGGACCCCGCGAACGATGACGTGCCGTACGCGGCCTTGACGGTCACCGTCTGGCCGCAGAGCGAGACGCGCGGCCGGGCCCGGCTGTGGGATGCCCGCCACGAGTACGAGGTGCTGTTCCGCAGCCTGGGCGATCAGGACGGGATCACGGTCACACGAGTGCGCAGGCATGGTGCTACCGAGTGCCCCGTGACGCGCTTCGCTGCCCTCGTTGACCTTGAGGGCCGGACCCTCGGTGTCATCGAACCGATGATCGCGCTTCAAGATCGAATCAATCAAACGATCTTCGATCTCCTGGTGGCGCAGACCTACGCGAGCGTCAAGGTCAGGACAGCAACGGGCATGGCCCCGCCGATCCGGCGAGACCCGGAAACAGGTGAGCCGGTACTTGACGATGACGGCAACCCCATTCCGCTTCCCATCAATCACAATGCCCGCCGGTTCCTTTTCGCGGAGGACGCGGACGTTAAATTTGGAAGCCTGGACGAAACTCCTCTCGGTGGATTCATCGAGAGCGTGGATATGTCCATAAGGCACCTCGCGGCGGTTTCCCAGACACCCCCTCATCACCTTCTGGGGCAGATCGCCAATCTGTCCGCCGAGGCCCTCCTAGCTGCGGAGACCGCCTTGAGTCGAAAGATTGCCGAATTCCGAACCGCCTTCGGAGAATGTTGGGAGAGGGTTTTCCGGCTCTCCGCTGAGCTGTCCGGTGTCGGCAATGCTGACGACTACCAGGGTGAGGTCATCTGGCGCGATATGGAATCCCGCTCGCTCGCTCAGGCTGCGGATGCGCTCGGGAAGTTGCGCGAGCAGCTCGGCATTCCCGCAAAGGGCCTCTGGCGGCGTGTTCCCGGTGTCACCCAGACCGAATACGAGGACTGGGCGGAGATGGCGGAGGACGAGGATTCCGTGCGCCAGCTCTCGACCGCGATCACCCGCGCGACGGGCGCTGACTCGGGCTTCGCGGAGGCCGCGTGACCACCGCGACCCGGCAGGCTGAGACCGACCAGGCGTCGGCCGCCTTCCACGTCGCGCTGAGTCAGATCGGTGTCGAGACCACGGCCGAGGCCCTGTCCCTCTGGGCCGAGGTCCCGGCTGCGCACCGCGCGGCAACGGCCGGCGGCTGGCTGCGGCGGGCGATCTCGCTCGTCATGGGACGCAGGCGCCAGTCACGGGACCTCGCTCGGGCGTACTACCGGCTGGCCCGTGCCCTCCAGACGGGCACGACGGTGGCTGACCCATATCACCCGGAGCCCGCGTACGTGGCCCTGACCGAGCTGCGTCAGCAGTTCGCCGCTCTCGCGGGCGGGACCTACGAGCCCCCGGCTTCCGAGCCTGTGGGCGAGGCCGCGACCGCCGAGCGCGGGGAAGCCTCGCCCGCAGAGAGTACGAGCCCGGCGAGCCTTCCGGCTCCCCCTGGCACCCCCGTCCCCGAAGACGATGAGGACGAGGACTGGGAACGCATCCTTGTGGAGGAGATCGAGGGGCTCCGGGAGGAAGAGGAACGGATCGAGCGGGAGGCGGAGGAGGAACTCCGCATCGTCCTCGATGCCCTCGGCACCTCGAATCTCGACAAGCGGTTGTCCCAGGTGAACGACGGCCAACCCGCGCGAGACGCGGACCGGCAGCGTGAGGACGCGCACAGACAGGCCGGCGCTCAGCAGGCCGCCGCCGCTTCGCGGGTCGCGATGAACGGCGGACGCTCATCCACCTGGACCCACATGCGGCGCGATCGGCGGGCGCTCGGATACGTGCGGCTGTCCCGGACCGGCACCCCCTGCGGGTTCTGCGCGATGCTGATCAGTCGGGGTGTGGCGTACAAGTCCGAGGCGTCAGCGACGTTCGCAGACGGCGACCTCTTCCATGACAACTGCCACTGCTACGCGATGCCGGTCTTCTCCCGGCAGCAATACGGCTCTTCTGAACTCTTCGCCTTGAACCGCGAGTACGAGGCCCGGTGGCCCGAGGTCACCAAGGGGCACTCCGGTAAGGCGGCTCTCACCGTCTGGCGGCGGTTCATCCGCCAGAAGCAACGCGACCAGCAGAAGGCCGCTGCCCAGGAGGCGCGGCAGGCTGCCATGACCACAGCCCAGGAGGCGTGACCTTGCCCGAGCAGACTCCCGACACCAACGGCCCGGACGGCGCTGAGACCCTCACCGCGGAAAGCGAGCTGCCCGAAGCCGATGGCCCGAACAGCGAGTCCCCGTCCGCCTCTGCGGAGGACGATCTCCCCGACTGGGCCCGCAAGGAGCTGACGAAGGTGCGCGGCGAGGCGGCGTCCTATCGGACGCGTCTCCGGGACGCCGAGACAAAGCTCTCGGGAGCCAAGACGCCCGAGGAGTTCGAAGCCGCTCTGTCCGAGGTCAAGGCGGAGAACACGAAGCTGGAGCGGTCACTTCTGGTGACCAAGGTGGCTTCCAAGTTCGAGCTGCCCGAGCTGCTGGCCGACGCGCTCACGGGCGAGACCGCCGAGGATCTCGAAGCCCACGCGAAGGCACTTCAGGGCCTCCTTGCCCCTCCCCTGCCCAAGTCCCTGGGCGGCGGGCTGGACCCGAGTGACGAGGACGATGGCGAGCTGGACCCGCGCAAGCTCGCGCGGCTTACACGCCGCTGACCTGCGTCCCACCCCATTAGCTACGCCTCCGACTCCGGGGGCTTTTTTGTTGCCCAAGGAGGCCATTTAGTGACAGCGGAACACCAGGTAGTCAAGCCCGAGAAGCTCATCGCGACCGCCATAGGCATGCTTGAGCAGGAACTCGTCATTCCGAACCTGTTCATCAAGGAAGGCGTCGACAAGTTCAAGGGCGCCAAGGGCGACACGATCAACGTCGTGGTCGAAGGTGTGCTCCCCTTCCACGACTACGAGTGGCGTTCGGGTTCCGCAGGCAGCTCGACTCCGGGCACTCGTCAGCGGGTCGTCTTTGACGAGTACAGCGAGCGGACCATCCCGGTCAAGTTCGGCGGCAACGTCTACAACGGCGTCAAACTGACCGACGAGCAGAATGATTTCGATATCCCGCAGTGGGGCAAGCTCCTGCGCCCGCAGGTGAAGGCCGTGGCGCGCGGTCTAGCCCGCCGCGCGGTGAAGACCCTGGTCGACCAGCCTTATGCGGTGACCATCGGCAACGCCGAAGGTGCCATGCGCAAGGCAATCATCGAGGCCCGCCGAGTCCTCAACAAGTTCAATGTGCCGGAGGGCGATCGGTACATGGTGGTCGGCTCCGACTTCGAGACCGTTCTCCTCTCCGACCCGGACCTGAACCTCGCCTCAAACGTCGGCGACTCCCAGGCCGAATCCGCTCTCGTGAACGCGACCCTCGGCAACCGGTACGGCTTCCGGTTCATCGTGGACCAGACGATCCCGGCCGACGCCGCGTACGCCTTCGCCAAGTCCGGCTTCATCTTCGCCTCGGCGGCCCCCTCCGTCCCGCAGTCCGTTCCGTACGGCGCCACCACGTCCTTCGAGGGCCTGGCGCTGCGCTGGCTCCGTGACTACGACTCCGAGGTCTTCCAGGACCGCAGCATCGTGAACTGCTACCAGGGCTTCCGCTCGGTGGAGGACGTGCTTGTCGGCTGGGACCCCGAAGCCGAGAAGGAGGTCATCTCGACGGACGAGCACTTCGTGCGCGGCATCCGCCTCACCCTCGACGGCAAGTCGGACTACCCGGAGGCCGTCTCGGAGCTGGCGACCATCACAGGCGTGAGCGACGCGAAGGTGTTCACCCCGACCGGCCCGGCGGCCGAGAGCGACCCGGCAAACGCCTGAGCGTGATCGGCGGGCCGCGTGACCTGGTGCAGACCGGGAGCGCGGCCCGCCGGCCCTTCGGAAAGGAGGTCGAGCGATGTCCTACGCAACACTTGACGAGCTGACGGGCCGCCTTGATTGGGAGCTGGACGAGGACGAACTCCGCATCGCTGTAACAGCTTTGGAGGACGCCTCGGATCTGGCGGCCACGTACGGACGCGAGTGGCCCGAGGAACGTGCGCCCCGCCTCGTGAAGACGCTCGTCCTCAAGGCCGCAGTGAGGTACCTGCGGAACCCCAACGGATATACACAGTCGAGAGCCGGTGACGAAACCCTCGGCTGGTCGGACGCCCACGGCCGCGACGCGGGCAGCATCTACTTCACCCGCGAGGAGATCCGACTCCTCGAAGACCTGGCCGGCACCCGGCCGGGCCTGACCAGCGTGACGGTCTCCGCCTGGGGATCGAAGCTACGCCCGCACCGCCCCAGCCGAGTTGGCGGTGAGAGCCTTGTGCCAGTCGAATACGACGGCCGCCCCTTCCCTCTGTTCAACGACGACGGGGAGCCCTGGTGAGCGTGCAGCGTCGGCGCGGCCAGACCGCGCGAGTGTGGACAACCAAGGAAGTTGTTGACCGGCGCGGCAACTCTGTGATCGCCGTGGACGAGTCGAGCCCCGTCACCGTGAAGGCCGCCTTCATCCCTCAGCGCTCGGGCAAGGCCGAAGTCCCGGGTCAGCAGCAGATCAACGTGACGCGAATGATCGTCAGCCCCAACCTCGAAGGGGTCACGCTGTGGTCCCGCGTCGAGTACCAGGGCCGCATGTGGGACATCGTGACACCACCCTCCTACCACCACGGCGACCGCCGCACGCGGCACTGGAGCATCGACATCCGGGAGCGGCCCTGATGGTTGAGATCTACGACCGCGAGGGGAAGCGGAAGCTGGAGTACCTCGTTGCCGTCCTGCCTGGTGTACAGGCTGCTGTCGACGAGGCCCGCTTCGAGATTGCCGCACGGGCCGAGGCTCTGCTTCTCGCTCACCGCTTGGAGGGCCACGCCACGATCGACGTAGTCGACGGAGACGTGGACAAGTACGTCGTGCTGGACGACGAGCGGGGCAAGAAGGCCGCTCTTTCGATCGAGTACGGCCGGGCCGCTTCCGTGGTGGTCAGGGAGCGCGCCGATGGCACCACCTACCTCGACACGATCCCCGCCTCGGACGGGCTGTTCATTCTGGCCCGCGCGGCGAACCTCCCGAAGAAGCGGAAGGGCAAGGTGCAGCTCGACTGATGGCGGGACTTCCCGACCACATCAAGGCCCTGGCGGAACTGTCGCCAGTCGAGGATCTGCTGCTCGCCGTGCTGCGCGAGGGCCTGCCGGGCATCCGAGTGAAGTCCTTGGTCGACGCGCACGAGCAGTTCCCGCTCGTCCTGGTCCGCCGCGACCCAACCTGGGGTGAATGGCAGGGCGACACCCGTTTCACGGACGCGGCCCGCATCGTCATCAACACGTTCGCGCCGAACCCCGATGGGGATGAAGACGCCGCGATTCTCGGTGAAGCCGTACGAGTCACCTTGCGGAATGCGTGGCTGAATCAGCGGGTCTATCCGCGCCTTGGACACATCATCCGGGTGGACCTCAATTCTGCGCCACGGCGCGCCACGGACTGGGCGACCGCGACGGGGCCGGTTCAGTACGCCGACCTGCCCACGGGGATCTGGCGGTACGAGTCGATCTACGACGTTCAGATCCGCAAGCCCCGCGTTCGCCCCTACACCCCGTAACCCATCCCCACCACGAAAGGCCCGGCAACCCTTTTGGGCTCCGGGCCTTCGTCGTGTGCGAGTAAGGATCAAACTTCTTTGGCGATTAACGATGACGCGACTCTCGTTGTCGGGTCTGGGAATTACCTGACGGCCCCGGTCGGTACGACCATGCCCGCAGACCTGCTGACGCCGGTCAGCCCCTGGCAGAACGTGGGTCACACCTCTCTTGAGGACATCTTCGGAATCACCTCCGAGGGTGGCGAGGCGACCACGATCGGAAGCCTTCAGAACAAGAGTCTTCGCACCAAGTACAGCGCGCGTACGGAGACGATGACTTTCACCCTCCAGCAGTGGGACACCGCCGCCCTGCGGCTCTACTTCGGCGCCAACGCCCCTATTCTCCCCGATGGTTCGGTTGGAGTTCCGACCGACCCGGAGCCCACGCAGTCTGCCTTCATGGCCGTATTCGTCGATGGTGAGAATCACTTCGCGTTCTACGCGCCACGCGCGGAAATCTACCGTGCCGACGACATGTCGATCTCCGATACGGAATCGCTTGCCGGTCTTCCTATCGGGGTCAAGCCCATGGCGTACGGATCGAATGTGTGGACCTACGCCATCACGCCTCTCGGTGGAACTCTGGCGACCGGCGCGACCGCCGGCAGCCCCGGCGACTTCACCCCGGACGGCGCGGTAACGCCTGCCGACCTCGCCGCGCTGTCCAGCGTGCTCGCCACTCCGACGACGGCGTGGACCACCGGTCAGCACGTCGTCCTCGCCGACTCCACGAAGGCGTACTGGAACGGCTCGGCCTGGGTCGCTGGACAGGTCGCCTGACGGCTCCCGGCGCGGGCGTTGCGGACCCGCCCGCGCCGGACTCTCTCCCCTGCTTCGGTCCGCTCCCCTTCCCCGTCTTCTCCTCCGGAGGTCCGCACCCCCATGGCTACTTTCTCCCTCGACGACATCCGCGCCGCAGCTGAACGCAAGTACGGCTCGACCGACATCACCTTCGGCGACGACACCGTTCGCCTCCTGAACCCCCTGCGCCTGTCGAAGGCTAAGCGCGAGGCCCTCGCGAAGCTCCAGGAGGAGATGGGCAACGACGACGTGGACCAGGCCGAGTCGCTGGCCGGCGCCATCCGCACCATCGCCGAATCGGAGAAGGCTGCCGAGAAGCTGCTCACGGCCGTGGGGCATGACCTCGCGATCCTCGCGGAGATCTTCGGCCACTACGGCGAGAGCACCCAGGCGGGGGAAGCCTCGGCCTCGCAGGGCTGATCGACGAGTACGGGGAGGGCTTGTACCCCGATCTCCTCTTTCACTACGGCGTCGATCTCGCCGACGTGATCGAGGGCCGGGGCCCTTCTCCCGCGCTCGTCCTTCTGCTCGTGCAGAGGCTTCCCGACACCGCTCTGACGATCGCCCTCGCGTCGGGCGGCCGTGACCAGTTCGGTTGGGGCCAGGACCGCCACCTGACCGCCGACCTCTACGACGCGATCAACCAGAACACGAGGGCGACCGGCCAGTGGGGCAAGGGCAAGGCACCGAAGATCCCCGCCTACCCCAGGCCCGAAATCAAGAAGAAGGCTGCGAAGTCCAAGGCCCGCAAGCCCCGCTCGGTCGCCGAGATCTACAAGGTATTCCAGCGGAGGTAAGTGGTTGTCCGACGCGAACATCGTCGGCCGGATCGCGGTCAAGGTCATGCCGGACACGTCCGGCTTCAAGAAGGACCTCAAGGAACAGCTCAGGCGGATCGAGTCCGATCTCTCGGTCACGATCCAGACGAAGGCCGACGCGACCGGCGCACGCCGCGATGTCCTTCAGATCGTCCGGGACATCAACCGCGACAACAAGGCGACTGACGCCCGCAAGATCCGCTTCTTCACAGCCATCGACGGCAACGGCATGGCCAGGGCCGTGAAGGAAGCGGCGATCAAGCTCCGCGAGAAGGCCAAGCACGAGAAGATCGACTTCAAGATCGGCGATGTCACCGGCTCGGGCAAGATCGTGCTGGAACTCGACAAGGACTCCGCCGACCGCGCGAAGGACGAGATCGACCGGTGGCGCAGAAGCGTTTCTCCGGTCAAGGTCGACATCGAGCTGAACTGGCCCTCGGCCGCCAGCGCGGCCGTGAGCGCCCGCTTGGGCATCCTGACCCGGCCGCGCACCGTCCCGATCATCCCCGACCTCGACAACGCCGCGCTCGCGAAGGTCGGCACCGCCCTCGCCGCGCTCTCCGGGGCCCGCGTCCTGTCGGACACCTTCGAGCGGCTGTGGAAGTCGATCAAGAACCTCGATCGTTCCGCGCCGATCATCGGCACCCTGGCCACGGCCATCGCGGGTCTCGCGGGCTGGGGGCTCACCGCGGCCTCGAACCTCTTCACGCTGTCCGCATCGCTCGCGTCGATCGCACCAACAGCGCTTCTGCTGCCGGGACTCCTGGGCGGCATGGCGGTCGGCCTGGGCGTTTCGATCGCCGCGCTGAAGGACTTCAACAAGGTCATACCCGAGGTCAAGTCGGCGCTCTCCGGCCTCCAGGACACGATCTCGGAGAACTTCTGGGCCAAGGCGGCGGAGCCGATCCGTGCCGTCGTCGACGACCTGCTTCCCAAGTTCCGCGATGGCGTCTCCGAGACCGCCACCGAACTCGGCAGCTTCTTCGGGTCGTTCGCTACCAACCTGGGCACGTCGCTCTCCCCGGCGCTGACCCAGATGTTCACGGACCTGTCCGCGTCGATCTCCATCGCGACGGACGGTACGGACACCTTCGCCTCGATCATCGCCACGCTCGGCCGGGTCGGCACCAGCTACCTCCCTGACCTTGCCTCGTGGTTCGTCAAGATCAGCGAGAACTTCGACGCCTGGCTGTCGAAGAAGGGCGACAACGGCCTCAAGGACATGATCGACGAGGGCATCGTCGCCCTCAAGGATCTCGGCTCGATCGTCGTCGACATCGGCGGCATCTTCGCGGGCGTCGCCCGCGCGGCCGAGGAAGCCGGCGGCTCCACCCTCGGAACGCTGGCCGACACGCTCGACCAGATCCATCAGAAGATCGACAGCTCGGGCGTCCAGGACGCCATGCGGATGCTGTTCTACTCCGCGCACGAGGCGATGAACGAGCTGATGCTCAGTGCCGGCCCTCAGCTGCGCGGTTTTCTGAGCACGGTCGTCAGTCTCCTGACCTCCGTCCTCCCGCAGGTCGGCAACATCATCGGCACCGCGCTGGGCGGTATCGCGGACGCGCTGAACCAGCCTGCGATCACCGCCGGGGTCCACGCCCTGTTCGACGGCATGCAGAGCGGTGTCGAGGGCCTCGTCCCCGCACTGGCTCCACTGGGCGCCGCCCTCGGCGCCGTACTGGCCGTGGTGGGCACGCTCGTCGCCCAGCTCGGCCCGCTGGTGGGCGCGGCCCTGGGTCCGCTGGCCCGCGCCTTCGCCGCCCTGGCCCCGATGATCACCCCGATCATCGAGCTGCTGATGGGCGCTCTCGCCGGGGCGTTCCAGCAGCTCACCCCGATCATCCAGCGGATGGTGCCGATCGTCGGGCAGATGCTCGGTGCTGCTTTCCAGTTCTTGGCAACGCTCCTGCCTCCGGTCGCCGCGATCTTCACGCAGCTCTTCCAGGCGGTCATGCCGCTCGGGCAAGCGCTCATGTCGGCGCTGGCCCCGGTCCTCCCCGTACTGGCTGCTGCGCTTCAGCAGGTGCTCGCCGCGCTCCAGCCGATCATCGCGGTCGCTCTCCAGATCATCACGGCGGTCATCGCGCCGCTCCTGCCGATGCTCTCGGAGGTCATCCAGGGCGTCCTTCCGCCGCTCGCGGACGCGATACAGCGACTGCTCGAAGCGATCCAGCCCGTTCTTGACGCGCTGCTCGCGGTCGTGAACTTCCTGATGCCGGTCCTCGTACCGGTGATCAAGTTCATCGTCGAACTGCTGGCGGGCGCTCTGGTCGCTGCGGTCAACGGCGTCGCCCTCGTCTTCGAGGGCCTGGTCGAGATCGTCCGGGGCGTCTGGGACATCATCGTCGGCGTCCTGAAAATGGCCTGGGGCCTGATCGAGGGCCTGTTCACCGGCAACTTCTCGACTCTGAAGGCCGGTTGGTCGCAGTTCTGGACCGGCGTCTGGACCCTGGTCAAGGGCGTCTGGGACACCATCCTCGGCGCACTCGAAGCGTTCCTGAACATCGGCCTGATCGGCGGGATCGGCAGGGGACTCAAGGCAGTTGGCGCCCTCTTCAAGTCCGGCTGGAAGCTGATCGAGGATCTGTGCGTAGCCGCGTTCGCCGCGATCCGCGGATGGCTCGGCGTCTTCATGACCGGGATGCGCGGGCTCGTCAGTGACGGGCTGAGCGCCATCGGGCGAGCGTTCTCCTCCTCCTGGTCCTCCATCCGGTCGGCGGCCAGCTCCGCGCTGAGCGCCCTCGTACGCACGATCGGCGAGTGGATCGGCAAGGCTGTCACCACGGTCAAGGAGTTGCCCGGCAAGGCGAAGAGCGCCCTCGGGTCGATGGGGTCCGTTCTGATATCGGCGGGCAAGTCCCTGATCACGGGGTTCGTCTCCGGCATCAAGTCGATGTTCAGCTCGGTGAAGTCGACCCTCGGGTCTCTGACCTCGAAACTTACCGATTGGAAGGGACCGGCCCCGAAGGACGCGGTACTCCTCTACGAGGCGGGCAGGCTGATCATCTCCGGCCTGATCAAGGGCCTGGAGAGCCAGTACGACGCCGTCAAGCAGTCGCTCAACGACCTCACGGCGAAGATCCCGGCCAGCGCCTCGAAGGGGCTGAAGGCCCGGATCAGCAGCGACCGGACGCAGCTCTTGAAGCTGGCGGCCCAGTGGGAAGCTGGCGCGTCCAAGCTCGAATCGGCCCGGGACAAGCTCGACAAGATCCGCGAGGAGATGGCGGACTACGCCTCGCAGGTCGGCGAGCGGGTGCTCGGCACCGGCGACGTGACCAAGGTCGAGGACGCCACCTTCACCGGGATCTCGGCGTCGCTGAAGAACGCGGTCGAGGAGGCGAAGCGCTTCGCGGCCGTGCTCAAGCGGCTGAAGACGCTCGGCCTCAACCAGGCGACCTTCGACCAGATCGCCATGTCCGGCCCCGAGGCTGGGCTCGCCGCAGCCGAGGCCATCGCCAACGCCGGAGACAGCGGAGTCTCTGAAATCAACGCTCTCCAGAAGGAGTTGGAGCAGTACGCCTCCTCCGCCGGGAGCACCGCCTCGCACTACATGTACGACGCGGGCGTCCAGGCGGCCGAGGGTCTCGTTAAGGGGCTCGAAGCGTCCCAGGACCGCATCGAGGCGCAGATGCTCAAGATCGCTGACGCCATGGTCGCGGCGATCAAGAAGGCCCTCGACATCCACAGCCCATCGCGGCTGTTCCGGAAGCTCGGCGCTTTCGTCGGCAAGGGCTTCGGCCTGGGCGTGACGGACGAGCGGGGCCGGGTCCAGCGGGCAACCGAGGCGCTCGCCGCGAGCGCAACCTCGGCAGCGTCCCGCGAGGTCACGTCCGCTGTGGCGGGCGGCCTCTCGGCGGCTGGCGCAAGTCAGTCCACAACAAAGGTTCTCAACTACTACGCGAGCAACGGCAGTTCCCTCTCGTCCGCAGAGGAGCTGTTCGCCGCTGCCTCGCGGGCAAGGATGGTCGGTTGGTGAAGCTGGAACTGGCTTCGGCTTCGGACACGCTCAGTCTGGACGGATTCGAAACGGACGGCGTGGGATACCAGGCCCTCGCCGGGGCAACCGGCCTGGGGCTTCCCAAGTTGTCCGTCCAGTGGCTCGAAGGTGCCGGGGACGGCGCCGCCTACCGTGGGCGGCGCGTCCTCCCCCGCGACATCGACATCCCTCTCGACGTCGTGGGCCGGGACCGGTCGCACCTCTCCGAATTGGTCACCCGCCTTGCGCGGGTCCTGGCCGACGAGACCGGCCTGACGCTGGCGGCCATCGACCCCCAGGGCGACCGCTGGTCGACGCCGGTCGCGTGGACCGGAGGCGGGGAGATGGAGCCCGGCGCAGGCAGCCGGGATGTGCAGACCGTCATCACCCTGCGGGCGCCAAGCCCGTACTTCCTGGCAGACTCGCCCCAGACGGTCACGATCGGCGGGGCCACGGCGGCAGCGTTCCTGTCGTCCATGTCGTCGATGCCGCTCGCCTCGTCGCAGGCGATCGGTTCCGTCGAGCTGACCAATGAAGGCGATGTGCCGGCCTTTCCCGTCTGGGAAGTCACCGGACCCGGAGACAATTTCAAGGCGATCAGCCCCACCGGCAAAACGCTGCACTGGACCGGGACGCTCGCGGCCGGGGAGAAGCTGATCGTGGACATGGGCGCCGGCACCGTCAAGGACGGAACCGGCGCGAACCGGTACTCGGCTCTGGCCGTCGCCCCTCAATTCTGGTCCGTCGCGCCCGGCGTCACCACGGCAACGGCCTCCCTGCTCAACACCACATCCGCTGCACGGATCGTGTGCTCCTGGCGTCCTCGGAAGTGGGTGGTCGTATGAAGCAAGAGGATCTTCTCGTGGAGGTACGCGACCGGACCCTGACTCGGGTCGGGGCCATCCCTGCGGATCTGCTCGCCATGGACGCCGAGGACATCCACAACAACGTCGGCACGTGGAAGCTCCAGCTCTCCGCCGAACACCCGCTCGCCGCAGTGCTGTCCACGCCCGGCGCGGGCATCATCGTGACCGGCCCCACGGACGTGATCTTCTCCGGGCCGGCGGTGAAAACAGAGAGCGCGGTCACCGCGACCGATCCCCTCGGCACGCTGACCGTCGAAGGCGTGGACGACACGGTCATCCTGTCGGACATGCTCGCCTGGCCCGACCCGAGCAACGGCAACACCGCCTCGCAGAACTTCGCGTACGACGAGCGGACCGGCGTGGCCGAGACACTCATGCACCAGTACGTCAACGCGAACTGCGGCCCGGCGGCCCCGGCCACTCGGCAACGCGCCGGGCTCATCATGGGCACGGACGGCAAGCGAGGAGCGGTGGTCAGCAAGGCCGCCCGCTTCCAGCAGCTCGGCGAACTGTGCAAGGAACTCGCCGACCCCGCAAGCCTCGGCTTCCGGATCGTCCAGCGCGGCACGAACCTCGTCTTCGAGACGTACGCGGTCAAGGACCGCACGAAGGAGGCCCGTCTCGGCGTCGTGAACAACACGCTCGCCGGGCAACGGGTCTCGGTCTCCACGCCGCAGAAGACGCGCGTGATCGTGGGGGGCGACGGGGACGGTTCGAACCGCCTCTTCGTCGGCGTCGACAACGCGGACTCGATTGCCTCCGAGACCGACTGGGGCCGACGGATCGAGAGCTTCATCGACGAGCGATCGTCCACCGATACGGCCGAGCTGACACAGAAGGGTACAGAGGCCCTCGCCGATGGCGGCGCGACCGTCCGGGCAGCGCAAGCCGTCCCGATGGAGGACAGCGCGCTCGACTTCGGCCGCGACTGGTTCCTCGGCGACAAGGTGTCCGTCCTCGTCGGCAACGCCGAGATGACGGCGGTCGTCACGGGCATGGTCCTGAAGGTCGACTCGGACGGCTACCGGCTCGGTGCCACCCTGGGCGACCCCACCCCGCTGAACCCAGCTCTCGCGGACGCAAAGGCCGCGAAGGATCTGGAGTCCCGCGTATCGGCTCTGGAGCGCACAGGCGAGGCGACTCCTGCCGGACCCCGCGAGATACCGGCGGGCCTCCTGGTGCAGGCCAGCAAGACGGACGACTACCCCGAGGGCGCGTCCGTCATCTACCTCACTGCGGCTGATGCCACTGCCGGCGGATGGGACTTCGGCGGGAAGTACGGTTTCCTCGCCACCAGGCGGCAGGCCAACGGCGACGCGTATCAGACGTGGAGCCGAGTGCACGCCGCTACCACCCACCGCGAGGACTGGGTCCGTGGCGGCAACCGTTCGAGTGGCTGGGCCCCGTGGCGGCAGCTCGACTACAAGCAGATTCTCACGACCGCGGACTTCACGCAGGCCACCGCGCCGACCGCATACCCGTACGAGGACTCCCGCCTCTACGTGAGCGCGGCGGACGCGACTGCGGGCGGATGGGACTTCGCCCCGATGGGCGGATTCGTCTGGACATCGGCGACCAGCACGGGCTACACGACACAGCGCTGGTCCCGCACCCACGGAGCTACCGAGACGCATGAAGAGTGGGTCCGCGGTGGCTCCCCCACCACGAACACATGGTCGCCCTGGCGGGTGGTCGCCTACGACGCCCGCCTCAACCAGGCCACCATCAAGCAGGCGCAGCTTCCCTCGGCCTACCCCGAGGGCTACTCCACATGCGCCATCGCATCCGACTACGGCCTCGCCGGAGGTTGGGACTTCAGCGGTGATGGCCGGTACGGCGTACTGAAAACCTTCCGCCCGGAGGGCAGTTCGTTCGCCGAGCAGCGTTGGGTGCGGCTTTCCCCAGCCTCCTCAGAAGAGTGGACTCGCACCGGCTCTGACGCGGGCGGCTGGACCAGATGGCGGAGGCTGGCCCATGAGGACGATCGGGCGCGCGGCCTCATTCAGGTGTCGCCGCTCCCCGACAGCGCTTACGTGGCGAGCGACGCAGAGACCCTCTGCTATTCCGTAACACTGAACGCCGAGGCGGGCCGGTCCTACAAGGTGACCGTCCAGGCGGCGAGCGTGGACACGGACGGAACCGGGGACACCGCCACGCTTCGGTACGCGAAGCAATCGGCTCAGACCACCATCCGTTACGCGGCAGGCACCGCCGTGACCAGCGCCAGCGCCCTCGCCCTGGGCGGCCAGATGTTCACCACGGTCTTCGACGACGACTCGAACACGTCTAACGGCGTAGCCATGACGGGCATCGTCACGCCGCCCACGACCGGCACCTACCGCGTGGGCGTGTTCCTGCGTGCACGCCGCGACTCGGCGGCGTACGGAAAGGTCCGCTTCCTCTCCTACAGCAATTCGTACGTCTCGATCGAGGACATCGGCGCAGCCGTCGCCGCGTAGAAAGGACCACCTTCTTGGCCATCACCTCCTACCCTTTCGACGGCCAGGCCGTCACGGAGACGCAGTTCTCCCAGATGTTCCGGGAGTTCCAGGAGACGGGCGTTGTCACCTCATACGAGGGCACCGGCTTCCAGGTCGCCGCCTCCACCGGCATGGTCGTCACCGTCCAGCCCGGCCTGGCCTTCGTCCGGGGCCACATGGTCCAGTCGACCGCGACGGAGAACCTGACCGTCCCGGCCGCCAGCACCACGGCCCGCGTCGACCGGGTGATCCTCAAGCTGGACCCCGCCACCAACTCGATCACGCTCGCCGTGAAGGCCGGCACTGCTGGCTCGACCACTCCCCCGACACTCACGCAGACCGACACCGGCATCTACGAGATGGCGCTCGCCTCCGTCGCGGTCGGCGCGAACATCACCTCGATCACGTCCTCCACCATCACGTCGACCCGTCCCGTCGTAGGACACCGCGTCGGTTCATGGGCGACCGCGACCCGGCCCTCGACCCCACGCAAGGGACAACTCGGCTACAACAGCACGACCCTTGCGTGGGAGTTCTGGAACGGGACAGCATGGGCCCCGCTCACGTCCTCGGTCGAATGGGACAGTCTCTCGGGCAAGCCGACGGCTTTTCCCCCGTCGACCCACACGCACCTGTGGTCCCAGATCACTGACCGGCCTTCGTCCCTGCCTCCGTCCGCGCACACGCACGACTGGTCGCAGGTCACCTCGAAGCCGACGAGTTTCGCCCCCAGCGCCCACGGGCACGCCTGGTCGGACCTGACCGGCGTCCCTGCGACTTTCGCCCCTTCGTCCCACGCTCATACCTGGGCAAGCATCACGTCGAAGCCTTCGACTTTCACCCCGGCGACTCACACCCACTCGGGATATCTGACCTCGGGCAGCACCATCTCGTGGGCCAACGGGACGAAGCGCGTGCACAGCGACTCCGTCTCTGGCTCCGGGACGTACTACGCCGTCTGGGTACAGGGCGACGGCAGCTTCGCGCGCAACACCAGCTCGCGCCGCTTCAAGCAGAACATCCGGGACATCGACATCGAGCCCGATGCAGTTCTGTCCCTACGTCCCCGCGTGTACGACCGGCGGCCGAAGGAGGACGGCGGGGACTATCTCCGGGACGAGTTCGGCCTGATCGCCGAAGAGGTCGCGGAGACGCTTCCGGAAGTCGTCACCTATGACGAAGAGGGGCGGATCGACGCCCTCCGCTATGACCTGCTCTCGGTCGCGCTCCTGTCCGTCGTGCAGGACCAGGCCGGGCGTATCGAACGGCTGGAGCACCTCGTCGAGGAGCTGGCCCGATGAGTTTTGACCCCGCCGTGCAGGTCGCCATGGTCTCGGCCGGCGGGGTCGTCACCGCGGCCTTGGCCGGTGTGCTCGTCGAACTGGTCCGGCGGCAAGGGTCAGCCATCGCCGAGGTGCGCGAGCACGCGCAGGAAGCCCGCGATCAGGTCTCGAACACGCACAGTACGAACCTGAGAGACGACCTGGATCGCGTGATCTCGGGACTCGACCGCGTTCTCGCGGGCCAGGCCGAACACAGCCGGGACATCCGCGACCTACGCGCCGACCTGTCCCACGAGCGCGTCGAGCGCCTGGCCGTCTCCGAGCGTCTCGACATCCATATCTCGGCGTCCACGCCGAACCCCTAAGACCTTTCACCCCCGAGGCCCTGCCCCCTGCGGACGGGGCCTTTCGCATGTCCCGAAGGAGGGCACCCCGTGAGCACTCAGGCTCAGAAGATCCTCGGCATCGCCAAGGCCGAGAAGGGTTACCAGGAAGGCCGGAGCGCCGGCCACTGGAACAACGATCAGAAGTATTCCGACGAGACGCCTGGCCTGGCCTGGTCGGACAAGATGGCCTGGTGCGCAACGTTCGTCGCGTGGTGCGCGTTCAAGGCGGGCCTCGCCGCCCTGTATCCGGTCACGGCGTCCTGTCTGACCGGCGTCGCCTGGTTCAAGCAGCGCAAGCAGTGGAGCGAGTACCCCGCGATCGGCGCCCAGGTCTTCTACGGCTCCGGTGGTGGCGCGCACACGGGTCTCGTCTACGACTACGACGCCACGTACATCTACACCGTGGAGGGCAACACCAACTCGTCCGGCTCCGCCGAGGGTGACGGCGTGTATCTCAAGAAGCGGAAGCGCGCCGACGCGTACGTGTTCGGCTACGGCTACCCGGCCTTCGCCGAAGGCATCACCTCGGCCGATCCTGCCTGGAAGTCCAAGGCTCCGGCGCCCGCGTCCACGGCGCCGAAGATCGTCGCGCTCAATGCGGCGGTGAAGCCGGGCGCTACTCACGCCCAGGTCGCCGAGCTTCAGCAGCTCCTCATCAAGGCGGGGTACGGGCCGATCAAGGGCTCGGTGACGAAGTTCTACGGCGCCGAGACGCAGGCGGCCGTGGGCCGCTTCCACGACCGGAACCCGTCGTACCGCACCACCGCCCACGACCCGAAGATCGGCCCGAAGGGCTTCGTCGCGCTCCAGAAGCAGGCGGGTCGCCGATGAAGCACCGCAAGCCCACAGCAGCCCTCCTGTCCGCCATGCCAGTCCGGTACCGCTCCCGAGTCGGGGCCTTCATCGCGGCACTCGGTGTGGTCGTGAGCGTCGCCGCCATCCTGTACGCGGACCGGCCCGAGGTTGCCCTGATCGTGCAGGTGGCCACTGCTCTGGGAGTGGTCGAAACGAAGAGCACCTAGGAACGTTTCCGAGCTGCCCCGTTGGCACGCCGTAACGTTACGGCGTGCCAACTCAGCGCCCCCATCGGCTTCTTAGCTGGTGGGGGCTATTCGTCGTTCTTGGCCGGGGCCGACCGATCTGCCTTCCTTTTGAGGGCGTCGATCTCTTCGAGGGTCATGACCTTCCGCTTTCGGGGGCGCGGCGCGCCGCTGCGGGGACGCGCCTCGTCCTCGGCGTGCGTAAGCAGGTCTTCGAGCGGGGCAGCGTCGGTTGCGCAAAGATCAAGCTTCTTGAGAGCGCCGCCCTCGCGCCGCACAAGGTAGCGCGCGACGGGTAGCCCCGGCACCTTGCAGACGTTACAAACGTCCAACGTGAGCTTCATGCGTCCGTCCCCCAGGTCCAAGCAAGCCAATGTTTCGCATTGACCAGCCTATACGGAGTGTGTAACCGTAGAGGGTGACAGGCGCGTGCGCCACATCCGCCACGCACCATACCGACCGAGCAACATTGAGGAAGATCATGCCCGCACCATCGAAGATCGTGGACGAGGAGGAGGTGAGGAAGTGGTTCGCTCAAGGAAAGACGTACAAGTGGATGGTCGAGCAGTACAAAGAGCTGTACCAACGAGAAACATCCATCTCGATGTGGGCGAACTATCGCCGCCGCCATCACCTTCAGCGCCGGATCGTGCGGGACGATGACCTTATCCCGTGGCACGTATTGGAGCGGCACCGCTACAAGTACGATTTGATCATGCTGCGGCTGGAGGCTCGTCTTCGCGAGGGCGTGGAGCTTACCGCCCGGGATTCACAGCGTCTCGAATCGTGGAAGGCGTCACTGGCCGAAGAAGGGGCCGTGGTTCACTACGACCCCGAGACGGCTGACGGCTTTTTCTGGGTGCCCGGCGAGGAGGCAGATACGGATATCATCCGGATGCCAGCCGAGAAGACGACGAAGCGCCTCCGCGCAGACTGACGGGAACAGCGCGCTGGACCTCCGAAGGGGAACCCTTCGGAGGTTTTTTTGTTGTCTCTGCCCGGACTCTCCGCGGCCTTGCCGATACCCCAGGGGCGCTAAAGGGTACTGCGAATACCTCCTACTTTGGTCTGACTCCAAACACTTCGACGACGTACTAATATTCCGCCGTAAGGCAAACTTGCACCACTGCTGGTGCACGGCCAGGAGGGCCAGTTAAGTGGATCTTGTAACCGAGGTGACGCGAGTTTTTGATTGGCCCGGTGGCCCGTGGCGCACGTTCGAAGTGCACCACCTTTCAAGGCGCGGCGTGTCGCTCTACGCGAATGCCGACCGTTACGAATTCCATGTGACGTTCCCCGTCGACCACACAGAGGCGGACCTCCAGTGGGCGCTGCTGGAGGCGGCGGCATTGGACTTGGAGTTGATCCCAGAAGTGGACGACGAAGTCGAAATTCTCGGCGACGGGGATTACCTGCGCATCCATCTGATTCCCAGCAACAACCAGGAGGCCCCGTGTCACCTCTGAGTCTGGCCACACTGCCCACCCATACGCCGTCAGTACCTCGCGACGGACGGGGACGCCCGGTCGTGGTCCCGAAGGCCGGCGGCAAGCCAAGGTCGATCAGCCGCGTCACGACGTTCATCGACACGATCGAGGACAAGTCCGGGCTGACCACGTGGAAGCAACGCCTCACACTGGTCGGCGCGGCCAGGGACGCCTCTCTCGCGGCCGAGGCGGCCCGCCTGGACCCTTCGACGCCCGAGGGGAAAGCAGGGCTTGACGCGCTCGCAGACCGAGCCCTCTCCACCGCCGGGGCACACACGGCGCGCGAGCGCGGAACCCACCTGCACACGCTGAGCGAGTACGTCGACCGAGGGGAGATCCTTCCACGGAGCGCATCCGCGCTCGACATCGCGGACATGGCCGCGTACAAGATGGCCACCGCCGGGCTTGATGTCGTCGCGGTGGAAACGTTCGTCGTGGTTGACGAACTCGCCACCGGTGGAACGTTCGACCGGATGGTGCGGTATCAGGGTCTCGGGCCGAACGGCGAGTGGCTCAGCGGGCTGTTCATCGCGGACCTGAAGACGGGGAACGTCGATATCAGCCGCCTCAAGATCGCCGCCCAGCTCGCGGTCTACAGCCGTGGAGAGCTGTACGACCACACGCTGATACCCGTGGACGCGAGCGACCCGAAAGCCTTCGCCGCCTGGAAGCGGAGGCCCGTGGACGCCGGTCTCGCGGGGGCGGCGTACACCCAGATCCCTTCCGTGAACCAGCAGTGGGGCATCGTCATCCACCTTCCCGCCGGGTCTGGAGAGTGCACCCTTCACTGGGCGGACCTGCGGCTGGGCTGGGAGGCCGCGAAGGCTTCCCAGACGACCCGCGCGCTCCGGAGCCAGAATCGCAGCGCTCTTTGTCCCTTTTAGATTGTTTTCGCTCATCCGAAGGTGTAACTTGAACCAAGGGTGCCACGGAGGCACCCGGCACGAGAGGGGTGAGGTTGAGCGACACGCAGCGATCCGTCACGGTCACGGTGAAGTCCGGCAAGGATTACGACTCCTGGTGGGCGGTCTTCCGGGGTGCGACCTTCGAGGTGTACGACGACGTAACCACGTTTTTCGGCTTCGATAGTGAAACTGTTACCAGCCTGAGCCTTCACGAACTGGTCGGCGAAGCATCGCAGCTCGCCCAGGGCTCCGCCCTGATCACGCGTCAGCTCGGAGCCACCGCGATCCCGGCCCCGAAGCCCGCAGCGGCGGGCGAGGACCCGTGGGTCGCAGCACAGGCCACTGACGCTTCACCTGCCGCGAGTGCGGGTGCGGCAACCGCCCTGCTGGAACAGGTGGCCGCGTGCCGAACCACTGAGGAGCTGAAGCGCCTGTGGGCCACCAACCAGGCCGCTTTCGCCGACCAGGCCGTCATGGACGCATGGAAGGCGCGCGGCCGGGCCATCAAGCAGGCCGCGTAGAAGCCCCGTCGCCGCCCTCGCGGCTGGCGTCCTCCTGATCTTCTTTCTGTGGACCTGGACGGCCGCACCGTGCTCCGTCTGGGCCCTGGCGAGAGCGGGCGAACCGCCCGCTCGTTGCGCCCGATAACCCCACCCCCAACGAAGGAGCCCTCTTAGTGAATCTTGCGACCCTCCCCACCCTCAACGGCGGTTGGTTCAAGCCCAAGGACGTTGCCGAGGCGACGGCAATCCTGGTCGAGCCCAAGCAGTACGACCGGCAGAGGCCGACCCCGAACGGACCGAAGGACAGCGTCGTCGCCGACATCAGCGTGTGGAAGTCGCGCGAGCAGCTCGGTTCCGCCCCCGAGGTCAATGCTGGAGTCCGCATCGAGCAGACGGTTCTCGCCCGCGACCTTGAGTCGGTGGTGGGTCAGGCCGTGCTCGTCACCGTCGACCAGGTTCCCAGCAAGAAGCCGGGCGGTAACCCGGCGTGGATCTGGAAGCCCGTCACTGATCCGGAGATCATCACCGCCGTCGTGGCGTACGGAGAGCAGCGGGACCAGGCGGTGGCCAAGGCCGCGGAAGCGGCCCCCGACTTCGACTGACGTAGAGGCCGGCGCGGGGGGCGGCTGATCGGGCCGCCCCCCGCTGAACCCTGGAAAGGAGATACCTAGTGCTGACCCCTGGGCGTTCGCTCACGATGCACGCCGAGAGCGGCCGAGAGCTGCCTCGCGTGGAAGCCTTCGAGGCTCTCTACAACATGGGATGCCGCCCGCGTCAGGGCGAAGTCGTCATGATCGCCGGTCGGAGCGGTACGCAGAAGTCAGGGCTGGCCCTGTTCTGGGTCTCCCAGATGAACGTGCCGACGCTCTACTTCAGCGCCGACATGTCCGCCTTCACCGCGTCCTCGCGCCTGGCGTCGATGGCTACCGGCGACACCACGGAAATGGTGGAGGCCGGGATGGCGGAGGGCGGCCGGTACCGCGAGACCTACGTCAACGCCCTGTCCGGTTCCCGCATCACCTTCGCTTTCGGTAGCCCGATCACGTGGAGGGCCGTAGATGAAGAGATGGAGGCGTATGTCGAACTCTGGGACGCGTATCCGAATTGTTTGGTCTTCGACAACTTGATGGATTTCGACAACGCGGAATCGGACTACACCGAGCAGATGGCCGTGATGTCCAACGCCACGGAGCTAGCCCGTGCGACGGGCGCCACGGTGATCATCCTGCATCACGCCTCGGACAAGTCATGGGAAGCGAAGAGTGATCCGTGGGCTCCGCCATCGAGAGATCAGGTCAAGGGCGGCCTGTCGGAGAAACCTGAGCTAAGCCTGTCGGTGGCGCTGGACCCGCACTCGCAGGAGTACCGGATAGCGGTGATCAAACAAAGGATGGGCCCTTCAGACCCGACCGCCAAGCGGTACGCGAGCCTGCGGTGCCATCCCGAGGTGACGCGCTTCTCGAAGATCGAGCGGGTGACCCTGTTCCCCCCGCCCGAACCAAAGCCGTGGACGCCTACCGCCGTGCTCGACAAGTTCTGACCTGAAAGGCTTAGTGTGACCGACATAGCGGCGAGGAATCGCCGGAACAAGCGGGCAGGCGCTCGCTGGGAGTCCGAGCTTCGCGACGAGCTTCGAGGGGCCGGCCTCGACATCGAGCGGCTCCGCCTGACCGGCACGGAGGACGAGGGCGACCATGTGGTTCGCCGAGCCCCCGCCCGGCACCGCCGGTATCTGATCATCGAAACGAAGAACGCGAAGTTCGAGCCGGGCACCTTCATGAAGGAGGCCCTCCGGGAGCGAGACGCTTTCGCCGCTCACCGTGGGCTGGACCCCCGCGACGTTGAAGCCGTAGTGGTCGTTCGCCGCCGGGGCGCGAGCTGGCGCGATGCATATGTGTTGAGCACCGTCGCAGAGTTCTTCGACCTGCCGGTGGAGTCCCCGTGATGCTGCTCGAAGAGGCCGAGGAGCAAGCCCGGCTGCGGCGCGAACTGGACGATCTGTTCGTTGAGTTCACCGAACCGCAGGGCCTCGCCGATCTCGGCTACGACGTAGGCCGGCGGCTGTTCGTGGGGGCGCGTGTCGCGTGATGGACCCCGATGACGCGCTTGCGGTCGACGCGTTCCTCGATTGCCTGAACGACCCGAACTTCGACGCCCATCTCCTGATGGCTCTGGAGGAGCTGTACGGGGTGCCCATGAGCGACCTGGATCGGTGGATGCTTCCGTGACCTTCGCGCGGCCCGGACGAGTCGAGGACCAAGAGCACGAGAAACCGACGCTGGCGGCAGTCCTCGAACACTACGAAGTCGATTTCAACGGCGAGCGGGTCACGGGCATGGCCCCGTGCCCGCTCCACGAAGACCACACCCCCTCGTTCTCGTACCACCTCGACCGCGGCCTCTGGAAATGCCACAGCTGCGGCGAGGGCGGCGACAGCTACACCCTGATCATGAAGAAGGACGGCCTCACCTTTGCCCGAGCACGAGCCCTTGCGGCCTCTCTCTCCCTCGCAACGGACGATGCTGGAGGACGCGACGAGCAGCTATCAGGCAGCGCTTACGGCGGACGCCGCGCGCTTCCTGCTCGGTCGCGGGATCGGTCCGGCCGAGGCGGCTACGTACCGGCTTGGCGTCGTCGCTGACCCCCACCCCGGCCACGAGCGACAACTCGGCAGGCTGGCGATCCCGTACCTGGGACACGACGGACGCGTTCTGACGATCCGGTTCCGCTGCCTCGAAGACCACGACCACCGCGCCTTCCGCCATGGCAAGTACAACACGCTCAAGGACGACCCACCCCGGCTGTACGGCGTGGACGCGATCCACAAGGCTGGTGACGAAATCCACCTCACCGAAGGTGAGTTGGACGCGCTCACGCTCCGCCGGATCGGCTTCCACGCCACGGCTGTACCAGGGGCGGCCCTCTGGCAGCCCAGGCACCGCCGGATGCTCGCCGGATTCTCGAAGGTCTGGGTGTGGGGCGACCCGGACGAGGCCGGGGCCGAGCTGGTCACCCGCATCAGTAAGTCGCTACGGACGGCACAGGGTGTTCGCCTGCGGGACGGCGACGTGACCGAGACCTTCATGACCGGCGGGGCGGAGGCACTCCTCGACCTGTGCCCGTCCGCCGCCCGCCTCCCTGACGCCTACCGGCTGGCGTCCTGAACCTGATCGCTGAAGAGAGCACCACCGATGACTGAGACACCGAAGACGACGAAGAGGCCGGCGGGCCGCAAGGCCGATCCGACTACCGCGATCCTCGCCGAGGTGACGACCGCCCGGAAGCTGTTCGGCGCAGTGTCGATGCCATTGACCGGCGGGTTGCGGCCCATGAAGGGCCGGGCGCATCACCTGCGCGAGTCGAACCGCTGGCGCTCCATCGAACAGAGCCGCCGCATGGCCGAGATGCCTGGCTGGGACTCCTCCCTCCTCGCGGCCCTGTTCGGGACGGTCGCCGAAGCAACTCCGGGAGAGGCCCGAGCCGGCCTCGTACGCCTCGCGGCCCTGGCGGTCGCGGCCGTGGAGGACATCGACCGGGAGGCCGGGTGAAAGGGCTGCCGGGACGGCCCGGCCCTCGCCTCATCGGAATCTGGACAGCCCTTAACCCAGCGGAACGGGAGGTATTCGAGCGCCACCTCCTACAGGGCACAGCCGCCGAAGACCTCGTCTGGATTCTCGCCCGCTACGGGCACCACGTATCCGCCTCGACCATCCGCACGTACCGGCGCCGACTGCGCCAGGAAGAAGACGATTCTTGAGCGAGCTGCTTGACGAACTGCTGTCCAAGCCGGTGGGCCCGTCGCTGCCGACCCGACAGGTCGACCCGGACCGCGACTTCACACGGGCAATCGAGGTGACCGGTGACGCGGCGGAAGTCACCGTTCGCGGGCCGGAAGACATGGACCCGCAGGGCAGCGCGGCGGCCTGTCTGGAAGCGCAGGGCCTCGACCCCGCCGAGTGGGAGGTGAAGGGGTTCCGATCGTCGGAGTGGACGATGGCCAACGGTGAACTCGGGCTCTCAACGCGCTTCACGTTCACCCGACGCCCGGAAGCGGCCTCCTCGGCTCGACCAGATGTCGCCGAGCTGCTCAGCCTGTTCGACGACTTCGACGGGATGACGCCCCGGATGGACGACCACGGCGAGTGGAGCTTCGTAATCGCCCTGGGAGATACACAGTTCGGGAAGATCGACGGGGATGGCGTCGAAGGGTCAGTGCTGCGCGCGATCGAGTGCATCAACCGGGCTGTCGAGCTGCTGGCGGAGTACCGGAGACGCTTCACCATCGGGCACGTTCACTTGGCGTTCCTCGGGGACCACATCGAAGGCTTCGTCTCTCAGGGCGGAGCCAACTCCTGGCGCACACAGCTCACGTTGACCGAACAGATACGGCTAACCCGAAGGCTGATGGCCTACGCCATCCGCAAGATCGCCCCAATGGTGTCGCGGCTCACGGTCGCGGCCGTGCCGGGAAACCACGGAGAAGCAGTGCGGCCAGCCGGGAAGGGGGTGACGCGCTACGACGACAGCCACGACACGGAAGCGCTGGTCAGCGTGGACGAAGCTCTACGGCTTGCAGGAGATCGTTACGACCATGTTGAAGTCTTCGTTCCGGGGACTGATGAGCTGACCGTGGTCGTGGAATGCTCGGGGACCGTCGTCGCTCACGCTCACGGGCACCAGTGGCGTGCTGGGCGCCACTTCGACTGGTGGCGGGGGCAGGCATTTAACAAGGCGAGCGCCATGCACACGGCGGACCTACTGTTGGCAGGCCACCTGCACCACGAGCACGTCGACACTGACGGGGCCCGGACCTTTGTGCAGGTTCCCGCGATGGAGTCGGAATCGACCTGGTGGCGACACCGTACGGGCACGGTCGGGGCCCCGGGGCTGATGGTCTTGGTCACGAAGGGCGGACAGACGCCGATCAAGGAAGTGGTTCGATGACCGCAGCCCTCGACTGGTCGGCCGTTGAAGGCCCGGAGGTGCGGCGGGTGGTCGACCTGGTGGCCCGGAAGTTCGGCCGCGAGTACGGTCTTGCTCTGGAAGCGGATGACGCCCGGCAGGAGTCCGCGGTGGTCCTCGCGGAAAAGGCCGACGAGGCGCGCGAGATGCTCGCCGGGGGCCCAGGGCTCCTGTACCGGTGGCTGTGTCAGCAGCTTCGTAATCGGTGGTTGACGGAGCTGAGGCACCAGTCCCGGCACCTGTCCTACGAAGCGTCGCTGAACGGTGCGGAGCGGGGGCTCCTGTGAGCGGATACGAGCGGCGGCTCGTCGAACATCTACTTCCTGCCGTGTGGTCTCCGGAGGCCGCGTACGGCATTCGCAGTCCGCAGGCCCCGGACGCCGACATGCCACGCGGATCGGTGGACCCGAGAACGGCCGGCACTCTGTTTGCCCACCTCGCGGACATCTGTCAAGCCTGGGCGAAGTGCGACCTCTCTGAGGGCGAGCGACGGGCGCTGTTCCTGCGGTATGGACTCGACTGGCCTGACGGCGAGATCGCCGCCGAGTGCGGGGTGACGGACCGTGGGGTCCGCTATCGGCTGGAGCGGGGCGTGGGCAAGATCGCGGCCTGGCTGAACGGAGCCGAGTACATCGATGGCTATGACGAATTGGAGCGCGCGGCGTGACAGAGATTGCCGCCGAGAAGGACCACGCAGCCACAGAGCCGCCGTCCGGGATGGGCCCGGACGACTACGAGTTCTGGGATGACGCCACCCAGACGTACTACGAGCGGCAAGCAGACGGAACCGTCTCAACCCGGCCGTACAACGAGGCCGAGGTCGCCGAGGTTCAGTCCAAGCTTGGGCTCGAATCGCTCCACCGCGAGGCGAACGACGCGATCGAGTACCTTGACCGGCGCATCGACCTGAGCCTCGCGTTCCTGGCCCTCCCGGCTCCGACCGCCGAGGAGACTGCCGAGCAGATCAAGGTGCTGTCCGACCTCTCGGCATACAGCGCCGGCACCCTGAAGAGACTGATCAAGGTGCTGTCCGTCGTGCTGAACATGCCGATCTAACAGCCGAATCCCGCTACGGCCCGAACGGGCCGCCCCTACGCAGGTGAGCCCCTGCCCGCTGAGACGTTGCGGGCAGGGGCTCACCTGCGTCACTCGGTCACGGGAGCAGGTTGCGCTGCCCCGCCCGCACGCTCTGGGTGAACAGTTCGTAGTCGGTTCGGCTCACGATGAGCACCTTGGCGTCCGGGTCGCCCACGTCCACGGAGTCGCGCAGCGCGACCGCGTCGCCGACGAAGGCCACCTCAAGGCAGTTGTTACCACCGTTGCTGAGTTCGCTCTTCGCCCAGACGGCGGCACTCAAGTCGACGTTACTCTTCATGGCATTCCTTGGTCAGTTCTTGGATGAAGCGACGGGACGCCTGGGTGTCGAGCGCCCGCTTACTGAGATCATCGAGAGCGGATCGGTAGTAGCGCACGTCCCGATCCTCCTCAAAGTAGGCCACCGTGGACTTGGTCTCTACGACCACGACCGGCGGTCCCGCAGGAAATTCTAGGAGCTGAAACGGTCCGTCCAGGGCACTGTGCTCGCCTGCGCCGAACGGCAGGACGTTCAGTGTCACGTTACTGCTGGCGTCCATGGCGCGCAGCAGTGCGTCGAGCTGCCGACTCATCACCGCCGGACCACCAACGACGCGGCGAAGAGCAACCTCGTCCAGGAAGCACCGAAGGTCCAGTGGGTCTTCGCGGGTGAGGACTGCCTTCCGGGCGCGTCGCAGCTCCACGAACGCCGCTACCTCACGCTCGGAGGCCCACATTCCACTGCTCTCGACGACCGCAGTGGCGTACTCATCGGTCTGGAGCAGGCCAGGGATGACCTGAAGGAAGCTCGTGGAGCGTATCGCCAGGCTCTCAAGTGTCAGGAAGTCCGCGAAGCTATCCGTCTGGATCGAATCGCCGTACTGGGCAACCAGGTTCGTAAGCTTCCCAGGAGCCGCGAGTGCAGCCATCGCCCTGGCTGTCGCCTTCGTCTCTTCCGAATCGACTCCGTACACGGCGAACAGCCCTGTGAGCGCGAGCCCGCTCAGGTTCTGCCTGCCGTTCTCGATCTTCGAGAGCGCCGGCTTCCCGCTCAATCCCAGGAGGGTGGCCGCTTCCTCCAGGCTCAGGCCGGCTGCTTCGCGGAGCTGCTTCATGGCCGCCCCGAAGCGGCGCCTGTGAACGTTCGGTCGCGCTTCGACCATGACTCACCTCCTTGGTCCCGGAAGCGTACCGGTCGACCCCTCCCGGTCATATGCCAGTTTCGCCATGAGCAACGTTTCTAGAAACAGGGGGTTGCTCGCAACGTTTCTCACCTGTCATCGTTGCACCTGTCGAGAGATTCCACGAATCGCTCAACAGGCGGCCGTGGAGCGTGTATTGACACTTGATCATGCGCTCTACGTCCCGAACACAGGTTCGTCAAAAGGTGCTTGAACCCCCGGCTGACATGCGCTTTCAGAGCGTGCGTCAGGGCACAGGAGACAGCTATGACGCACACCCCGAAGACCACCGAGGCGCCGCCCCTGACCCATGAGGACGCCGAGCGCCTGGCACGGCTCGCCGCACGGGCGGCCTCGCTCGGCCTCGGCACGACCACCCGCTCCGCGATCGTCGCCATGGTCAAGTCCCTCAAGGACGCGCTCGGTCAGATCCGCGAGGCAGGTCTCCCTGCGGACGCGGTGGAGGCCGGCAGGCAGCGCGCCGAGGTCGAGGAATTGCTGACGAGGACCCAGTACCACGACGCCCTGACCATGGCCCAGCACACGTACATGCGCGCCCTCGCGCGGGTCCTGAGGCGGCACGTGGCCCAGTGCCTCATCAACCAGGGCACCAGCAAGGAGGACGGCATACGGCTCGCTTGGGGCCAGCAGTCCCCGCCTCCGACCCACCTGTTCAGCGACACGGGTCGACGGCTCACCGGCTCCGAGCAGCGGAGGGCCGCGTGATCACCAACTCCGAGCTGGCGCGGGCGGTGAGTGTCTACCTCCACCGCTACTCCGGTGAATCGCTGAACCTCGCGCTCTTATGGCAGAGCCTCGCCCAGCACGCCAAGGTCGGGACCTGTGTCCACATGGGGACCTGCCCGATGCTCACGGTCAGCCCCGTGGTTGTGGACCAGCACCACCGGGTGCTGATGCTCCGCCAGGGGGATCGGCTTGTCCTTCCCGAAGCCGGACTCGGCGAGCACGACGACACCCTGCTTGACTCCGCGAAGGCCCTCGCCCGCGAACACGGTCTCGAAGACCTGTGGTTGATGCCCGGATCGGACGATCCGATGATGCTCGACCCGGCGCGTGCAGCCCCGGACGACGGTCCTCGGATGAGGGTCGCCATCCGCTTCCTCTTCCGCACCCACGCTGGACTTCGCGCCCTCTCCTCGGAGGCGCAGACCTGGGTGCCGCTGAGCGAGGTGGACATTGGCCTGGCCCGCCGGGTGGGTGCCCTGATCGCCCACGGGCAGAGCGTGTGAGCGGCGACCGCACCCCGCAGTGGGTGTACATCGCCGTCCTGGTCCTCATGGTCATCGCGCTGGGCGCCGCGATCGGCGGCGCCCGGTGACGACTCCCGCGATTCCTATGATCGAGAGCTCCGTGACGCCGCGAACCGTGCGCGTGGGGGATTTCCTCGTCCTGGACGACGACGCCCCCCGCATTACGGATCTCCTCGGCACCCCCTCGGGCGGCAAGGTCGCGGTGCTGGCGGGTCGGCCGGGTGTGCACCCGCTTCCTCGCGAGTTTCATGTTCTGCGCGCCGTGACGCGTCGCGCCCTCTGACTCCGTCCCCGAGCCACTCGGCTCCCCCCGTGCCGTGCAGCGCTCGGGGGCGGACGCCCGCCCCGGCACCGCCATAGCCGGGGCGGGCACATAGATCCATCAGCACATCGAGAGGAACATCAGTGCAGACCAGCAGCCTCACCGTCGCCGCCGCACTTGGCGTCGCTGGACTCTCCCTCGGCGCGACCCACGTCTACCTCACGGACAAGCGGGACAAGCGTGCAATCCGGATGCAGCTCACGGAAATGCACGCGGACCTGTCCCGGGACACCGCAGCCAACCACCCGGACATCGTGGCCGCCGGCACCTTCACGGACGTGGACCCCGCCGTGATCGCGAGGGGCATCACCTGCAACAGGTGGCTCGCGCTGTGGAGCGCCATGCTCCGGCACGGATTCATCAACGAGAAGCGAGCGGCCAAGGTCGCCCGGAACTTCATGGAGAACCGGGACAACGCCCTCTGGTGGCGGCGCGCCGAGGACTACCGGAGCCAGGACTTCCAGGACGAACACGACCAGCACTTCCACCAGGTCATGAAGCGCGCGCACGCCGCTTCGCAGGCGACGGCCTGACACAAACTCTCGCCCGGCCGCCGTCATGGGCCGACGGCGGCCGGGCGGGGCTCCACCGGAACAGAGGCGAGATGGATACCGAAGAAGTTCACGACCTGGTCGGCGCGCTGGCGACTCGGCGGGGCGCGGCCCCATCCGAGGAACAACTACTCCATGTCGAGGTGCTGGTCCGCAGGGGCGACCAGGCCATCTTGATGGTCCAGCGATACCGGGACGACTTCGTTCTCCCGGGAGGTGAAGTGCGCCCGGACGAGACGGCTGTCGAGGCGGCCCGGCGCCAACTCCGCGAGGAGACGGGACTCGCGCGCAGCATCTCGCGCCTCCTGGCGGTCGACCAGTCGGAAGTCGGTGGGCCTCTCACCCTTGTCTTCGACGGCGGCATGCTCATGAGGGACGAGGCCGATTCCGTGGCCCTTCCCTCGGAGGGCATGGACGAGTTGGTGGCCGTTGGCTGGATTCCCGCAACGCGGATGCACCAGTACGTGGCGGACGGCCACACTGACCGTGTCGCCGAGGCCCTGCTTGCGCTGCGGGCCGGCAACCGGCTGCCCATGCTGCTCGGGGGCAAGCACGTCCCAGGCTGACAGCCCTCCAGACTCCCGCCCGGCCGTCTGCTTGACGGTCGCGGCCGGGCGGGTGCACGACGGTTCAGGCTCTTGAACCGGCTCCATACCCCCATCTCGACCGCAGCCTGTCTGACGGTCGCGGCGGTCGAGATGGGGGCCACCTGCACGAATCACGGAAACACCAGAAGCAGAGGAGTAAGCATGACCGCGATCATCGCCACCAAGCAGCGCGACACGGGCCGCCCCTGGGGCGCCAACCGCTTAGCGCCCTACACGACCACCACCGTGCTCCCGTACACCACGGTCATCATCGACCCGGAGACCCAGCTCGGTACGTTCCGCGACAGCACCGGCAAGGTCGTCGAGATGGGCAAGCACGGCACCAGCAAGGGGACCGAGACCTCGACGACGACGAACTCGGACTCGAAGAACGACTCGGGCCACGACCAGGACTCCGAGCAGGACTGATGGCAAACGCCGAGGAAAGGCCGGTGCTCGTCGTCACCGAAGTCGATGACGCCACCGCGGACATGGTGATCGCCGAACTCAACAAGCGCGATGTGCCAGTGGTCCGGTTCGACCCCGCCGACATCGGCGCGGGCCTAACGGTCTCTGCTCGGTTCGGCACCTGCCCGGCCCCCGTGGCCGGGCAGGTGCGCACCCAGTCGAGGACCGTGGCCCTAGAAGAGGTCCGCTCCGTCTACTGGCGCCGCCCGCGCTGGCCCCTGTTCACCCACCTGGGCGGGGACGACGCACGGTTCGCCGCCGCCCAGGTGCGTTACGGGCTCGGCGGCATCCTGTACGCCTTGGACGGCCCGCTGTGGGTCAACCAACCGCAGCGAATCGCGGCAGCCGACTACAAGCCCGCTCAACTCGCTCTCGCCGCCCAGCTCGGCCTGGCGATTCCTCCGACTCTGGTAACCAACAATCCAGACGAGGCAAGGGCGTTCATCGACGAGCACCAGAGCGTCATCACGAAAACGCTTCGCTGGACCGAGTACCTGCGTGACGGTGTGCCGGTCACGTCGTGGGCAGAGCCCGTCACGTCGGACGAGATCGACGAGAGCGTGCGCGTGACCCCCCACCTGTTCCAGGCCCGCGTGCCGAAGGTGGCCGATGTGCGGGTGCTCGTCGTCGGCCGGCGCCTGTTCGCGGTCCGGATCGAGTCAAACCTTCTGGACTGGCGCAAGGACTACTCCGCTCTCTCGTACACGGTGGTGGACCTGCCCGACGAGGTGAGCACGGCACTCCTCGCCTATCTGGATCACTTTGGGCTGGTCTCCGGGAGCTTCGACCTCGCCGTGGATGCGCACGGGTCCTACTGGTGGCTGGAGTTGAACCCGAATGGGCAGTGGGGGTGGCTGGAGTCGAACACCGGCCTCCCGATGTCCGCCGCGTTTGCTGATCTGCTGACACAAGGAGATACCGCATGACCGATATGAAGACCGAGCGGCACGCTTTCGCCGAGAGGCTGGTGGAGGCCGACGTAGTTCGCTCGCCCCAGTGGCGCGCGGCGGTGGAAGCCGTTCCCCGCGAGGCGTTCCTGAGCACCGGCGTGTTCCTACAGGAGGACGGCGGATGGTGGCGCCCGGCCACCGCAGCGGAGACCGACCCGGCCGAATGGGCGGAGATCGTCTACAGCAACGACACCCTGACCACGCAGCTCGACGGCCACCTCACCGCCGACGTGACGCCCGGGGTCGTGCGAGGGACTCCCACGTCGTCATCAACCAATCCGGACACCGTGCTCAGCATGATCGAAAGCCTGGAAGTCGAAGACGGCGACCAGGTCCTGGAGATCGGTACGGGCACCGGCTACTCGTCGGCCCTGATGTGCCACCGCCTCGGCGAGGACAACGTGACCACGATCGAGGTAGACCCGGAGGTGGCCGGGCGCGCGGATGTCGCCCTCGAAGAGGTCGGATTCTCCACCTGGACCATCACGGGCGACGGCCTGCTCGGACACCCCAGAAGGGCCCCGTACGACCGCGTGATCGCGACGTGCGCCGTCCGCCGCATCCCGTACGCGTGGGTCCGGCAGACCAAGCCGGGCGGCATCATCCTGAGCACTGTGGGCTCCTGGCCCTACGGAACGGGGCTCGCCAAGGTCGTCGTGGGCGAGGACGGAACCGCCCGGGGCAGCATCATCGGTAGGTCGTCGTTCATGCAGGCGCGGGCGCAGGCCGTGGTGCCGGTGGACGGCGACTTCTCCGCCCGCACGGCCTACGCGGAGGACGAGCGCCCGACCAAGGTCTCCCCCAGCCTGTTGAACGACTGGGTGCCGGCCTTCATCGCCCAGCTCTCCGCCCCAGGCGTACAGCTCGTCCGCGCCGTCACGAGCGACGGCAAGCCCTTGCTCTACCTGTTCGACCCCGACCGGGAGAGCTTCGCCGAGTTCATCACCGGCGACGACGGCGCCAGCGTCGTGCGCCAGGGCGGCCCCGTCCCGCTGTGGGGCGACATCGAGGCACCCTTGGTCGCCTGGGAGGCCGCAGGGCGCCCCGGCATCGACGCCGTACAGCTCCGCGTCAGCGAGGAGGCCCACGAGTACTGGGTCGAAGGCCACCCGGATCTCCGCTGGGAACACCGAATCGAATGAGGGCCGGGGCTACAGCACCCAGCTACGCCTAAGCCAGCAGCCCCGGCGGCCGACCGCCGGGGCTGTTCTGGTGATCACCGTTGGCTCCCGCAACTCGAAGACGCTCCGCCCGAACGAGGCGGGGCGACCACTCCTCATGCCTGACCGCACCTAGGAAAATGCCGATGCCCCAGACCCAAGACCCTCAGATCGCGGCACGCATGCTGGACGCCCTCCAGCGCGCCGCCCGCGCCCTCGGATGCGCCCTGCCTGACGACGGCGGTCGCACTTGGGGGTGGGAGGGCCGGTCATTGTCCTCGAAGGTCCACTACGACGGCCACCCACACTGGCTGCGCGTGACATCGCTGCCTCTCGCGAAGGCACCCCAACGGGACATCATCCCGGCTCCCGAGGACCCGTGGAGCGGGCCGGAGGACGCTGCGTGGCGAGTGCCGGTGAAGGTCCCACGACCCACGTTCGCGGCCATGCACCGATGGAACCGCGGTGGGCACGTCTACCACGCCGACCTGCACCGGCACGCCCAAGGCCGGCCGCTCTCCGAAACCGCCCTCCCTCCCAAGGGCCTTCGCCCCGATGACCGATGGTGGAGGCAGCTCTCCGTGGCTCTGACGGACATCTCCCTCGTGCAGACGCAGCGGGTCGCCGTCCGCGCCGAGCGCCTGTCGTGGGCCATGCCGCACTTCCTCGGCGACAAGGCGCCCACGCAGCCGCCGAGTTGGACCACTGCTCACGGGGACCTTCAGTGGTCCAACCTCATCGGACCCCGTCTCGAAATCCTCGACTGGGAGCGCTGGGGCGTCGCCCCGGAGGGCTACGACATCGCCACGCTCTACGTGTCCAGCCTCGGCGACCCGGAGCTGGCGGACCAGATCCTTGACCGCTTCAGCACACCGCTGAACTCCCCGTCAGGCCGCTTCAGCCAGCTCTACGCCGCTTCCGAGTTCATTCAGGGGTTCGAGCGGGGCAACAACCGGGAGATCGAGCACGCGGTCCGAAATCTGGTTGCCCAGCTCCTCTGAAACGTCCTCCGCTCGGTCCGGGCCCACCGCCGTGACTACTGCGTCGACTGCTTCGCCGATCGCCGCGTGCGAGATCTGCTCTGCACTGTCAACGACTGTTGGCACACTCTGCACCAGCACCTCGTCCGCCAGTGTGTTGCTGACCGTCGCCGACACCTGCACTTCAGAAATCTCGGCGGCAGAGCCTGACGCCGCGACACTGACCGCCACCTCCAGCCCGGAGGCAACCTGCGAGGTTGCGGTCACCACGAGCTGACCACCGGCGTAGGTCTGCTCGACCGTCGCACTTCCGTCTCGCGAGATCGAGTCCATGAATTCCGTGAACGGTGACAGCAGATTCAGCAGCGAGTCGCCCAGACCATCGACATACGGGTTCTTCCCGCTGTCGGGGTAGTACGGCTCCGCCGCAGGCGCATCAGCCTGGCCTGCCGGAACCGACCTGTCGAGCGGGCCAACCCGAGGGACGATCTCGCTCATCGGGGATGCCTCATCCGTCGCAGCCTCGCCCGCACTCGGTTCCGCCGTCGCGGGGTCCTCCTGGGGCGCCGCCGACGCACCGGAGTCCTTCACGGTTTGCGTCTCGGGGGCATTCGCGCCCGCCTCGGGCGTCACATTGCTGACAGCAGTCTTGACCTTCGCGTAGACCGGGCCGTTTGCGAGCACAACCTTGCTGGTGTCAACGGTGACCGTGCCGTCCCGCTGGAGCCGAATCTTCGCGTCGTCGCCGTACGCAAGGGCGTAGGCGTCTCCCTTGCTCAGCCCGCGCCGCTCACCCTCGCGGATGACGGCGTTCCTCTGCTCCTCGGTCAGGGGGACCCCCGCAATGCCTCCGGCACCGTCAAGAAGGGTTTCCTGCACGGCCTGGCCGGGGTCGGAGGTGAACGCGTCGCCCGAGAAAACCGTGACAGGAGACCCCGAATCGCGGGTCGCCGATGCGCTGCCAAGGGCGGTCGCAGTGGCTATGGAGAGAGCCAACCCGCCGTATCCGAGGAGGGCCGTTGTCCGATGCGGCTGCCCCTTTTCCGGGATGCCCAGGAGCCGGAGCGCTGCCCTCCTGCTCGACACGTGCTTCGCCCGCCGACCCATCGGTATCACCTGATCTTTACTGCTTTCAACTACTTGGGTCCACAATTAGAACATGCGTACGGTTTCCCCAACCGAGTCGTCCGTCACACCCGAGCACGCCCCCGGAGGAGCGATCCGGAGCACCATTCGCCGCCACTTCATCGCCACACGATCGCCACAGAGGGCCGGAAAGCAGCAAGAAGAAACGGACAAACAGTCCGAAATTAAGGGAGTGAGACGGGGGAAGCGAAAACCCCCTCCGACCCGCAAACATGCAGGTCAGAGGGGGTACGCCCCCGTCAGAGGAGGGGGCTGACAGACGAGTCCAGGCTATACGCCGGGTTCTGTCGCCCGGTCGCCTCGCGGCGGCCGGGGAGACGGCCATCCATCTAGGACCGGCATTGCTGCCGGCCTCCTGCGGTCTACCCGCGAACTCGGGCGGGCCGCCCTCGAACGTTCGCGCAGGGCCGTCTTGCGACGGTCCTTCTTGACCTTGCTCCGGGTGGGGTTTACCTAGCCGCCTGAGTCACCTCAGGCGCTGGTGGTCTCTTACACCACCGTTTCACCCTTACCCGGGACCTGGGTCCCGGGCGGTCTGTTTTCTGTGGCACTGTCCCGCGAGTCACCTCGGGTGGCCGTTAGCCACCACCCTGCCCTGTGGAGCCCGGACGTTCCTCGGGGAGATCCGGAGATCCCCACGCGGCCGTCCGCCCGGCTCGTCTGCCGTGGGGCCATCGTACCCGGCGCGGAAGGGCTCCCGTCTGCGGCTCCTCGCCGCTCCGCCCCGCGGGCTCAGCCACTGAAGGCGGTGATGCCCGCCGTCCAGGCCTCGGCGAGGTCGGTGTCCGGCGGGAAGCGGCCGTTCAGTTCGAGGACGACCATGCCGTGCGCGAACGCCCAGGCGGCCCTGGCGCGGTCCGCGTCGCCGGCGACGGCCCGGTAGAGGGGGGCGGCGGCCTTGCGGCGGTCGGGGGCGAGGGCCGGGAGGTCCGGGCGGCAGCCGGTGGCGAGCAGGTAGAGGTGGGGGTGGGCCAGGGCGTACGTGCGGTAGGCCGTGGCCAGGACGGGGAACGAGCCGGGCGCCGACGCCTCGGCGGCGGTGAGTACGGCGGCCGTCTCGCGGTACATCTCGGCCGCAAGGGCCGCCACCACCGAGGACTTGTCGGGGAAGTACTTGTACAGGGACGAGGCCCGGAACCCCACGCGTTCGGCCAGGCGCCGCATGGTGAGGGCCTCCGGGCCCTCCTCCTCCAGCAGGGCGCGGGCGGCGGCGACGATCTGCCGGGGGCGGCCGGTGGCGAGGCTGCCAGGAGCGGCACGGACGGCGGAGTCGGTCACGCGGTCAGGGCCTTTCGTTTGGATCGGGCCGGGTCGGGGAGCGTCCCTGGCGGCCAGCGCGATCGTACGAGATCCGGCCGTGATGGCCGAAAGGAGACCCCACCCCGGGGCGCCCGCGACCGGCCGAGGGCCCTCCCCCGGCCCCGTAACCTGGTTGTTCCGCCCCCGTACGAAGGAGAACCGCCGTGCTCGTGCTGTTGCCGCCCTCCGAGGGCAAGGCCGCCCCGCGACGCGGAGCACCCCTCAAGCCCGAGTCCCTGTCGCTGCCGGGGCTCGCCCCGGCGCGTGCGGCCGTGCTGGACGAGCTGGTGGAGCTGTGCCTGGCCGACGAGGAGAAGGCGCGCGGTGTGCTCGGGCTCACCGAGGGGCTGCGCGGCGAGGTCGGCAAGAACGCCGAACTGCGTACGGCTCCGACCCGGCCGGCCGGCGAGATCTACACGGGGGTCCTGTACGACGCGCTGGATCTGGCCGCCCTGGACGCGGCGGCCCGACGGCGCGCCTCGGCCTCGCTGCTGGTCTTCTCCGGGCTGTGGGGCGCCGTGCGGGTGAGTGACCGGATCCCGTCGTACCGCTGCTCGATGGGCGTGAAGCTGCCGGGCCTCGGCTCGCTCGCCGCGCACTGGCGTGCGGCGATGGAGCCGGTACTGCCGGAGGCCGCAGGTGACGGGCTCGTCCTGGACCTGCGGTCCTCCGCGTACGCGTCGGCGTGGAAGCCCAAGGGGGAGCTCGCGGGGCGGACGGCGAGCGTGCGGGTGCTCCACTCGCAGCTGGTCGACGGGATCGAGAAGCGCTCCGTGGTCAGCCACTTCAACAAGGCGACGAAGGGCCGCATGGTCCGCGACCTGCTGGAGGCGGGCGCCGCGCCGGGAAGCCCGGAGCAACTCGTGGACGTGTTGCGGGACCTCGGCTACGTGGTGGAGGCGCAGGCACCGGCCCGCGCGGGGCGGCCGTGGTCGCTCGACGTGGTGGTGACGGAGATCCACTGAGGGGCCGCCCCCGCTTGGCCCGGGGTCGCGTTGCAGCATGTGCAACGGTCGTTGCAGGGAGTGTGGTCCGGCGGCAGGATGACGCCATGACCGCCTCCCCCGCGCCCGCCGACGCCGTCTCCGCGCCCGCCCCGTCCGCCCCGTCCGTGCTCGATCTGGCCCCCGTCGTCCCCGTCGTCGTGCTGGAGGACGCGGCGGACGCCGTACCGCTCGCCCGGGCACTCGTCGCGGGCGGTCTCCCGGCGATCGAGGTGACCCTCCGGACGTCCGCCGCGCTGGAGGCGATCGCGGCCATCGCCCGCGAGGTGCCGGGGGCCGTGGTGGGCGCGGGCACGGTGATATCCGCGGCGAACGTGACGGAGACGGTGGCCGCCGGGGCTCGGTTCCTGGTCAGCCCGGGGTGGACGGACACCCTGCTGGCGGCGATGCGGGCGTCCGGGCTGCCCTTCCTGCCGGGCGTCTCGTCCGCCTCCGAGGTGGTCGCGCTGCTGGAACGCGGGGTCACCGACATGAAGTTCTTCCCGGCGGAGGCGGCCGGCGGCACCGCCTATCTCAAGGCGCTCGCCGCCCCGCTGCCGCAGGCGCGGTTCTGCCCCACCGGGGGCATCTCGGCGGCCTCCGCCCCGCACTATCTCGCCCTGCCCAACGTCGGCTGTGTGGGCGGCAGTTGGATGCTTCCGGGCGAGGCCGTCGCCAGGAAGGACTGGGCGCGGGTGGAGCGGCTGGCCGCCGAGGCGGCGGCGCTGCGCGGCTGAGCCCGAGCCCGCCCCGGTCACGCCGACCGGGGCGGGGGGCGTCTACCGCAGGTACGAGGTGTCGTTGAAGAGGCGTACGGACGCGTTGCCGTCGGCGTAGTACGCGACCTCGGAGAGCGAGGCGGCGGCCAGCTCCATCCGGAACATGGACTCCGGCGGAGCGCCCAGGGCCAGCCTGACCAGGGTCTTGACGGGCGTCACATGGCTGACCAGCAGCACGGTGCGGCCCGCGTACGCGGCGGCCAGCCGGTCGCGGGCGACGGCCACCCGGTCCGCGACCTCCACGAAGCTCTCGCCGCCGCCCGTGGGCGCCGCCTGGGGGTCGGTGAGCCAGGTCGTCAGGTCGGAGGCGTACCGTTCGCGGACCTCGGCGAAGGAGAGCCCCTCCCAGGCGCCGAAGTCGGTCTCGCGCAGCCCCTCGTCGATCGTCACGTCGAGACCGAGCCGGGCCGCCACCGCGCCCGCCGTCTCACGGCACCGGCGCAGCGGTGAGCTGACGATCTCCTGGACGGTGCCGAGGGCCGCGAAGTGCGCGGCGGCGCGTTCGGCCTGCTCGCGGCCGGTCGCGGAGAGCTCCGGGTCGGTGCCGCCACTGCCGGAGAACCGCTTCTCCGGGGTCAGGGCGGTCTCCCCGTGCCGGAGCAGCAGGAAGGTGGCGGGGGCGCCCATGTCCGGCGCGGCGGCCCACCCCCTCCGGGGCGCGGCGGCCGGGCCGGCGTCCGCCTCGGGGGCATGCGATGCGGCAGCACCGGAGGCGTCCGTGGAGCCGGTACGGGCGGCGGCGAGGGCGGCGCGCACCTTGGCCGCTCCGGCGGACGCGTCGCCCACCTCGCGGGGGGGTACGTCCCCGAACTCGCCGACGGCGGGGCGGGCCGGGGCGTCCAGGCCGGCGGTGGAGGCGGAGGGCTCCCACTGCTCGCCCCGTCGGCCCGCGTCCATCGCCTCGTTGGCGAGCCGGTCCGCGTGCTTGTTCCGCTCGCGCGGCATCCACTCGTACGTGACGGCGGACGGCGGGAAGACGGTGGCCGCCTCCGCCGCGAGGGGCTTCATGTCGGGGTGCTTGATCTTCCAGCGACCCGACATCTGCTCGACCACCAGCTTCGAGTCCATCCGCACATGGACCCGGACGGAACCGTCCGCCGCCTCCGGGAACAGCGCCTTCGCGGCCCGCAGGCCGGCGATCAGGCCCCGGTACTCCGCGACGTTGTTCGTCGCGATGCCGATGTACTCGGCGGCCTCGGCGAGGGTCTCGCCGGTCGCCGGGTCCACGACGACGGCGCCGTAACCGGCGGGCCCCGGGTTGCCCCGGGAACCTCCGTCGGCTTCGACGACGAGCTGGTGGGACGAGGTCATTACAGGCCCGAATCCGAGGTGCGCACCAGGATGCGGTGGCAGTTCTCGCAGCGCAGCACGGTGTCGGGGGACGCCGCCTTCACGTCGTTGACCTCGGTGATGTTCAGCTCCAGGCGGCAGCCCTCGCAGCGGCGCTGGTAGAGCCGGGCGGCACCGACCCCGCCCTGCTGGGTGCGGAGCTTGTCGTACAGCTTCAGCAGGTCGGCGGGGATGACGTCGGCGACGACCGCGCGGTCCTTGGTGATCGTCTCGGTCTGGGCGTCGAACTCCTTGAGCGCGGCGTCGCGGCGCTCGGTGGCGTCGTCGACCTTCGCCTGTACGGCGGCGACCCGGCCGGTCAGCTCGGCGACGCGCTCCTGGGCGGCCTCGCGGCGCTCCATGATCTCGAGGACCACGTCCTCCAGGTCGCCCTGGCGCTTGGCCAGCGAGGTGATCTCGCGCTGGAGGTTCTCCAGGTCCTTCGGCGAGGAGACCGCGCCGGAGTCGAGACGCTGCTGGTCGCGGACGGCGCGCTGGCGCACCTGGTCGACGTCCTGCTCCGCCTTGGTCTGCTCGCGGCTGGTGTCGCTCTCCTCGGTCTGCGAGGCGACCAGCAGGTCGCGGAGCTGCGCGAGGTCGTTGTTGAGGGACTCGATCTCCGCGTGCTCCGGCAGCGAGGCCCGCTTGTGCGCGGTCTGCGCGAGGCGAACGTCGAGTGCCTGGACGTCGAGGAGTCGGATCTGGTCGGCGGGCGCGGCGTTCAGTTGGGGGCTCCAGAAGAGTGGTGGGTGGTCCAGGGGTCGGTGACCTGCTTCGAGACGTGGACCCGCAGGTCCCATCCGTGGCGGTCGGAAATCGCGTCGAGCTGTGCCGCCGCCTGCTCGCACCAGGGCCACTCGGTGGCCCAGTGCGCGGCGTCGACGAGGCCGAGCGGGGAGTGCTGCACGGCCTCGGAGGCCGGGTGGTGGCGCAGGTCGGCGGTGAGGAAGGCGTCGACGCCCGCCGCACGCACCGCGTCGAAGAGGCTGTCGCCGGAGCCGCCGCTGACGGCGACCGTACGCACGGTCGCCTCCGGGTCGCCGGCCAGCCGGATGCCCTGCGCGGTGGCGGGCAGCCGGGCGGCGGCGCGCGCGGCGAAGTCACTCAGCGTCTCGGGGTGGTCCAGCTCGCAGATCCGGCCGAGGCCGCGACGGCCGTGCCGGTCGGTGGGGTCGGGCACCAGGGGGCCGGTGACCCGCAGGCCGAGCGCTCCGGCCAGGGCGTCGGAGACGCCGGGGTCGGCGGTGTCGGCGTTGGTGTGCGCCACGTGCAGCGCAATGCCCTGCCGGATGAGCGTGTGCACGACCCGGCCCTTGAAGGTGTCGGCCGCGACGGTGGTCGTACCCCGCAGGTAGAGGGGGTGATGGGTGACGATCAGCTGGGCGCCGAGCCGTACCGCCTCGTCGACGACGCTCCCCACCGGATCGACCGCGAACAGGACCCGGTCGGTCTCCGCGTCGGGATCGCCGCAGACCGTACCCACCGCGTCCCACCCCTCGGCCCGCTCGGGGGGCCAGAGGGCGTCGAGCTCGGCGATGACTTCAGACAGACGGGGCACGGGGAAAGGCTACCTGGCCTGCGCACCCCACCGGTCATGGCTGCGCGTACCCACCCGTAGCGGCCCACCCCGGTCACGCATCGTCACCTCGGTCGGGCGCCGCAAGGGCGTCGGACGGACCGGAACAGGCGTCGGACGGACCGGGACAGGGATGGGGAGCGGCAGAAGCACAGCCCCGGAGCGCCTCAGGGGCAAATCGGGTTTACACCATCCTTATGTGTGAAGCGGCGGGTGTGGCGTCGTTCGTGGGAAAGCGCGAAAACTAGCTTCGGTCGCCGGAGGTGACACACCCATGACTGCCTGTGTCGCAGAAGGTCTGACCGAGGGGGGCGTCGGGGCGGCCGGGGAGCCGGAACCCGCCTCCGAGGAACCCGAGGATCCCCGGACCCCCGGGAAGCCGCGGGGACAGAGACGTGAAGAGAGACGTGAAGGGTTGGAGGAGCGAGGACCGGGGGGACCGGTGGAATCCGGACGGACCGCCACACCGCACGCCGCACCGGGCGGCAGCGGCCTGCCCGTGCCCGGCCCCCGCACGTCCGCGCCCGGCGGTACCGGCACCGACGGGTCCGGCACCGGCGGGCCCCGCGCCGACGAGGGTGCGGGGGGCATGGCCATCCGGGTCGTCGTGACCGGGCGGACCGTCGTGCCCACGGGCACCCCGGTCGGCCGGGGCGTCGACGCGACCACGCTCGTCCCGCTGGTCGGGGCGGTCGTCGGCTTCCCCGCGGCGGCCTCCTTCCACACGTCCACCGGATCGGCGGCCCCCACCGGATCGGCGGCCGCCGGAGCGGCGAAGACCGGCGCGCCCACCCCGGCAGCCCAGCCCCCCGCACCTGTGCCGACGCCCACCCCCACGGTCGCGCCCACACCCACGGTCGCCGTCACCACCGAGGCAGCCGCCACCAACACCAGGGCCCCCGCCAACGCCGCCGGGATGTCGGCCACCCGGCGCCCGGCGCCCGGCGCCGGGGGCGCTCCCCTCCCCCGCCGCATCCCGCCCCCGCCCGCCGATCCCCCTTCGGCCGCGGCCCACCGGGCCCCGCACGCGGCGGGCGCGCTGACCCTCTCGGCGGACGGCGCGTACGCGGCGCGGCTCACGACGGGCGGCAGCGAGACGCTCGGCCGGGGCTGGTACCCGGAGCGGTGGACGCTCGACGGCCCGGAGCCGTACGCCGTACCGCTCCCGCTCGACCAGCCCGAGGAAACCGACTCCCAGGTGGTGCCGCTCGCGGACGGGCGGGTGCTGATCCGGCGGCGGGTCGCCGACCGGCACGCGTTCTCGTTGCTCTACCCGACCGGTCCCGGAACCGGCGAGCTCTTCCTGGGGACCGTGGAGTGCGAGCGGATGACGCTGCTCCCGCCGGCCCCGGACGGGGTGAGCGTCTACGCCCTGGCGCCGGGCATCTTCACCACCTCCGTCTGGCGGGTGGCGGGCGGTTCGTTCGGGCCCGAACACGTCGCCGACGTGCCGGGGCTCTGCTCCGGCGGCGTCTGGCTGGACCGTACGGGCCGTGTGCTGGCGCTCGACCGGAGGCCGCCCGGCAGGGGGCCGGTGAAGACGGTCGCCGTCGACCTCGAACGCCGTGGCGAGGTGACTCCGCTCCTCCAGATCACGCCGGAGAGCAACGACCGGCTGCTGATCGCCGAGCCGGACAGCGGGCTCTTCCTGCTCCGTTCCGACGCGCCCGGACACGACCGGCTCGGCTGGGGCGTGCTGGGCAGCGCCCTGCCCGTACGTTTCCCCGAGTGCCTGCGCCCGGCGGATGTGGCCGTCACACCGTTCGCGGTGCAGCCGGGGCAGATGCTGATGCCGGAGACCTGCGCGGTGGCGTTGCGGATCGACGGGGCGGCGGGCAGCTGGCTCGGCGTCTGGCGCCCGGCGGACCGTCGGCTGAACCAGTTCGTCGCCCCGGCGGGCTGGCTGGCCGGGGCGGGTTCCTGGAGCCGCGGAGGCGTGCTGAGCCTGCCGTACGAGCGTCCCGACACGCCCTGCGGGCTGGTGCGGCTGGAGGTTCCGGAGGACGTCGCGCCCGTCGCCCCGGAGGGGTACGGGGGTGCGCGGTGCGGTCCCGGGCCGGTGGACGGATCCGGAATGCAACCATCCGCCGACGGATCATCTCCTGGGGGGTGTAGGCCGGTTCCGCTGGGGCAGGCGCCGCTGCACGGTGGCCCGCCCCGGGAGGACCGGTAGCGGCACGACGGGCAGACCCTGTCGGTCGCGGCACTAAGATTTCCTCGGGGGCTACGCAGTCGTTCCGTACGGGTGCGCAGTGTGACCGTGCGCCCAGGGGGCTTTCCGGACACGCAGGACGGAGTCCGGGAGGACCGGAACGGGCGACGGCGGGCCCCGGTACACACGCAAGCGAGCGCAACGGGGTGACTTCCCAGATGTCTGAAGCCCGAACCGACACGATGCAGACGTGCCCGCCGGGGGCGGACACGCAACGGGCCGACGCAGGCGGCTCCGGAAAGCACCGAGGGGGCGTGTCGGCGGAGACCAACTCCGCGCAGGCGCACGGCCGGCATCGCCGGCCCACCCACGGGGATGCCGGAGTGTCCTGACCGCAGCAGAGCACGAGGGCGGGGGTCGTCCGGGCCGGTGACGGCCGGGACGGCCCCCGCCGCCGTTCCCGGGCCACGGGCCGGCGAGGCCACCCGCCCCTCGGCCCGGCCCATGACATTTGTCCTGCCGGAAGCCGTACGCACGGCTCTGCCGCCGGGTCCGGCGCCCGCCGTACCGTCGCCGTCATGACGACAACGGGAAGTGCGAGCGGGGGGCCGGCCCCGGTGGGGGCGGCCGCCGGAGTCTCGGCGGGGGCCCGGAAGAGCGGGGACGGTACCGACGCCCTGGCGGTGAGTTTCACCGGGGTGTCGAAGTCCTTCCGGACGGAAGGGCGTTCGGGCGGGACCGTGCGCGCCGTGAACGGTGTCGACCTGGCGATCGGGGCCGGTGAGACGGTGGCCCTGCTGGGTCGCAACGGTGCCGGGAAGTCGACCACCATCGGGATGCTGCTGGGGCTCGACGACCCCGACGAGGGGGCGGTGGAGCTGTTCGGCCGCCCGCCGGGACAGGCGGTGCGGGCGGGACTGGTCGGCGCGATGCTCCAGGAGGGGCGGCCCATTCCCCGGGTGACCGTACGGGAGTTGGTGGAGTTCGTGGCGTCCACCTATCCCGCGCCGATGGAGATCGGTGAGGTCCTCGGGCTCTCGGGGGCCTCGGCGTTCGCGGACCGCCGCATCGACAAGCTCTCCGGCGGCCAGACGCAGCGGGTGCGCTTCGCGGTCGCGCTGGCGGGCAACCCCCGGCTGGTGGTGCTGGACGAGCCGACCGCCGCGCTGGACGTGGAGGCCCGGCGAGCGTTCTGGGAGTCGATGCGCGCCTTCGCGGAGCGCGGCAACACCGTGCTCTTCTCCACGCATTACCTGGAGGAAGCGGACGAGAACGCCGCCCGGATCGTCGTCCTCGACCGGGGGCGGATCGTCGCGGACGACAGCGGGGAGGGCATCCGGCGCACAGTGGGCGGCGGGCTCGTCGGGATCGATCTGGCGGGCCGCACGGCCGACGGGCTGGACCGCCTGCCGGGGGTGGTCGGTGTCGAAGTCCGGGGTGACCGCGCCCTGTTGCGTTCGGGCGACCCGGACGCCACGGTCGTCGCGCTCGCCGGAATGGGGGCGGTGCGCGGGCTGATCGTCTCGCGCGCCACCCTGGAGGACGCGTTCCTCGCCCTGACCGCAGGCCCCGCCACCACGCCCGAGGAGGAGCGCTGATGTACGCGTACGTGATGCTGGAGGTCCGCCGGACCCTGCGGGACGGCGCGTTCCTGATCTTCGGGACCGGGATGCCGGTCCTGATGTACCTGCTCTTCACCAACATCGGCGACACTTCGGGGGGCGGTGCGGGCGCCGACGACTGGAGGGCGTACTCGATGACCGGCATGGCCGCGTACGGGGCGCTGGGTTCGGCGATGGCGGTCGGAACGGGGATCGCGTCCGACAAGTCGCTCGGCTGGCTGCGGCAGTTGCGGATCACTCCGCTCGCGCCGTCGCGGATCGTGGTGGGCCGGGCCGTCAGCGGTTCGGTGACCGTGCTCCCCGCACTGGTCGGGGTGCTGCTGGCGGGAGCGCTGGTCAACCACATCCAACTCGGCTGGTGGCAGTGGGGGTCACTGGTGGGGATGCTGTGGCTGGGCACACTGCCGTTCACCCTGCTCGGCATCGGCAACGGCTACCGCCTCACCCCGCAGGGAACCGGAGTGGTCAACATCGCCTGCATGACGGGGTTCGCGGTGATCGGCGGGCTGTGGTTCCCGCTGGACTCGCTGCCCGGCCCGCTGCGGGCCGTCGGCGCCCACACACCGGCGCACGGTTTCGCCGATCTGGGCTGGACGACGATCGCAGGACAGGCGCCGCACCTCGCCTCGGTCGCCGAACTCCTGGTCTGGACAGCTCTGTTCGGCGGCTATGCGGTCGTCTCGTACCGGCGCGCGGCGAGGACCCTGTGAAGACGCGCACCGCGCACGCCCCGGGCACCGACGGCGTGGAGCCGCCGGACCCGGGGTGCGCGGAGTACCCGCCCGGCCGGTGGTGGCTCCCGCGCCGGAACGGGAACGAGGCGGGCCGGAGCAAGGCGGGCCGGCGACCGGCGGGCCCCGGCCCGTACGCGCTGATGCCGTGGCTGCTGCTCGGGCTCGGGGCCTTCTCCAACCTCTGGAAGGGGGAGACCCCCAACCCGGTGGTGGGCGCGGTGGGCGTCCTGCTGTTCAACTCCCTCTACGTCCAACTGGTGTTCCGGAGTTTCGTTCCGTCGCTGCGCCGGACCACCGTGTCGTACGTACTGCTCGGCGTTCTGGCCGCCATCACCTTCGGACTGGCGGCCGGGTACGGCGGGAGCTGGCTGCTCTTCTTCCCGCTGCTCTCGCTGGCGAGTGGCACGATCCTGCGGGGCCGAACGCTCACCTTCGCGCTCGTCGGACTGTCCGCCTGCGGCGTGGTCGTCGCCGTCTGGCGCGGCGACCAGGCGTCGGACCCGTGGACGATCGGGTACGGGACGTTCCTCTCCGGCGCGGTGACGGCCTCGATCCTCGCGCTCTCCGAGACCGTACGTGAACTCCGCGACGCCCAGGCCGAGTTGGCGCGCAACGCCGTGGAGCGGGAACGGCTCAGGTTCTCCCGCGACCTGCACGACCTGCTGGGGCACACCCTGTCGGTGATCGTGGTGAAGTCGGAGGCCGCCCGCAGGCTGGCCCCCCGGGACCTGGACGCGGCGCTCGGCCAGATCGCGGACATCGAGTCGGTCGGCCGGCAGGCGCTCACCGAGGTCCGGGAGGCGGTGACGGGGTACCGCGAGGGCAGTCTCACCGGTGAACTGGACCGTGCTGTCTCGGCGTTGACCGCGGCCGGGATCGAGGGGACGGTGCACCGCTCCGGCCCTCCGCTCGCCCCGCGCGGCGAGGCGCTGCTGGGCTGGGTGGTGCGCGAGGCGGTGACCAACGTCGTACGGCACAGTGGCGCGACCCACTGCGTGTTCTCCGTCACGTCCGGGAGCGAGCGGGTACTGCTGACGGTCACCGACGACGGCCCCCTCGCCGAGCCCGGCGGCGAGGACGTCCCGGGGCCCCGCCGGGATCCCGGAACGGACGGCGTGGAGCTCTCGTACGCCTACGGGGGTACGGGCCTGGCGGGGCTCTCCGAGCGGCTGGCGCTGGCCGGCGGCTCGCTGCGGGCCGGACCCGGTCCGGACGGCGGGTTCGTCGTGCGGGCGGAGCTGCCCGGGGAGCCGGGACGGTGAGCGAGGACGGGTGGCCGTGTGTCCGGCGTCACCCCGAACACCGGGGTGAGCGGGGACGGTGAGCGGGGACGGGTGGGCGTGTGTCCGCCCTCACCTCGAACACCGTTACGCCAATGGCACACTGACACGATGGTGCCGCTGACCGCGATCCCGGAACCGATAACGGCCGATCCTCCCCACACGGCGGACCGTCCCGTGCTCACCCAGTCCTGGCTCGATCTGGCCTTCCTCCACTGGGCCGTCGACCCTGCCCTCGTCGCCCCGCTGCTGCCCGCCGGCACCCGGCCGGACACGCTGGACGGTGCCACCTACGTCGGGCTCGTCGCGTTCCGGATGCACCGGGTGGGGTGGTTCGGGCTTCCGGGCATCCCGTATCTCGGCTCCTTCCCGGAGACCAACGTCCGCCTGTACTCGGTGGACGCCCATGGCCGGCGGGGCGTGGTCTTCCGTTCGCTCGACGCCTCCCGTCTGCTTCCCGTCGCGGTCGGCCGGAGCGGGTTCGGCCTCCCCTACGTGTGGTCGAAGATGGACATCCGGCGGGAGGACGACACGGTGACGTACACCAGCCGGCGGCGGTGGGGCCGGCCCGCGGGCGCGTACAGCCGGATCACCGTGCGCATCGGCGAACAGGTCCAGGAGCCCTCGGAGCTCGAACACTTCCTGACCGCGCGCTGGGGCATGCACAGCGCCTTCTTCGGCCGCTCCCGCTACCTCCCGAACACCCACCCCCGCTGGCCCCTGCACCGCGCCGAACTCCTCGACCACAGCGAGAACCTCGTCGCCGCGGCAGGGCTGCCCGCACCGGCCGACGGGCCCGTCAGCGTGCTGTACTCGCCCGGTGTCCCGGTACGGTTCGGGCTCCCGCCCCGCACCCCGGCAGGCGTCCCCACCCCCTGAGCGCCCCCTGAGCACCGGCGTCGTACCCACGGGCCTCGCGCACGGGTCCTACCCTCTTACCCGTGACCGAGATGCCGCAGGACCACCGCCCCGCCCCGTCCGTCCGCGTGCTGCTCGCCGAGGACCAGGGGATGATGCGGGGCGCGCTCGCCCTGCTGCTGGGAATGGAGCCGGACTTCGAGGTGGTCGCCCAGGTGGGTTCCGGGGAGGAGATCGTGCCCGCGGCTCTCACCTCGCGGCCCGACGTGGCACTCCTCGACATCGAACTCCCGGTGCGCAGCGGCCTGGACGCCGCCGCCGACCTGCGTGAGCAGGTGCCGGACTGCCGGGTGCTGATCCTGACGACGTTCGGGCGTCCCGGGTATCTGCGACGGGCGATGGAGGCGGGCGCCTCGGGCTTCCTGGTCAAGGACGGCCCGGTGGAGGAGCTGGCCGGGGCGATCCGCAAGGTGCTGGCCGGAGAGACCGTGGTCGATCCGGCCCTCGCGGCGGCCGCGCTGGGTGCGGGGCCGAGCCCGCTCACCGCACGCGAACGGGACGCCCTGAACGCGGCCTCCGGTGGTGCGACCGTGGCGGACATCGCGCGGAAGCTGCACCTGTCGGAGTCGACGGTGCGGAACTACCTCTCCTCCGCGATCGGCAAGACCGGGACCCGTAACCGCACGGAGGCGGCCCGGGCGGCCCGGCAGCAGGGCTGGCTCTGACGCCCTTTCCGCGCCCTCAGCGCCCCTCGGCCGCCCGCCCCGCCTTCGCACCCGGCAGCCAGAGGAGCACCAGCAGGGCCGCCGCCAGCAGCACCCCGGAGGCGGTACGGAAGGCGAGGGCGTATCCGGCGGTGAGGCCGGCCGGGGTGGTCGAGTCGCCGGTGCGGGCGGCGGCGACGGTGGAGAGCACCGCGAGCCCGAGCGCCCCGCCCATCGTGCGGGAGGTGTTGACCAGGCCGGAGACGAGGCCTGCGTCCCCGGGCGCGGCGCCGGAGGTGGCGAGGGAGGCGAGCGGAGTGGAGACGAAGCCCATCCCGAAGGCCATCAGGACGCCGGGGAGCAGGATGCCGGCCGCGTAGTGGCTGTCGGCGGTCATGGTGGACTGCCATCCGAAGCCCGCGACGGTGAGCAGGATGCCGGTGAGGGCCATCGGCTTCGCACCGGCACGCGCCATGAAGCGCGGGGCGAGTTTCGAGCCGAGGACGATCGCGGCGGAGGTGGGCAGCAGGGCGAGTCCGGCTTCCAGCGGGGTGTAGCCGAGGACGTTCTGCGCGTACACGGTCATGAAGTACCACATGGAGAAGGTGGCCGAGCCGAGCAGCAGCATCGACGCGTTGGCCGAGGCCACGGCCCGTACGCCCAGTACCCGCAGGGGCATCAGCGGGACAGCCGTATGCCGTTCCACCAGCACGAACGCGCCGAGCAGGGCGATGCCTCCGAGCAGCGGCACGAGCGTCGCCGGGGCCGTCCAGCCGGCCGCCTCGGTCTGCACGATGCCGTACGCGAGAGCGGCGAGGCCCGCGGTGACGAGGACGGCGCCCGGCAGGTCGAGCCTTCGCCGTTCGCCGCCCCGGCCCTCGGCGAGCAGGAACGCGGCACCGGCCAGGACCAGGGCGCCGACAGGCACGTTGATCAGCAGGACCCAGCGCCAGGAGAGCAGGTCCGTGAGGACCCCGCCGATGAGCCCGCCCGCCGCTCCGCCGCCCGCGCCCACCGCCATCCAGGTACCTATCGCACGGACCCGCGCCGGGCCCTCCGGGAGCGCGGCGGTGAGGAGGGTGAGGGTGGCCGGTGAGAGAACGGCGGCGCCGAGCCCCTGTCCGGCGCGGGCGGCCAGCAGCTGCCAGCCCTCCTGCGCGAGTCCGCCCGCGAGCGAGGCCGCGGTGAAGAGCCCGAGGCCGACGAGGAACATCCGCTTGCGGCCGAAGAGGTCGGCGGCCCGCCCGCCGAGCAGCATGAACCCTGCGAACGCGATCGAGTAGGCGTTGAGGACCCAGCTGAGCCCGGAGGCGCTCAGCCCCAGGTCGGTCCGCATCGAGGGCAGCGCCACATTGACGACGGACACGTCGAGCACGACCAGGAACTGACCGGTGCAGGCCGCGGCCACCGCCGCCCAGGTGCGAGGTCTCAGGCGGCGGGGAGCAGAGCGGGGGCCGGCGGACATGTCGTCCGGGGATATGCCGTCCGGAGCGACGTCGCCCGGGAAAACGTCTGTCATGCCCGCCATCGTCCCTGGCGCCGCGCCGTGCGTACACGGGGCGCAGTCGGGACCCGGATCGGCCCTTGGGCCTACGCCTCCGGAGGCGCCGGAGCCGCCGGAGCCGCCGGAGCCGCCGGAGCCGCCCGAACCGCCCGAACCGCCGGGAGCAGCGGGCGGTAGAGCCCCGGCATCGACGTCCGCATCCACCCGCCACCAACAGGCCAATAACGCAACTGAGTTCGAGCACCCTCGTCCCGGGAATACACCCGCCCCCAGAAGCGTTCGGTATGCATGCACTTGGGGGGGTCCCTCCGGTGATCACTGCTGCCCGGAAGGCACACGTATGGACCGGACGACGAACGGACAGACCACCGGGGGAAACCCCGGTCCGCTTCAGGAGATCAAGAAACCCAGGGGAGCGCTCGTCCCCGTACTGGCCTTCGCGGGCATCACCGTCGCGGTGATGCAGACCCTGCTCGTACCCGTCATCAAGGATCTGCCCACTCTTCTCCACACCGCCCAGTCGAACGCGACCTGGGTGATGACGGCGACGCTGCTCGCCGGTGCCGTGTCCACTCCGATCATGGGGCGGCTCGGCGATCTCTACGGAAAGCGGCGGATGCTGATAGCCAGCCTCGCCGTGATGGTGATCGGCTCGCTGGTCTGCGCCTTCACCGACGACCTCGTCATCATGATCATCGGCCGGGCGCTCCAGGGATTCGCGATGGGTGCGATCCCGCTCGGTATCGGCATCATGCGCGACGAGCTGCCGCCGGAGAAGCTCGGTTCGTCGATGGCGCTGATGAGCTCCTCGATCGGCGTGGGCGGCGGGCTCGGTATGCCCGGCGCGGCGCTGGTCGCCCAGCACGCCGACTGGCACGCGCTGTTCCTCGGTTCGGCGGGGGTCGGTGTGGTGGCCCTGGTCCTGACGGTCTTCCTGGTGCCCGAGCCGCCGCTGCGCGCGCCCGGCACCTTCGACTACGCGGGTGCGTTCGGCCTCTCGCTCGGGCTCGTCGCCCTGCTGCTGCCGATCACCAAGGGCAGCGAGTGGGGCTGGACCGCGCCGCTCACCCTCGGGCTGATAGCCGGCGGCCTGCTGATCCTCCTGGTCTGGGGACTGTACGAGCTGCGGATCGCCGCACCCCTGGTGGACCTGCGCACGACGGCCCGGCGTGAGGTGCTGCTGACCAACCTGGTCTCGATCATGGTCGGCATCTCCTTCTACGCCGTCTCCCTGGTCGTACCGCAGCTGCTCCAGCTGCCGAAGTCCACCGGGTACGGCCTCGGCCAGTCCATGGTGGTCGCCGGTCTGTGCATGGCGCCGCTGGGGCTGACGATGATGTTCACCGCTCCGGTGTACGCGCGGATCGCCGCCCGGCGCGGCCCGAAGGTCTCCCTGATGATCGGCATGCTGGTCATCGCGGTCGGCTACGGTGCCGGGACCCTGCTGATGGACGCGGCCTGGCAGACCCTGGTGATCTCCTCGGTGCTGGGCGCCGGCATCGGGCTCGCGTACTCCTCCCTCCCCGCGCTGATCGTCGGCGCGGTGGACGCCTCGGAGACCGGGGCCGCGAACGGCCTCAACACGCTGATGCGGTCGATCGGTACGTCTGCCTCCAGTGCCGTGATCGGCATGGTGCTGGCGAACACCTCGGTCCACATGGGCGGGGTGGCGGTCCCCTCGATGCACGGGTTCCGCCTGTCGTTCATGATCGCGACGGGGGCGGTGCTGGTCGGTCTCGTCCTGGCCGCGTTCCTGCCCTCGCAGCGCCCGGCCCGCCGCCTGGTGCTGGTCGCCGACAGCGAGAGCGAGGCGCTGCTCGCGGAGGCCGAGGCACTGGTGGCGATCGACGCGGTGCTGCACGGTGAGGCGTCCGTCCCGCGCGACGCGGCGTCCGTCCCGGGTGCGGGGGCGTCCGCGCCTTCCGCCGGGGGTTCCCGGATCGTCGCGGGTTCCGGCGGTTTCCACGGCCGGGTGCTGGACGCGGCGGGCGCGCCGGTGGCGCGGGCCACCGTGACCCTGGTCGACCGGCAGGGCCGGCAGGCCGGTCTGGCCGTCGCCGACGACGCGGGGCGGTACGTGCTGGGCGCCCCCCCCGAGTCGGGCCATGTGCTGGTCGTGACCGCCGCCGGGTACGCGCCGCGCGCCCGGCCCGCCGTGTGCGCGGCGAACGGGCGGCCGGTCGTGACCGACCTGGTGCTGACCGCCGCCGCCCCGGAGCGGCAGGGCGCCGGGGTGTCCCCTGCGGCCGACACGGTCCAGGCGTCGCCGGAGGCGCACGCGGGCGAGCAGCACGCCTGACCCGGCCGCCCGGCCGGGAGTCACCGGAGGAAACACCCGCACGCCCCCGCCGGTCCGTCCGGCGGGGGCGTGCGGCACGATGGGGCCGCCGTCGACGCACCGCCACCGACGCACCGCCTCTGCCGACGCGACGCCGCCGTCGGCACACCCGCACCACCTGGAGGAACCCGTGGCCGCCGAGTCCGCCGCACCCGCCGCCGCTCCCGTCGCCGATCCCGGCGCCCGTCCCGCCGACGCGGTGCTGGACGCCTTCGAGAAGGCCAAGGGGTTCATGCCGGTGCACGAGGGGCTGGCGCTGTACGCGGCGGCCGTCGACGCGGCCCGGCTCGGGCTGCCGCTGCTGGAGGTCGGCAGCTACTGCGGGCGCTCCACCGTCCTCCTCGCCGACGCGTCCCGTACCGCCGGGCTGACCGCGCTCACCGTCGACCACCACCGGGGCAGCGAGGAGCAGCAGCCGGGGTGGGAGTACCACGACGCGTCCCTGGTCGACCCCGAGGTCGGCCGGATGGACACGCTGCCGACGTTCCGCCGGACCCTGCACGCGGCCGGGCTGGAGGACCACGTGGTGGCGCTGGTGGGGCGCTCGCCGCAGGTCGCGGCGGTCTGGGGCGGGCTGCTCGGGCTGGTCTTCGTCGACGGCGGGCACACCGACGAGCACGCGATGGGCGACTACGAGGGCTGGGCGCCGCACCTCGCCGAGGGCGGCCTGCTGGTGATCCACGACGTGTTCCCCGATCCGGCGGACGGCGGGCAGGCGCCGTACCGGGTGCATCAGCGGGCGCTCGCCTCCGGTGCCTTCGCGGAGATCTCGGTGACCGACTCGCTGCGCGTGCTGCGGCGTACGGGGCAGGGGATCTGAGGCCGGAACGCGGGAGCCGGGCTCCGGGAGCCGTCGGTACCATCGCCCGCGTGCCGTACTCCAGCGTTCCCCCCACACCGCCCTCCGTCCGCCCGGCCGCAGGCCGTCCCGTCCGCACCGCCTCGTTCGCCGCGCTCGCCGTCCTCTGCCTGCTGCCCCTCACCGGGTGCGGCGGTGCCCAGGTGAAGGCGCAGCCGCACGCGGGGGCCCCGGCCCCCTCGGTGACCGCGTCACCCGCCACGTCCGCACCGGCACCCGACGAGAGCCCGAGGGGGACCTCGTCGAAGGGGCCACTCACCGGCCGTACGGTGGTGATCGACCCCGGCCACAATCCGCACAACCACGAGCACACCGGTGAGATCGCGCGGCAGGTGGACATCGGTACGGGGCACAAGGAGTGCGACACGACCGGGACGTCCACCGACGCCGGTTACGCGGAGGCCCGGTTCACGCTGGACGTGGCCCACCGGATGCGGGAGCTGCTGGAGGCGCAGGGCGCGAAGGTGCTCCTGACGTACGACGACGACCGCGCGTACGGTCCGTGCGTGGACGAGCGGGCGCGGATCGGCAACGCGGCGAAGGCCGATGCCGTGGTCTCCGTCCACGCGGACGGTTCGGCCGTGGGCAACCGGGGGTTCCACGTGATCCTGCCCGCGCGCGTGCGGGACGGGGCGGCGGACACCTCGCGGATCGTGAGCTCCTCGCGCGACCTGGGAACCCGTATCGCGGGCAGGTTCGTGGCGGCCACCGGGAGCGCGCCGTCCAATTACATCGGCGGGGGAACGGGGTTGGACGTGCGCGACGACCTCGGCGGGCTCAACTTGTCCACGGTTCCGAAGGTGTTCATCGAGTGCGGCAACATGCGCGACCCGAAGGACGCCGCGCTGCTGACCAGCGCGCGCTGGCGGCAGAGCGCCGCCCAGGGGATCAGTGACGGCATCAGCAGCTACCTGAAGGGGTAGTTCCGCCCCGCTACGGGGTAGTTCTGCGCTGATATCGGGGGGATGACGGGCCGTCGCGCAAGCCGGGGGCCAACCCGCCCGGGCAGACGATAGATTCATCCGTACGATGGGGAGCCGCCCCGGGCTTCTCGGCGCGCCCGAGGGACAGTCCCGGGCGCAGCGACGACCGTCCCCGACGAGACGACCGACTAAGGACCTTCACGTGAATATCCGCTCCCTCACTAGAGGCGACGGCGTGGTGATCGGAGCAGCGGTCGTGCTGTTCATCGCCTCCTTCCTCGACCTCTCCGGTTACGAGTGCCCCAGCAACATCGACTGCTCGGGTTACGACAGCGCGAGCGCCTGGGATTCGCTCTCCCTGCTCATGAGCATCTTCCTCGCCGGTGTCATCGGAGCGGCGCTGGTGATCGTGAGCCGCTCGGCGCCGGGCCGCAAGATCGTCGGTCTGGACCTCGGGCAGTTCGGCGTGGCCCTCACCGTCTTCGCGCTGTGGACGGCGTTCTGGACGACCATCGACGCCGGTGACGCGGGTGCCGGGCTGATCCTCGGCCTGCTGGCCTCCCTGGTGCTCGCCGCCGCGACGGTCGCCGGACCGCTGATTCCCGCGCTCAAGGCGCCGCTCTCGGCGGGCCCCCGCCCGGCTCCGGCCACCCAGTCGCCGTACGGTGCGCAGCCGCAGGGCCAGGGGTACGGCTACCCGGGCCAGCCGTCCTTCGGTTCGCAGGCCGGTGCTCCGCAGCCCCAGCCGTACGGTACGCAGCAGGGCCAGCCGGCCCCGCAGGCGTCCCAGACGCCGCAGGCGCCCCAGTCCGGCGGTGCGCCGGCGGCCGACTTCACGCCGTTCTGGTTCGCGGTGCCGGTGCCCCGTCCGCTGTACGGCGAGGACGGTTCGTCCGGCCAGATCGCCGAACTGGCCCCCGGTACCTGGTACCTCGCGGTCGAGCAGCGCGGCCAGAGCCTGATCGCGCAGACGCAGGACGGCCGTCGCGGCGTCCTCCAGGACACCTCGGGCATCCAGCGCGGCTGATCGCCCCCGTCCGTCACGAAGGCCCCCGACCGCGGGAGTTCAGCGGTCGGGGGCCTTCGCGTGGGGTGCGGCCTCAGCCTCGGGGGCGCCGGGGGGGGAGCGCCGGCGCCGAGGTGAGGGACCAGGTGCCGCCGGTCTCACGACCGGCACCGGGCTCGCCCCCGGCGCGCCGCCCCGCCACCGGGTTCGGCCGTCCGGGTTTCAGGTTCCGGGCAGCGGCAATCCGGTGTGCATGTCCTACAGACGAGGCTCAGGAAGCAGTACCGCGGGGCGCGCGATCGCCGTCGTCGCGGACGTCATGGCCTTCATCATCATCCTGTGGATCCTGATGTACCTGCTCGACGCCAACAGGGGCAACGAGCTGGTGCAGTTCGTCCAGGACTCCGCACGGTGGCTGGCCGGCTGGTCGTACGACCTGTTCACCTTCGACAAGGCGTGGGCGCGGGTGGTCGCCGGATACGGGCTGGCCGCCGCCGTCTACCTCTTCGTCGGTCACGCGGTGGCGGGCCGTCTGCGTCGTAGTTGAGTTCCGGGCGGCCCGGCCCGGTCAGGAGCAGCAGTCCGGTTCCAGGCCCCTCGGCAGCCGTTCTCCCCCGAAGACCGCGGTGGTCGCCTCGTCCCCCCCGAGCGCGGCCACCGCGAGCAGCAGTGATCCGGCGGTCCAGGTGGTGAGTTCCTCGGGCCAGAAGGCGCGTTCGCCCTCGAAGACGTATCCGGTCCAGTAGAGGCCGCCGGGTTCGCGCAGATGCTGGATGGACTGGAGGATCTCCAGGGCCCGGTCGGACTCGCCCATCGCCCAGAGGGCCAGGGCGAGTTCGCAGCTTTCGCCGCCGGTGACCCAGGGGTTGGGCAGCACGCAGCGCACGCCGAGGCCGGGGACGACGAACTCGTCCCAGCGCTCGTCGATGCGCCGCTGGGCCTCGGCTCCGGTGATCGCGCCGCCGAGGACCGGGTAGTACCAGTCCATCGAGTAGTGGCTCTTGTCCAGGAAGCGTTCCGGGTGCGCGGCGATGGCGTGGGCCAGTGCCCCGGTCGCCAACTCCCAGTCGGGCTGGGGCTCTTCGCGTCGTTCGGCGAGTGCGAGGGCGCAGCGCAGGGCGTGGTGGACCGAGGAGGAGCCGGTGAGCAGCGCGTCGGCGACGGGGGTGCCGTCGGCTTCGCGCTTCCAGCCGATCTGGCCGCCGGGCTGCTGGAGTCCGAGGACGAACTCGACGGCCGCGTAGACCATCGGCCACATCCGGTCGACGAACGCGTCGTCGCCGGTGGCGAGGTAGTGGTGCCAGACGCCGACGGCCACGTACGCGCAGAAGTTGGACTCCCGGCCGCGGTCGGTGGGTTGCTCCGGATCGCCGTCGTGGTAGGCGGCGTACCAGGAGCCGTCCTGGTTCTGGCTGCGGGCCAGCCATTCGTAGGCGGCTTCGGCGGCCTCGTGTTCGCCGGCGGCGTCGAGGGCCATCGCCGCCTCGGTGTGGTCCCACGGGTCGAGGTGGTGGCCGCGGAACCAGGGCAGCGCACCGTCCTCGCACTGCGTGTCGAGGAGTGCGGCGACGGTCGCTGTCGCCTGATCCGGCGTCAGGACGCCGGGCAGGACGAGGTGTTCGGTCCGTTCGGGGAGGGTCACGCCTCTGCCTTCGGGAGGTGCGGCTTCGTCGCGTACGCCACGAAGCTCTTTCCGACGACCGGGTTGAGCAGCTGCTCGGCGACCCGGGTCACCGCGGGCTTCTTCATGATGTCCCACACCAGCAGCTTGTGGTAGGCGCGGACCGGCAGGGCCTTGTCGTTGTCCACGCCGAAGGCGCACTTGAGCCACCAGTAGGGCGAGTGCAGGGCATGGGCGTGGTGGGTGCCGTACGGCTTCAGTCCGGCTTCGCGGATCTTGCGGAGCAGTTCGTCGGCCTTGTAGATGCGGATGTGGCCGCCCTCGACCTCGTGGTAGGCGTCGGAGAGGGACCAGCAGACCTTCTCGGGGCCGTAGCGTGGCACGGTGATCGCGATGCGTCCGCCGGGCTTGAGGACGCGGACCATCTCGGCGAGGACGCCCTTGTCGTCGGGGATGTGCTCCATCACCTCGGAGATGATGACGACGTCGAACGAGTCGTCGGGGAAAGGCAGGTTGAGGGCGTCGCCCTCCAACGCGGTGGCGGTCGCCCCGGCCGGGGCCTCGCCCTCGGCCTTCATCGCGGCGAACCACTTGGCGACCTCGCGGATCTCCTCGCCGTTCTGGTCCAGGGCCACGACCTGGGCGCCGCGCCGGTAGCACTCGAAGGCGTGCCGACCGGCGCCGCAGCCGAGATCGAGCACGCGGTCACCGGCGGCGAGCGGGAAGCGGGTGAAGTCGACGGTCAGCACGGGGGCCTGCCTTCGAGGTCGGTGGTACGGGCACGGGCACGGGCGGGAGCGGAGTCCGGTGGGGTCACCTGCGGGCCCCCCGGGCGGCGATGGCCCGGCGGTAGAGGTCTGCGGTGCCGGCCGCCGCCCTGGCCCAGGTGAAGCGGGCGAGCACCCGGTCGCGGCCGGCCGCGCCGAGTCTGGCGCGCAGCCCGGGGTCGTCCAGCATCCGGGTGAGGGCGGTCGCGAGGGCGTCGGGGTCGCCGGGCGGCACGGCGAGGCAGGTCTCCCCGTCACGGCCGGTGACCTCGGGGATCGCCCCGCCGGTGGTGGCGACGAGCGGGGTGCCGGTGGCCATCGCCTCGGCGGCGGGCAGCGAGAACCCTTCGTACAGCGAGGGGACGCAGGCGACCTGGGCGCCGCGCACCAGGTCGACGAGTTCGGCGTCGCTGATGCCCTTGACGAACTCGACGGCGTCGCCGAGGCCGAGGCGTTCGATGGCCCGGGCGACGGGTCCGTCCTCGGCGCGCTTGCCGACGACCACGAGGTGGGCGTCGGGGTGTCCGGCCCGGACCTTGCCGAGCGCCTCCACGAGGTGGACGAGCCCCTTGAGGGGGACGTCGGCGCTGGAGGTGGTGACGATCCGCCCGGGCACCTCGCGGACCGAGGGGTCGGGCGACCAGAGGTCGGTGTCGGCGCCGATGTGGACCACGTCGACGACCTCGGGGCGAACCCCGAGGTCGTCGACGATCTCCTGGCGGGACGAGCCGGAGACGGTCAGGACGTGCGGCAGCCGGCGGGCGACCCGCTTCTGCATGCGGGTGAAGCCGTACCAGCGGCGTACGGAGAAGGCGCGCGTGCGGGTCGTGGCGGCGGCCAGGTCGAGCCGGCGGTCGACGGTGATGGGGTGGTGGATGGTGGTGACGAGCGGGGCGCCGAGGTCGCCGAGCAGGCCGTAGCCGAGCGTCTGGTTGTCGTGGATCACGTCGAACTCGCCGCGCCGGGACCGCAGATGGCGGCCGGCCCGCAGCGAGAAGGTGAGCGGTTCGGGGAATCCGCCGGTCCACATGGTGGCGACCTCCGCGAGGTCGATCCAGTCGCGGTACTCGCCCCACCCGGGGGTCCGGAACGGGTCGGGCTGCCGGTAGAGGTCGAGGCTGGGCAGTTCGGTGAGCGGGACGCCCTCGTCGAGCACCGGGTAGGGCTGGGCGCCGATCACTTCGACGCTGTGGCCGAGGCGCGCCAGCTCGCGGCCGAGGTGGCGGACGTAGACGCCCTGGCCGCCGCAGAACGGGTTGCCCTTGTACGTGAGGAGGGCGATCCGCAACGGGCGGTCGTCCGCTCCGGCGGGGGCGCCGTGTCCCGCGCCGGGGTCCGTCTTCATGGCCTCGGCGGTCACTCCCGGCCCCCTTCATCACTGCGTTTTCCGGAGCGTAACCGCTGCCGATAATCTGGAACAAGTTTCAGACCGACCCGTCCAATGAGGATCGAATCTACCGGCAGGTAGCGTCGGTGTGACGACCGGATCAGGTGATTCACGCCACGGCACGGAGGTGACCTCATGACCGCTGACGCCCGGCCACCTGCACTTCCCCTGACGGCGGGCCAGCGGGCCCGCCGCGCCCGCATCCTGGACGCCACCGCGGAACTCGCCGGACGGGGCGGCTTCGAGTCCGTGCAGATGCGCGAGGTCGCGGAGGCCGCCGGGGTCGCCCTCGGGACCCTCTACCGCTACTTCCCGTCGAAGGTGCATCTGCTGGTCGCCACCCTGCACGACCGGCTGCGGCTGCTGAGCACCACGCTGGCCGACCACCCGCCGGCCGGACGCACCCCCGGGGAGCGGGCCGCCGCGACGCTGCTGCGCGCCTTCCGGGCGCTGCGCCGCGAACCCGAGCTGGCCGACGCCATGCTGCGGGCGCTGACCTTCGCGGACCGGGGGGTGCGCGCCGAGGTGGACGCCGTCTCCCGGCTGGTGACGGAGATCGTCCTGGACGCGGCGGGGCTGGCGGCCCCGGACGCCGGGCAGCTGTCGGCGGTGCGGGTGGTCGAGCACACCTGGCACTGCGCCCTCACCGCCTGGCTGTCCGGCCGCGCGGGGGCCGAGCAGGTGCGGACGGACATCGAGACGGTCTGCCGGCTGCTGGACCCGGTGCCGGCCGGCTGAGGCGGTCTGCCGGGCCGCCGACCGCCGTACCCGGTGCCGCCCGCCCGGTTGAGGGCGGCCCACCGCCGTGCGCCCCGTTCCGGCGTGGCCTGGGGCCCCCGGGCGACCGGCCGCCGGGCCGGTCCCGGCTCCCCCGGTAGAGTGAACCCGTCGTTCATCACGCCCGTACGGGGAAAACCGGCGCGAACCGGTACCGCTCCCCGCCGGGCCCCGGTCCGCACCGGGCCGTCGCCGTCCGTGAACCGCCCGCACTCCGGACGGAATCCGGGGCGCGGGCGCGAACGGCCGATGCCGCCGGGAGGTCCGGTGGTCCGCATCCGTCGCAACAGACGGAGCCGAGCCCGGCACCGGTTACGTGCCCGCGCCCGGCCCCCGCAGGAGAGGCCCTCGCCAGTCATGACCGTACGCCGCAGCGCAGCCGCGCTCGCGACCACCGCCGTGCTCCTGGCGTCCGCCGCCCCGGCGGCGCTGGCCGACTCGTCCGCCAGTCCGTCGCCCTCCGCCTCCGTCTCCGTGCCCGCCGACCCGCACGCCGGTCTCTACGGCACCTCGGACCCGACGTACGACGGGGTCTGGCGTCAGTCGCTGGCCTTCCTGGCCCAGAAGATCGAGTACGTCACCCCGTCCGTGGAGGCGGTGAACTGGCTGAAGCTCCAGCAGTGCGACAGCGGCGCCTTCGCCGCGTACCGCGACTTCCACGAGCCGTGCGACGCCAAGACGATGACGGACACCAACTCCACCGCCGCCGCCGTGCAGGCGCTCGCCGAACTGACCGGCGAGAAGACGGCCGTGGCGAACGGCATCGACTGGCTGGCGTCCGTGCAGAACGACGACGGCGGCTGGGGCTACACCCCCGGCAGCCCCAGCGACGCGAACTCGACCGCGGTGGTCGTCGGCGCCTTCGCCCGCGCGGGCAAGAAGCTGACCGACGTGACCTCGTCCGCCGGGCACACCCCGTACGACGTGCTGCGCGGGCTCGCGCTGCCGTGCGGCGGCAAGGACGGCGGCGCGTTCGCCTACCAGCCGGACAAGAAGGGCGCGCTCGCCGCCAACGCGGACGCCACGGCGGCGGCCGTGCTCGGCACCATGGGCAAGGGCCTGGCGGCGGGCAGCTACAACCCGGGCAAGGCCCCCGTCTGCACCCCCGGCACCAACCTCACCGCCGAGCAGGTCGCCCAGAACGGCGCGCACTGGCTGACCTCCGCGCTCGCCGGTTCCGGCCACCTCGACCAGGCGCCGATGCCGGGCTCCGAGACCACCGACCCGCAGCCCGACTTCGGCAACACCGCCGACGCCGTCGTGGCGCTCGCCGCCTCCGGCCACCAGGACAAGGCCGCGTCCGCCGTCACCTGGCTGGAGAAGAACTCCGCCGCCTGGGCGAAGCAGTCCGGCCCGGCCGCGTACGCGCAGCTGATCCTCGCGGCGCACGCGACCGGCACCGACGCCCGCGACTTCGGCGGCGCCGACCTCGTCGCCCAGCTCAACGCGACCGGCCCGGCGCCCGCCGCGACCGCGGTCCCCTCCCCGACCCCGACCGGCGCGCAGCCCGCCGCCGGATCCACCGGCAGCTCCGGCTTCAGCGTCTGGTGGCTGATCGGCGTCGGCCTGGCCGTCGGCGCGGGCATCGGCTTCCTGCTCAGCAACCGCAAGGACAAGGGCGGCCGGTGACCACCCCCGCGTTCCGGAGCAAGCCCGGCGGAGTTCTCCGCCGGGCTGCGGCGCTCGTGGCGCTGACGGCGCTCGCGGCGGTCGTGACGCTCTGCGTCGCGGGCACCGCGCAGGCCGCCGGGTACCGGTACTGGTCCTTCTGGGAGGGCGACGGCTCGCGGTGGGCGTACGCCACCCAGGGGCCGTCCCTGGTCCGCCCCGAGGACGGGGCGGTGCAGGGCTTCCGGTTCGCGGTGAGCGAGGACTCCGGCGACGCGGCCCGGCCGCGCCGCACCCCCGACTTCGCCGCCGTCTGCGGGGACACCCCCGCGAAGGACGGCAGCAAGCGCGTCGCGCTGGTCATCGACCCCGGCACGGCGGCCGACGCCCCCGCGGGCGAGCAGCCGCCCGCGCTCCGCACCGCCTGCGCCCGGGTCGCCCCGGACGCGAGCACCGCCGAGGCGCTGGCCTCGGTCGCGAAGCCGCTGCGGTACGACAGCGCGGCGCTGCTCTGCGCCATCTCGGGCTATCCGGAGACGGGCTGCGGCGAGCAGATCTCGGGCGACGCCTCGCCCGCGCCCACCGGGGCGGCGTCCTCCGCGAGCTCCCCGGCCGCGTCGTCCACCGCCTCGTCCACGGCGTCGGGCGGTGCCGAGGGTGGTGACGGCGGGGGTCCCTCCGTCGGTGTGGTCGCCGGTATCGGTGCCGTCGTGGTCCTCGGCGCCGCCGCCGTCTTCCAGGCACGCCGCCGGCGATGAGCCGCCTTCCCGCCGCGACGGGCCGCGTGCGCGGCCTGCGCGCGCCCGGGGCGCACCGGAGCAACGCGCTGCCCGCCGGCGCGTGGTGGCTGTGGGCGCTGGGCCTGGCGACCGCCGCGTCACGCACCACCAACCCGCTGCTGCTCGGGCTGCTGGTCGGGGTGGCCGGTTATGTGGTGGCAGCGCGGCGTACGGACGCGCCGTGGGCCCGTTCGTACGGGGCGTTCGTCAAGCTGGGCCTCGTCGTCGTCGGGGTGCGGCTCGTCTTCTCGGCGTTCCTGGGGTCGTCGATCCCGGGCACGCACACCCTGGTCACGCTCCCCGAGGTGCCGCTGCCCGACTGGGCCGAGGGCGTCCGGATCGGCGGCCGGGTGACCGGGGAGCAGCTCCTCTTCGCGCTGTACGACGGAGCGCGGATGGCCGCCCTGCTGATCTGTGTCGGCGCGGCCAACTCCCTCGCCAGTCCCGCCCGGTTGCTGAAGTCGCTGCCGGGCGCGCTGTACGAGGCGGGGGTGGCGGTCGTCGTCGCCATGACGTTCGCCCCGAACATGGTCGCCGACGTGGCCCGGCTGCGTACCGCCCGGCGGCTGCGGGGCCGTCCCACCGGCGGGATCCGGGCGGTCGCCCAGATCGGCCTGCCGGTGCTGGAGGGGGCGCTGGAGCGGTCGGTGGCGGTGGCCGCCTCGATGGACGCGCGGGGGTACGGGCGGACCGCCCGGGTGCCCGCCCGGGTCCGGCACACCACCGACGTCCTCACCCTCGGCGGCCTGCTGGGGGTGTGCGCCGGTACGTACGGGCTGCTCGCCGCCGAGGGCGCGGTCTACGGGCTGCCGCTGCTCCTCGCCGGGCTCGTCGCGGCGATGGCCGGGCTGCGCCTGGGCGGCCGGCGCTCGGTGCGCACCCGGTACCGGCCGGACCGGTGGGGCGTGCGGGCGTGGCTGGTGGCGGGGTCGGGCGTACTGGTGGCCGCGGTGATGATCCGGGCGGGTTCGGTGGACCCGGCGGCGCTGCGGCCCGGGGTCGTCCCGCCGGCCCCGCCGGTGCTGCCGCTGTGGCCCGCCGCGGGCATCCTGGCCGGGCTGCTGCCCGCGTTCGCCGCCCCCGTACCGCCGCGCCCGGCTGCCGTACCGCCGTATCCGAAGGAGGACCAGTGATCCGGTTCGAGCAGGTCTCCCTGCGGTACGAAGGTGCGGCCGAGCCCACCCTGTCGGGCGTCGATCTGACGGTTCCCGAGGGCGAGTTGGTGCTGCTCGTCGGCCCGTCCGGGGTCGGTAAGTCGACGCTGCTCGGCGCGGTGCCGGGGCTGGTGCCGCACTTCACCGGCGGGACGCTGAGCGGCCGGGTCACCGTCGGCGGGCGGGACACGCGTATCCACAAGCCGCGCGAACTCGCCGATCTGGTGGGCACGGTGGGCCAGGACCCTTCCGCGCACTTCGTCACGGACACCGTGGAGGACGAACTCGCCTACGGCATGGAGTCGTTGGGGCTCGCCCCGGACGTGATGCGCCGCAGGGTGGAGGAGACCCTCGACCTGCTGGGGCTGGCGGAGCTGCGGGACCGGCCGATCGCCACGCTCTCCGGCGGACAGCGGCAGCGGGTCGCGATCGGCTCGGTGCTGACCCCGCACCCGAAGGTGCTGGTGCTCGACGAGCCGACGTCCGCGCTGGACCCGGCGGCGGCGGAGGAGGTCCTCGCGGTGCTCCAGCGCCTCGTGCACGACCTGGGCACGACCGTGCTGATGGCCGAGCACCGGCTGGAGCGCGTGGTGCAGTACGCGGACCGGGTCGTGCTGCTGCCCGCACCGGGCGCCGCCCCGGTCGTGGGCGCCCCGGCGCAGATCATGGCCGTCTCGCCGGTCCGGCCGCCCGTCGCCGAACTGGGGCTGCTGGCGGGCTGGGACCCGCTGCCGCTCTCCGTACGCGACGCCCGGCGGCGGGCGGCGGGGCTGCGGGAGCGGCTGGCCGGCCGGTCGCCCGCCGTGGCGGCGCCGCTGCCCGCGCCCCCCGCGGGCCTGGTGCCCGACGCGTCCCCCGCAGGCCTCGCGCCCGGCGTGTCCCCCCTGCGTCTCGCGCCCGGCGTGCACGGCGCGTCCGGCACGTCTGTCGATGCCCCCGCTCCGGCGCCCACGCCGCGCACCGGCCTCTTCGGTCTCCGGCGCGCACGCCGGGCGCGTACCACCGACCCCGCGACCGGCCCCGCGACCGGCCCCGCAGCCGCTTCCGACCAGACCGCGCCCCTGGCGCGGGTTGAGGGGCTCGGGGTGCGGCGCGGCCGGGTGGAGGCGTTGCGCGCGGTGACCCTGGACGTCCGGGCCGGGGAGACCGTGGCCCTGATGGGGCGCAACGGCGCCGGGAAGTCCACCCTGCTCGGGGCCCTCGTCGGCATGGTCCCGCCCACCGCCGGGCGGGTCCGCGTGGGCGGCCTGGAGCCGTCCCGCACCGACCCGCGCACGATGGTGCGCCGGGTCGGACTGGTGCCGCAGGAGCCCCGCGACCTGCTGTACGCGGAGACGGTCGCCGCCGAGTGCGCGGCGGCCGACGCCGACGCGGGCGCCCCGGCGGGCAGCTGCCGGGACCTCGTCTCGCGTCTGCTGCCCGGCGTACCGGACGGCACCCACCCCCGTGACCTCTCCGAGGGCCAGCGGCTGACGCTGGCACTGGCGCTCGTCCTGACCGCCCGGCCGCCGCTGATCCTGCTGGACGAGCCGACCCGGGGTCTCGACTACGCGGCCAAGGCCCGGCTGGTCGGCGTGTTGCGCGGCCTGGCGGCCGAGGGTCACGCGATCGTGCTGGCCACCCACGACGTGGAGCTGGCGGCGGAACTGGCGGACCGGGTGGTGATCCTGGCCGGCGGGGAGGTCGTCGCGGACGGCCCGACCCGGCAGGTGGTGGTCTCCTCCCCCGCGTACGCCCCGCAGACCGCGAAGATCCTCGCCCCGCAGGAGTGGCTCACCGTGAACCAGGTCCGCACGGCCCTGGAGGCGGGCGCATGACGGGCACCACACGCCTCGACGGCACCGCGCTCCCCGGAAGCTCCACGACCGGCCGACGGGTCCGCCCGGTCCGGCTCGGGCCGCGTTCGGTCGTGGCGCTGGTCCTGGTCAGCGCGGTGGGGGTGGCGGCCTTCGGGTGGCCGCTGCTCGCCGGGCCCGCGTTCGGCACCGCCCACGCGCAGGACGCGCCGTGGCTGTTCGGCGCGCTGCTGCCGCTGCTGGTGGCGGTGGCGGTGGCGACGATCGCGGACGCCGGCCTCGACGCGAAGGCCGTCGCGATGCTCGGAGTGCTCGCGGCGGTCGGTGCCGCCCTGCGCCCACTGGGGGCGGGGACGGCGGGGCTGGAACCGATGTTCTTCCTGATGGTGCTCAGCGGGCGGGTGCTCGGGCCCGGCTTCGGCTTCGTGCTGGGCGCGGTGACGATGTTCGCGTCGGCGCTGCTCACCGGCGGGGTGGGGCCGTGGATGCCGTTCCAGATGCTGTCGATGGCCTGGTTCACCATGGGCGCGGGTCTGCTGCCGGGGCCGGAGCGGCTGCGCGGCCGGGCGGAGACCGCGATGCTCGCGGCGTACGGCGCGGCGGCCTCGCTGCTCTACGGCACGGTGATGAACCTGTACGGCTGGACGATCGTGCCCGGCCTGGGCTCGGGCATCTCCTTCGTGGCGGGCGACCCGGTGCACGAGAACCTGGTCCGCTTCCTGGCGTACTGCCTGACCACCTCGCTCGGCTGGGACCTGGGCCGGGCGGCGCTGACCGTGGTGCTGACGCTCGCCGTGGGGCCGGTGCTCCTGCGGGCGCTCCGCCGGGCGACCCGGCGCGCTTCCTTCGAGGCCCAGGTCACATTCGAGGGTCCCGGCGGCGTGAGGACACCCACAGGCACAAGGTCCTCCCCCAAGCCGGATAGTAGCGACACCGATGAGTGAGTCACCCCTTTCGCGCTGCCCCTGACCTGCCCCGACTCCCCTTTGTCCGCGTTCGGGACCTTGGGCCCGAGGTCCGACCCGGGGTCGTACGGCCGCCGTCGGGCGGGCATTGCCAGCGCCGAACGCCGGGGCTAACCATGGTTCTTGTCGCCGAACACCTCGGTGGCCCGATCGACCGCCAACAGGTCACCAGGGCCCAGGTGGGGACGCCCGGATCATTCACCACAGAACCGGCCCGCGACGCCACCTGCCCCCGACGTTAGGTTTCTTCGTGTCGATCGCCAGTCGTTTCCTCGCCCAGCCCCGCATCGCCGGCCGCAAGACCGTCCTCGTCGGTGCCGCCGTACTCCTCGGTGGCAGTGGCCTGGCCCTCGGCGCCGGTACGGCGTCCGCAGCCACGCCCACCGCGACGACCGCCGCGACCGGCGCGCAGGCCACGGCGCAGAAGATGATCGGTGACAGCGCCCAGTTCCAGTGCTTCAGCAACATCGTGTCGCACGAGAGCGGCTGGAACCCGAGCGCCACCAACGCTTCCTCCGGCGCGTACGGCCTGGTCCAGGCCCTGCCCGCCTCCAAGATGTCGTCCGCCGGTTCCGACTGGAAGACGAACCCCGCCACGCAGATCAAGTGGGGTCTGGACTACATGAACAGCCGCTACGGCAGCCCGTGCGCCGCCTGGAGCTTCTGGCAGGCCAACAGCTGGTACTGAGCCGGCCCGCCCAGCAGCCCGCATGACGAAGCCCGGGCCGGGACCTCTTCACCGAGGTCCCGGCCCGGGCTTCGCCGTGTCCGCCGCGTGGTCCCTCACGCCTCGGTCCGCCCGCGCGGTACCCCTCCGAGGAGGGCCACCGCGCAGGCCGCGACGGAGAGCAGACCGCCGGCGAGGAAGGCGCCCCGCACGTCGGCGTGGGACAGGACCAGCCCCCCGAGTGCGGCGCCCGCCGCGATACCGGCGTTGTAGGAACCCGAGTTCGCCGCGAGCGCCAGGTCCGTGCGGCCCGGGGCGCAGGAGAGCATCGCGTTCTGGGTGGCCATGAACACCGGACCGAGCGCACCGCCCATCAGCACCAGGAACACCACCGCCGTCACCGGCTCGGTGCCGGTCGCGTACAGGCCGAGCATCCCCACCGCCTGCGTGGCCACGGCGGCGCACAGCGCGGCATGGGGGAAGCGGTCCAGCAGCGCCCCGGTGAGGGTCACCCCGCCCAGACACGCCACGCCGAACGCCATGATCAGGACGCCGACCGTGCCGGGCGGGAAGCCGCTCACGTCCCCCAGGAACTTCACGACGTACGTGAATCCCGCGAACGCCCCGGTGGCGGAGAGGGCCCCGGACACCAGCACGATCACGAACCGGCGGACGTCGGGACGGGTTCCGCGGGCGGCGGGCTCGTCCTCCGGACGCGCGGTCGGCAGCAGGACGGCGACCGTCACCAGGGAGACGGTTCCGGCAGCCGCCAGCAGGGCGAACGGCACCTGCCAGCCGCTCTGGCGGCCCAGCCAGGAGCCGGCGGGCACGCCGAGGACGAGGGCGAGCGAGCCGGCGACGGAGAGCGCCCCGATCACCCGGCCGCGGACCTCGGCCGCGAAGAGGCCCACCGCGACGGGCCCCATCACCGCCCAGAACAGCGCCTGGGCGAGGGCGGTCACCAGCCGCGCCCCGAGGAGCGTCCCGTAGGAGGAGGCCAGCGCGGCGGCGAGGCTGGACACGACCAGCGCGGCCAGCAGCCCCGTGAGCACATGGCGGCGGGGCACCGCCCGCACGGCGTGGGCGAGCGGCAGGGACGAGACGGCCACGGTCACGCCGTACCCGGTGACCAGCAGTCCGACCGCCTGTACCGAGACCCGCAGATCTCCGGAGACGACCTCCAGGAGGCCGACGGGCAGGTTCTCCGCCGTGTTGAAGGTGAGGGCGGCCAGCATCAGGGCCGCGAGCACCGCCGCCCCGCGCCGGGGAGCCCGCCGTGGCGCAGCCGTGCGGTCGTGTCCCGGCCCCGCCCGGCGCACCGGCTCCGTGGTTCCGTCCATGGAGGTAGCCCACCGGGCCCACCGGGCCGGCGCAACCCGGTTTCCGGCCCCGTCGGGGCCGTGACGAGGGGGTGCCCGGGCGTCCACCGCCCGGGCACCCCCTCGTCACGCCCGGGCCGACCCGGGGTCCTGCCGGTTCACTCGCGGGCCGCGCCCGTAGTCGCCGCCGTGCCTCTGCCGGCCAGGGTCCGGGCGTCCGCCGAGGGTCTCCCGCCGCTCCCCGCCACCGGCTGGCGGTCGCGGTCGTCGTCCGGGCTCCGCAGCCGGCGTGGTCCGGCCAGGGCGTACGTCAGCAGGAAGCCGAGCGAGACGACCAGCGCGCCGCCCGCCGCGTCGAGGACCCAGTGGTTGCCGGTGCCCACGATGGCGCAGATGGTGAAGAACGGGTGGAGCAGTCCCAAGGGCTTCATCCAGACCTTCGGGGCGAGGATCAGGATCATCAGCCCGCACCAGAGGGACCAGCCGAAGTGCAGCGACGGCATGGCCGCGTACTGGTTGGTGACCGAGGTCAGCGTCCCGTAGTCGGGCTTGGAGAAGTCCTGGACGCCGTGCACGGTGTCGATGAACCCGAGGCCGGGCATGAGCCGGGGCGGGGCCAGCGGGTAGAGCCAGAAGCCGACCAGGGCGAGGAGGGTCGCGAAGCCGATGGTGGAGCGGGCCCAGCGGTAGTCGGCGGGGCGGCGTACGTAGAGCACGCCGAGGATGGTCAGCGGGATGATGAAGTGGAACGTCGAGTAGTAGTAGTCGAAGAAGTCCCGCATCCAGCCGATTCCGGCGACCTTGTGGTTGAACCAGTGCTCGACGTCGATGTGCAGCCACTGCTCCAGCGAGTGGACCTGCCGGCCGTGCTTCTCGGCGGTGGGGCGGCCCGCCGTCGCGGCGAGCCGGACCTTGGCGTACGCGGAGTAGACGACCCGGATGAGCAGGAGTTCCAGCAGCAGGTTGGGGCGGGTCAGCACCCGGCGCCAGAACGGCAGCAGCGGCACCCGGCTCCAGCGCGCCGGTACCGGCCGGGCGTAGTCGGTGGGGACCGGCGCCGACCAGTACGGCGAGGTGCGCGGCAGGAACGGCACGGCGCAGGCCGCGGCGAGCGCGGTGAGCAGCAGCACGTTGTCGCGCACGGGGTGGAGCGCCCCGACGTTCGGCAGCAGCATGGTGCCGGGCAGGGTGAGGACGAGGACCACCACGGCGGGCCAGACCGGCCGGTCAGAGGCGCGCTTCCCGACCCGGCCGACCACCGCGAGGAGTACCCAGAGCAGCTGGTGCTGCCAGGTGGTCGGGGAGACGACGACGGCCACGCAGCCGGTCACCGAGACGGCGAGGAGCAGCTGCCCGTCCCGGGCGTACCGGGCGGCGCGGCGCAGTCCGAGCACGGCGACGGCGACGGCCAGGACCAGCAGGACGGTGATCTCCAGCGGGCCGTGGAGGCCGAGGCGGAGCAGCGCGCCGTGCAGCGACTGGTTGGCGAGGCCGTCCGGGCGCTCGCCGAGCCCGGCTCCGGCGACGTGGTGGATCCAGTACGTCCAGGAGTCGTGCGGCAGCGCGGCCCAGGCGACGGCGGTGAGCGCGACGAAGCCGGCACCGCCGGTCAGGGCGGCACGTCGGCGCCCGGTCAGCCAGAGGAGGACCGCGAAGAGCAGGACGGGCGGCTGGAGCGCCGCCGCGATCCCGACCAGGAGGCCCTGGACCCGCTGGTCGCGGACCGTGAGGCAGCCGACGAGCACCAGCAGCACCGGCAGGATGCTGGTCTGCCCGAGGTGCAGCGCGTTGCGCACCGGCAGCGACACCATGAGCAGGGTGATGGCGACCGGGGCGGCGAACAGCGCGGTGCGGCGGCCCACCGGGGAGGGCAGCGCGCGGGCGGCGACGAGGCCGAGCGCGACGACGAGCAGCAGGGAGACGGTGGTCCAGGCGATCCCGAGGGCCTCCTCCGCCGACGCGCCCAGCGGCTTCAGGACGAGCCCCGCGAAGGGGGTGCCGGTGAACCGGTCCGGGTCGTAGAGCGAGCCCTTGACGCGCAGGACGCCGTTCTCCCCGATCCAGGTCTCCAGATCGGTCAGCCGCTCGCCCGGCGGCTGTCTGAGTACCACCGTCATCTGGCGTACGGCGAGAGCGGCGACGACCAGCCAGAGCACGATCCGGGCCGTCCCGGTCCTCGTCTCCGCGTCCGTCGCCGCGCTCCCGCGCACGCCGTGTTCAGCATGTGTCACGCTGTGCCGACCCTCCCACCGCTTCTGGCACATTCCCGTGGATACGGGTCGTGCCCATGAAGCCTCGCATTGCCCCTGGGGGTAGACACCATCAACCCCCACTTCGCCTGACCGTCACCTCGTTTTGCCCAAAAGAATGCCGGCCGCGTCCCACCGGCCCCCGGATTCCCCCCGGCCCCGGGCGTCCCGGTGCCCACGGCGAAATTCACTTCCCTCCCGATCCGCAGGGTGATCGGATCGGCCCATGACCTGGACTTTGACCCCGGAGCGGTTCGACACGCCGGACGCGGCGCGCCTGCTGCGGGACTACTACGACGAACTCGCCAGCCGCTACTGGAAGCGGCGGGCGACCGAGGCGGAGATCGACGAGGGGCTGGCGGACGACGGCGCCGACCGCCTCGCCCCGCCCACCGGCCGGCTCCTGGTGGGCCGGTACGCGGGCGAGCCGGCGAGCTGCGTCGGGGTGTTCCTGGATCCGGCGACGGCCGTCGCGGAGCTGACCCGGGTCTACGTACGTCCCGCCTTCCGGCGCACCGGAGGCGGCGGGCTGCTGGTGGCGGCGGCCGAGGAGGTGGCGCGCGGGGCCGGGATGCGGGTGCTCCGGCTCGACACCCGGAGCGATCTGGTGGAGGCGCGGGGGCTGTACGCGAAGCACGGGTTCCGGGAGATCCCTGCGTACAACGACGGCCCGTACGCCGACCACTGGTTCGCCAAGAAGCTGTGACGCGCGGAGGAGACGAGCCCGGGACGGGAGGCCGGCCGTCGTCAGGGCCCGGGGTGGCGCGGCTCGGGGCCGCCGGTGTGGCGCGGTTCGGCGGCGTGGTCCCGGGGTGCCTCGGGCAGGTGGGGCCGCTCCTTCCGGGAGCCGCTGACCTCGGCGGTCAGCTCCGAGACCAGGGCGACCAGATCGGTCGGGCGCTCCGGTCCCCACCAGTCGCCCAGCATCTCGGCGAGCGAGTCCTCCCGGGCCCGGGAGAGCCGTACGACCGCCTCGGCGCCCGGTTCGGTGAGCACCATCTGCACGCCGTCGCGGCGTGCGAGCCCGCGTTCCTCCAGCTGCCGGGAGGCGTCGGTGATGACCTTCAGCGGCAGCGGGGTGACGTCGGCGAGCCGGGCGGGCTCGACCGCCCCGTGCCGCTTGATGCGCAGCAGCAGCCAGCCGGCGGCGGGCAGCAGGTCGTATCCGGCGCGGGCGGTGATCTTCTCGTAGATCTCGCGCCGCCCCTCTCGGGTGGCGAGGACGGAGAGGGCGCGGGCGCACTCGTCGTAGGAGGAGCGCTCGACCGGGTTCGAGGCCAGGGTCTCGGTGGTGTCGGGTGCGGTGACCGAGCCGCGCAGCTTGTCCTCCCTGAGGAACCACGCGACGACGAAGGCGACCAGCACGACGGGGGCCGCGTAGAGGAACACGTCGGTGATGGAGGTCGCGAACGCGTCGAGGACGGAGGGGCGCAGGTCGGCGGGGAGCTGCCCGATGGAACGGGGGTCGGCGGCCAGTCGTCCGGCGTCGACACCCGGCGGCAGCGGCCGGCCGCTGAGCGCGTCGGCCAGCCGGTCGTTGAGCAGGCTGGTGAAGATGGTGCCGAAGATGGCGACTCCGAAGGAGGCGCCGATGGACCGGAAGAACGTGGCGCCGGAGGTGGCGACGCCCAGGTCCTCGTAGGGGACGGCGTTCTGCACGACCAGCACGAGGACCTGCATCACCAGGCCGAGCCCGGCGCCGAAGACGAAGAAGTAGGCGCTCATCTCCCAGGTCGAGCTGTTCACGTCGAGCCGGTGCAGGAGCAGCAGGCCGATCGCGGTGACGGCCGTGCCGACGAGGGGGAACACCTTCCAGCGGCCGGTACGGCTGACGATCTGGCCGGAGCCGGTCGAGGTGAGCAGCAGCCCCAGCACCATCGGCAGCATGTGCACGCCGGACATGGTCGGGGTGATGCCCTGCACGACCTGGAGGAACGTCGGCAGGTAGGTCATCGCGCCGAACATGGCGAAGCCGATGACGAAGCTGATGAGGGCGACGAGGCTGAAGGTCCTGATCCGGAAGAGCTTCAGCGGCAGTACGGGTTCGGCGGCGCGCCGCTCGACGGCCACGAAGGCGATCAGGAGCACCACCGCGAGGACGGACAGTCCGATGATCTGCGCGGAACCCCACTCCCAGGTCGTACCGCCCAGGGAGGCCACCAGGACCAGGCAGGTCGCCACCGCGGCGATGAGGAAGGTGCCGAGGTAGTCGATGGTGTGCTTGGTCCGCCTGACCGGGATGTGCAGGACGGCGGCGATGACGATCAGCGCGACGGCGCCGATCGGGAGGTTGATGTAGAAGACCCAGCGCCAGGAGAGGTGCTGGGTGAAGAGGCCGCCCAGGAGCGGGCCGAGCACACTGGTCACGCCGAACACGGCCCCGAAGAGGCCCTGGTACTTGCCGCGTTCCCGGGGCGGCACGATGTCGCCGACGATGGCCATCGAGAGCACCATCAGCCCGCCGCCGCCGAGGCCCTGGAGCGCGCGGAAACCGATCAGCTGCGGCATGTTCTGCGCGATTCCGCAGAGTGCCGAGCCGATCAGGAAGATGACGATGGCGGTCTGGAAGAGTTTTTTACGTCCGTACTGGTCGCCGAGCTTGCCCCAGAGCGGGGTGGCCGCCGTCGCCGCCAGCATGTAGGCGGTGACCACCCACGAGAGGTGCTCCAGGCCGCCGAGGTCGCTGACGATCGTGGGAAGCGCCGTGGAGACGATCGTCTGGTCGAGCGCCGCGAGCAGCATGCCGAGCAGCAGTGCACCGATGGCCACCAGAATCGTCCGCGTGGACCGCACCTCCCCGGGCGCGAGCGGCGGACTCGACTGCTGGGCCATGGGCGTCTCCTCGGATCTCCGGGTACACACCATCCTTACCTCTATGTCCGCTTATGGCCTGCCGAGCGGTGACACCGCGTCGAACGCACGCTCGGCGACCTGCATAATCCAAGACAATTCAAGGGGAGGGGACCCACGATGACGGGACAGACGTGCCCGAACTGCGGCGGACTGCGCGACAGCAGACCGCCGGGACCCGGGCCGGGCGCGGCACCGGCCTGCGGATGCGCCGCCGAAGGCGCGGGAGCGGCACCGGCCGGGGCGGGGGTCACCGGCGGGAAGGCCGCTGGTGGCACCGGGGGGAAGGCCGGCGGGAAAGCCGCCGGGAACGCTGCCGAGGTGGCGGCGGCCGAGGACTTCGACCCGCTGCGGATCAGGCCGTACGTGACGCTGCCGAACTCCGAGGAGCCGGAGCGGGGCGAAGGCGCGGAAGCCGGAGGAGCCGCCACCGTGGCCGGTGGGTCGGCGATGGCCGGTGCCGCTGCGGCCGACGGCGCCGAGGCGCCTCTCGCGGGCGGTACGGAAGGCGCGGGCGGTACGGACGGTACGAGCGGTACGAGCGGTACGGGCAACCCCGTCCCCGCACCCCCCACCCCCGCCCCCGCCGACACGACGATGCGGCTGCCCGCTGTGCCTCCGGACGAGCGCGGGGCGAACCGGCCCGCCGGGCCGATGCCCCCGGCCGCGCCCACACCCGTACCCGGGTCCGCACCCGGGTCCGCGCCTGCGGGCGGTGGGGTCGCGGAGGCGAAGCCCGACCCCGTCCAGCCCCGCCGCAAGCGACCGTTCGTCGCGCTGGGGGTGGCGGCGGCCGTCGTCGCGATGATCGGGACCGCCTCGGTCCTCGGCGGCGTCTTCGACGGGGACGAGGCCGCCCGGCAGGAGAGCCTGCCCGAGACCACGACGAGCGTTCCGGACGCGACCGCCGACGCGACGGACGCCCCGGCGAGCCCGTCCGCCTCCGCGTCGGCCTCCGCCACGGCCTCGCCCTCCGCCTCGGCGACCTCCGCCTCCCCGTCCGCCTCGGCCCCGGCGTCCCCCTCGGCCACCGAGGTGAGCGCGGCCCCGACCGCCTCCGCGGGGATGCCGTCGCCCACGCCGAGCAATCCGACCTCCGCCCCGCCGGTCGACGCCTCGCCCTCGGCCACGACCGCACCGCCGGCGGTCGCTGTCGCCGCCACCCTGCAGCGCGGCGACTACGGACCGGAGGTCGCCGAACTCCAGACCCGGCTCCGGCAGGCGCACCTCTTCTACGGCTCGATCGACTCCAACTACACGGACCGGGTCGAGATGGCCGTGTCGGCGTACCAGTCGATCCACCGCATCCAGGGCGACCCTTCGGGCGTGTACGGGCCCCATACCCGCAGCGCGCTGGAGGCGGCGACGAGCGGGAAGAGCAAGCACTGACCCGACCGGGCGGTGGCGCGGCCCGGAGGGATTGGCGTTCCGGGGCAGGTTTTTGTATCGTGATGGAACAAAGTGGCTTCGCCCGCACTCCCTGACCGGCGGGCGGGGCTGCTCTTGTTCTTCGTGCGCCGCACGTCTTCGCGCCCGTGGCGCACGCGTCCCCTACGCACTTTTCGTGCCCTGGAGCTCGCTCATGCCGGCCACCGTCCTCGCAGCCAACGCCGTCCTCCTCGACATGGACGGAACCCTGGTCAACTCCGACGCGGTCGTGGAGCGCTGCTGGCGCCGCTGGGCCGTACAGCATGGGCTGGACCCGGAGGCAGCGCTCAAGGTGGTGCACGGACGGCAGGGGTACGCCACGATGGCGATCCTCCTCCCGGACCGCCCCATGGAGCAGAACCACGCGGACAACCGCGTGATGCTGGCCGAGGAGACCGCCGACACCGACGGCGTCGTGCCGGTCGGCGGGGCTCCGGCGTTCATGGCCGCGCTCGCGGACCTGCCGCACGCCCTGGTGACCTCGGCCGACGCGGCTCTCGCCGGAACCCGGATGACGGCGGCCGCGCTGCCGATGCCCGTGGTCCGCGTCACCGCCGAATGCGTCGGCGCCAGCAAGCCGGACCCGGAGGGCTTCCTCAAGGGCGCGGCCGAGCTCGGCTTCGCCCCCGCCGACTGCATCGTGTTCGAGGACTCCGAGGCGGGCATCGCCGCCGGCCGCGCGGCGGGCATGCGCGTCGTGGGCGTGGGCCCGCGGGCGGCGGCCCTCTCCCCGGACGCCCACGTCGACGACCTGACCCAGATCCGCGTGGAGGCCCTGGCCGACGGCTCGTTGAAGCTGCACATCCGCGAAGGCCTCTGACCCACCGGGGCGCACGCCCCACCCACCCGCCACACCCGAAGCCCGCCGGGGCGCCCACGGCCCCCGGCGGGCTTCGGCATGTCCGGACGGACGACGCGCCCGGACGAATGACGCACCCGGCCGGACGGAGCGCCCGGCCGGACGAGGCCTCGGCACGGACGACGCGTCCTCCCCCGCCGGACCAACTCACCCTCGCGAGCGCCCGATCGAACTCCAGAGCCCCTTGTTCGACCTCTTGATGTGACGTGCTCATGTCGTCACGCTGTTACCTGGTGCCCACCCCACAGAAACCTGGCACCGCGACGATGACCGGGCTCCACCCCGAGCAGCCCGGTCAACGCACCCCCGCATCAGAGGAGTTCGCATGTCAAGGTTCTACGCGCGTCGCATAGCCGTCGTCGCCGCCTCCGCCGCGCTCGCCGCCACCACCGGGCTGCTCACCGCTCCGTCCGCCCAGGCCGCGATGCCGACCCCGGTCAGCGCCGCCACCGCCCGTACCTACCTCGGCCAGTTGACGGTCGCCGCGGCGGGCACCACGAGCGGTTACAGCCGCGACCTGTTCCCGCACTGGATCACCCAGTCCGGCGCCTGCGACACCCGCGAGACCGTGCTGAAGCGCGACGGAAGCGGAGTCGTCACCAACACCAGCTGCTCGGCCACGAGCGGCAGTTGGTACTCCCAGTACGACGGCGCGACCTGGACCGCCGCCTCCGACCTGGACATCGACCACATGGTCCCGCTGGCCGAGGCCTGGCGTTCGGGCGCCAACTCCTGGACGACCGCCCAGCGCCAGGCGTTCGCCAACGACCTGACCCGTCCCCAGCTGATCGCCGTGACGGACAACGTCAACCAGTCCAAGGGCGACAAGGACCCCGCCAACTGGCTTCCGTCCCGCGCCGCCTACGTCTGCACCTACGTGCGGGCCTGGGTACAGGTGAAGTACTACTACAAGCTGACCATCGACTCCGCGGAGAAGACCGCGCTGACGACGACCCTCAACGGCTGCTGACCCACCGGCCGCGGGCCGACCGCCACCCCGGACCGGTCGGCCCGCCCCCGTTCCGTACCGCCGCCCCCTTTCCCTGCCGCCACTCCGTTCCGTGCCGCCGCTCCGTTCCGTCCCGCCGTCCCCGTTCCGTACCGCCGCTCCGTTCCGTACGGTACGGAGAAGATCCGTACACGACGGCCACGGAGCGAGGAGGGCATGGATGGCAGGGCTCCGCCTGGGACCGCTGCTTCGGTACGTGGACCACTCGTCCGGGACCACCGCCACCGTCTGGGTGGAGGCCGACCGGCCGTGCACGGTCACGGTGCGCTGCGAGGACGGGGCGTCCGGAAGCTCGCCGACGTTCGCCGTGTCCGGCCACCACTACGCCCTCGTGGTCGTCGACGGGCTGACCCCGGGCACGACCACCGCGTACGAGGTACTGATCGGCGAACGGAGCGTGTGGCCGCCGGCCGGCTCACCGTTCCCACCCAGCACGATCACCGCCCCGGAACCCGCCGACCGGGCCCCGCGGGCCCCGTTGCGCGTCGCCTTCGGATCCTGCCGGTGGGCGGCTCCGCCCGGTGGCGGCAGCCCCTTCGCGGCGGGCTCTCCACTGCGACCGCAGGGCGACGACCCCATCGGCCCGGACGCACTCGACGCCCTCGCCGCCCGGCTGGCGACCGACCCCACCGCCGTACGCCCGGACGTCCTGCTGCTCCTCGGCGACCAGATCTACGCGGACGAGACCTCCGGGGCCACCCAGCGATGGATCGCCGGGCGGCGCGACCTGAGGGAACCGCCGGGACCCGAGGTCGCGGACTACGAGGAGTACACCCACCTCTACGACGAGTCGTGGCGCGATCCCGAGGTGCGCTGGCTGCTCTCCACCGTCCCCAGCTGCATGATCTTCGACGACCACGACGTCGTCGACGACTGGAACACCAGCGCATCGTGGCGGACGGACATGCGGGCCACCTCCTGGTGGCACGAGCGGATCGTCAGCGGGCTGATGTCGTACTGGGTCTACCAGCACCTCGGCAACCTCTCCCCCGCCGAGCTGGAGTCCGACCCCCTGTACGCGGAGATACGTTCCGCCGCGGACGGCACCGAGGCGCTGCGCAGGTTCGCGGCCACCGCCGACGCGGACCCCTCCGGGGTTCGCTGGAGCTACCGGCGCGACTTCGGCCGGGTGCGGGTCCTGGTGGTGGACAGCCGCGCCGCCCGGGTCCTCGGCGAGCAGCACCGGGCGATGCTCGACCCCGGGGAGGCGCAATGGGTCCGCGAGGCGGCGCTGGACGCGCCGGGTTCGTACGACCACCTTCTGATCGGGACCTCGCTGCCGTGGCTGCTCCCGCCTCTGATCCACGACGCGGAGGCGTGGGACGCGGCGCTCTGCCGGGGTGTGCGGGGTGGGCCGGACGGCCGCTGGGCCCGGTTCGGCGAGAAGCTGCGCCGCGCGGCGGACCTGGAGCACTGGGCCGCGTTCCCCGAGTCGTTCCGGGAGCTGACGGACCTGGTACGGGAGGCGGGCGGTGGTCCGGGGGCCCCGGCGACCGTGTGTGTGCTCTCCGGCGATGTGCACCATGCGTACGTCGCCGAGCCCCGGTGGGCCACGGGTGGGCCGGAGGCCAGGGTGTTCCAGCTGACCTGCTCGCCCGTCCACAACTCGATTCCGGCCCTGATGAGGGTCGGCTTCCGGTTCGGCTGGAGCCGGGCCGGGACGTGGCTGGGCTCGTTGCTGGCCCGGCACGGGCGTACCGCCGAACCGCCGGTGCGGTGGCGGCGGTCCGGCGGCCCCTGGTTCGGGAACCAGCTGATGACGCTCACCCTGACCGGCCGGAGCGCGCGGCTGGATCTGGTGCGGGCGAGAGAGACGGGGGATACGGCGGAGCCCAGGGAATCGAGGGAATCCGCACCTCCCACCGGCGGCGTCCGACTGGAAACAGTCATGGAACGTTCGCTCACCGAGGGGGTGTAGCCCCTTTTCGGCCACCCCCGGATCCTCCCTCCCGGCCCCCCGCGCCGGCCCCGGCACGGCGGCCGGCCGCAGCCCGCCCGTCGGTGCACGTGAGCTGGACAACACCGCACTCCCCCGACTACGTACGGGTGAAGCGCAGGCGTACGCTGTACAGCTGGCCCTGCCGCTCCTGCCGCTCCCCTGCGACGTCGCGGCGTTGATACGAACCGGGGAGTAGGACGTGTTTGAGAGTGTGGGTGCGCTGACAAGCAGCCCATGGGTCTACCTCGTGGTGGGCCTCTCGGTGCTCCTGGACGTGTTCCTCCCCGTCCTCCCCAGCGGTGTCCTGGTGATCACCGCGGCCACCGCCGCCGCCGCGGGTTCGACCACGGTCGCGGGTGCTCCCGGCGCGGCGACCCACGCGGCGCCGTCCCTGTTCTTCCTCGCACTGAGCGCGGCGGCCGCCTCCGTCCTCGGCGACCTCGTCGCGTACCGCCTCGCCTGGCGCGGCGGCGAACGGCTGGACCGCGCCATCGCCCGGTCCCGGCGCCTCACCTCGGCGCAGGAGCGTCTGGGTGCGGCGCTCAACCGCGGCGGCGGCGCGCTCGTCGTGATCGCGCGGTTCGCCCCGGCGGGCCGGTCCGTGGTCTCGCTCGGCGCGGGCGCGGCGCACCGCAAGGTCAAGGAGTTCCTGCCCTGGTCGGCCGTGGCGGGTGTCGCCTGGGCCGGTTACAGCGTCGGGCTGGGTTACTTCGGCGGCCAGTGGCTGGGCGCGACCTGGTTCGGCACGGCCATCTCCGTACTCGCGCTCTTCGTCGCGGGCGGCCTGGCGGCGTTCGTGATGCGCCGCCCGGCGGCTGCGGCCCAGCAGGCGCTGGCCGAGGCGGCTGCCTCGGCCGCCCCGGCTCCCGCCGGTCTCACCCCGGCCCCCTGAGCGACCCGTCGGCCGCCCCCTCAGCCGTACGCAGAACGCACACGCGCGGACACGGCCGTACGCGCCCTCAGCCGTGCGCGGCCGTGTGGGCGCCCCGCACCTCCAAGCCGTCGAGAAGCCGGTGCGTGGCGGCCGTGATCTCCTCCACGGCCCGGTCGAACACCTCCTGGTTGTGCGCGGCGGGGGCACGGAAGCCGGACACCTTGCGTACGAACTGCAGGGCGGCGGCTCTCATGTCCTCTTCGGTGGCCTCCTCGGGGAGGGCCGGCGGTCGGAGCGTCTTGATACTGCGGCACATGACTCCAGTGTGACCCCGACCACTGACATCCGGCCCGGACCGGGTCACTCGCCCCGGTGAGCGCGACCGCGCCGCCCGGCGTGCGGCTCTCAGATCACCGCGCCCCGCCGGTCCGTGCACAGGGCCCAGATGACCACCGCGTCGATGCCGATGGAGATGAGGGCGGTGAGGGGCGCGTAGGGCAGCCAGAGGAAGTTCGCGATCAGGTTGATGGCGGCGAGCGCCACGCCCGCCCCGCGCGCCCAGCCGGCGCCTTTGAGGATGAACCAGCCGACGATGACGAGGATCACCCCGAGTGCCAGGTGGATCCAGCCCCACGCGGTCAGGTCGAACTTGAAGACGTAGTGGTTGATGCGTGCGAAGACGTCGTCGGTGGCGATGCCCGAGACGCCCTTGAGGATGCCGAGCACACCGTCCACGAGCAGCAGTACGCCCGCGAACATCGTTCCCGCCGCGGCCCACTGCCCGCCCGACTGCGGGCTCCTCCCGCCCCCGCCCGGTTCACGGCCGGGCCCGCCGGTGCGCCCCGGTCCCCCCGTCCCGTCCGTCGTCTCCCGCGCTCCTCCGGGGGTGGATGCCGACTGCGTCATGAACACTCCTTCGTGCGACGGAACGCGGTGAACGTACGGAAGCCGCACCGCGGTACGGGATCAGAGAGGCGGAGGGGAGAGCACAGGGCCCCGGGCGTCCGGGTCGGAGTGTGGCGACGCGTCCGGGTCAGGGCGTGGCGACGACGGTGACGACGTGACCCTGCGCGTCCACGGTCAGAACGGCCCGCTCGACCTTGTTGACCAGGGCCAGCGCCAGCCAGACCGGGCCCCAGAGGAAGCAGGTGAACACCGTCAGGAAGGCGTGCAGCACGTGGTTGACGGGCTGCCCGCGGACGAGGACGGCCTGCGCGCCGGAGCGCGATTCCACCCGCCATCCGTCGGCGATCCGCTGCGTGACGGCCCAGTCGAGGATGAGGCTGCGCTGCGTGTCGTCCGGCGGTACGGCGTGCGGGGTGTAGTAGCCGGGAGGCGGCTCGATCGACGTCCGCGCCCGCGGAGTGCGGTGGGGCTTCACGGGCTCACCTCCAGGTGTCGAGGTCTCCGCCTCGCCACTCGATCAGGTCGGGCTGATCAAGGTCGGCTCCCTCCCCGTCCGGTACGAGTCCCGCCGTACGGAGAAGTGCGGCCACCTCTCCCCGGCCGTGGGCCAGCCCCACGATCCGCCCGTGCACCGTCACCCTCCGCGCACCGTTGGACGACGGCGGGAAGACGATCACGGGCGGGTGTACAGCCATGCGTCTACGGTGCCCCGCACGCGCCGGGAGCGCATCCCGGGGGCGACGGACGCGCAGAACGCGTCGTATGGGGTCGAACACGTCGGCTCGTGGGACAGGCCGGGCACGGGGACGCGAACGGTGAGAGGGAGGCCGGCTCGGATCGAAATGGCCTTCGACGGTGAGGCGGCGGGACCGGGACGGCGGGGGCGCCGCCGGTCAGGCCGCCTCCGCCATGTCCGCGTGCATCGCGGACGCCCATTCGACCAGCAGACGCTGATACGTCGCTTCGTCCTCCGGCGACAGCCGTCCGCCCGAACACTGCCACAGTGCGCGGATGTCCGCGTTCACCGCGTCAGGTGAGCGCACGGGGGCAGGCGCCGGAGGAAAAGTGGACATGCGTACAGATTACGGCGCCGAACTGACAACCGAGTCCACGGTATCGAGCGCCGATGTCCACGGAAACTCCTCGGGTCTCCCCTCGCCCGGCCGGTTCGGCTCGAATCCGCCGGGCCCGAAGAGCACGTTCACGCCCGCCTCGCGGAGAGTCTCCAAAGACCGTCCGAACTGCGGATGTCGCACGTAGGCGGCGTTTGCGCACGGCATGGCCACGATCGGTATGTCCTTGCCGGAGCCCTCGGCGACCACTCCGACGACGAAGGTCGAAGTGATGCCGAGCGCCCATTGGTTGAGCGTGTTGAAGGTGGCCGGCGCGACGAGAATCACATCCGCCGGGGGCCATACGTCCGGATCACCGGGCATCTTGTACTCGGAGCGCACCGGATGCCCGGTCGCCTCCTCCAGTGCGGGCAGTTGGGGTGCCAGCCATCGCGCGGCCGTCGGCGTGAGGCCCAGGCAGACGTCCCAGCCGCGCGCCTGCACATTTCTCACTACACGTAATACGTCGAACACCGGAGGGGCAGCAGAACAGAACAGGTACAGAGTCGTCATGCAGGCCATACCACCCCGCACTCCTCCCCGGATGCAAACGCCCCCGGAACGGGTGGTATCGCTACCGATGACACCCGCGCCCACAGTGAGCGCGGGTACGTTCCCGGTGACTCGTGTAGAAACGGAGAACGCATGCCCAGCCAGGTCGGCGAGCACACCGGCACCCGCATCAAGGAACAGCGCAGGCTGGCCAGATTGACGCAACGTCAACTCGCCGCCCGGCTGCCCTACTCGTACAGCCTGCTGAACCAGGTCGAGTGCGGAGCCAAACCGGCGAACCTCGACTTCGTGGCGGCGGTGGCACAGGTGTTGCGGATCGACGTGTCGGTGCTGACGGGGCAGCCGTACGTCACCGAGCTCCAGCAGGACCGGCTGACCGAGTTGATAAGGCCCATCCGCGAGGCGCTCGACCTGTACGACCTGGGCGGCGACGACACGATTCCCGAACGTTCCCCCGAGCAACTGGTCGAGGCCGCGCAGCACCTCTGCGTACTGGTCCGGGCCACGCATCTGCGCAACGCGGCACGGATGTTGCCGTCCGTCATCACCGAACTGACCACCGCCGCCTGGCGTTCGGGGTCCTCGGAGCTGTGGCGGGCGCTCGCCTCCACCTACCGTACGGCGCACGACGTCAGCGTGAAGCTCGGCTACTACGACCTGTCCGCGGTGGCGCTGGACCGGATGGACTGGGCGGCCCGGCGCGCCTCCGACCCGTGCCTGTCGGCGATCCGCCAGTACATGCGGGCGCTGGTGTACTTCCGGGAGGGCGAGTACCGGATCGGGCAGCGGCTGATCACCTCGGGCCACCAGATCATGTGCGCCGCCGGGGAGGACCGGGAGGCGCTGGCCGTACGCGGCCAACTCCACCTCGGCGCCTCGGTGATCGCCGCGCGCGCGGAGCAGCAGACCGAGGTGGACGACCACATCGCGGAGGCCACCCGCTGCGCGGCGGTCACGGGCGAGGCGACCCGGATCCACTGGCTCTCCTTCGGCCCGACCAACGTGGCGATGCACCGCATGTCGGCGGCGATCGAGATGCGGCAGTACGACGACGCCCTCACCCAGTCCCACAGCATCAAACTGCCGGCCGGGCTGGCCACTTCGCGGCGCGCGCACTTCCTCATCGACCGGGCGCGCTGCGAGATGGAGACGGGCCACACCGAAGCGGCCCTGGGCTCCCTCGCCGACGCCCGGCACGCCGCCCCGGAGCAGACCCGCTACCACCCGGGCGCCCGTGAGACGATCAAGGGCCTGGTGCACCTCTCGCGCCGCACCCCGGATTCCCTGGGCCACATGGCCACCTGGATCGGCCTCTGAGCCCCCGGCCCGGCCCCGGGCCCCGAATCGGACCCGGACTCGGCCCCGGACCCGGCCCCGGACCCGGACTCGGCCCGGGGCTCTGCCCCGGCCCCCTCCGGTCACTGCCCGTATGAGCACGCTCACAGATCTGTGAGCGTTGTGGCCCCCGCGCCCCGGCATGCTGACGACATCTGATCCATGACGACACGGGGATGCCATGACTGTGAGGAACCTGCCGCCGGTATCCGAGCTGACCGAACAACAACAGCGAGGCTGGTCGTGCGTCTGGTGCGCGGCCCCCTTGTCGACGGGCACCGCCATCAACCTCGGCGAACAACGCCACGAGCCCGCCTTCGGCTCGCCCTACTGGTGGTTCCCCCGCGCCTGCCCCGACGCCCGCGCCTGCGCGAAGCGCGAGGCCGGCGGCGACCGCCGCTGAGCGGCCCCGCACGGGCCGGGACGCCCCCCACGCCCCGGCCCCCGCCTCCCCCTCGGCTCCCCTCGCCGCCCCTCACCGCTGCTTGCGCAGCCTCCGCAACGCCGCCCTCGCCTGGGCCTGCTTGCGCCGCGCCACCCCGTACGGCGACCACGCCCCCTGGTGCAGGTGACACCGCGAGGTCCCCGTCATCGCCTCTTTCGCACACCGGGTCCTGCGCTGTGTCAGGGCCCCGCATCTGATCCGCGCCATCCGTACCCACCCTCTCGTCGTCCCACGATCACCGTCACCCCCGCTTGCCGTCGCGCCCGTACCGCCCCGTGATCAGGCTCCCCCGTACCTCCAACGGTGCCCGAGGCAACTGCCCCGGCGGCAGGCGCACATGCCACCGGCAGAGGCGCGCCCGCTCACTCCCGGAGCGCTGGGGGCGCAGTGGGTTGCGCGGGTGAGATTCGGCGTACGCGCCCCCGGGCGGCCCGGTCCGGTACGGCGGCAGCAGCAGCAGCAGCCGAACCCATAGCTGGCCTGGTGGGTTCGGCGAGTACGTGGGCGCGTGCGCGGAGAACGTCCGCCTCGTCCTGGTGGCCTACGCCTGCTCCATGGACCTGGCGGTCGATCCGTCAGTCCTGTGACGGCCTAGCCAGCGGTCGTCCTGGAACTCGGCAGGGACTTCGTCCTCCCACGGATCGATCCCGCGGCGTTCCATTTCGTCGAACCATCGGTCCCGCTGTGACTCGGGAAGGCGTCGTCCGCACCAGGGGCAGAAGTCGATGGTGATGCCCGATGTGCCGCCGTCATGGATGATCAGCCCGTACTCCTGGAACTCGGCACGGAATTCGATCAGCGCGTCCGGGCAGTCGTAAGGGTCGTCGTGCTGGTCGCAGCGCACGTTCACGCGGCGGTCCATCTCTTCGCAGCAGTGGTGGGTCATGACGCCTTGTCGATCTCGGCGAACTGGGCGCGGGGCACGCGAAGGCGCGCGACACAAGGTTGCAGATCGGGCATGGGTTCGAGTCTATGGCAGTAAGGGATTACGGGGCGGGGCTGACAAGGTCGCCGACTACGTCCAAGGCCCGATGCCACGGGAACGACGCCGGATCTCCCTGCTTCGGGTAGTGCGACTCGTATCCGTCGGGGCCGTCGAGGAAGACCACGCCCTGGGCGCGGAGATCCGCAACGCTCCGGGCCACAGCCGGCTGGGCCCCCTGCGCGCGGTTGAAGTACGGCATCGCGGCAACCGGCACGCCAAGGTGAACGCCTTCGGACGCCAGTCCCAGAGCGACCGTGTCGGCGATGCCCGCCCCCCACTTGTTGAGGCTGGTACACGACAGCGGGGCGACGAGCATGGCGTCCGCCTTCGGCAACGCGTCGCTCTCGCCCGGCAGTTTGTACTGCGACCGGACCCGGTGACCGGTCAGAGTTTCGAGCTCGCCGAGGCGCAATTCCCACCAGCGTGCCGCCGACGGGGTCAGGATCAAGCAGACGTCCCAGCCGCGTGCCTGCGCCTGTCGCACCCCCTCGTCGATGTACTCGGTGGGGCCGGCAGCGCAGGCAATGAGGTACAGAACTCGCTTCGTCATGCGGGGAGTCCACATCGTGCGGCCAGCGCACGCAACTCCCCGCTGGGGACGGCCGTTGCGCCGACGACATCCTTCACCAGGGCCACGGTGTTCGGCCTGCCCTTGAACTCCTCGGGCGCTAGCCGGGAGGCCGCAACGAGCGACTCTGCAGCGGCCTCCTTCTTCCGCGTCAAGAGCTGAGCGCGTGCCTTCGTGATGAGATACCCGGCCCGGCGCTCGTGCGCCAAGCCCTGCACGGCCCTGTCATCCATGGACTCGGCAGCCTCAAGCGCCGACCACCCATCCTCGAATCGGGCCAGGACATCGATCCGGTGCAGGCTCACGTTCGTCGGTCCGAAGGCTGTCCAGTCGGCATTGAGGTCGGCGCCCTGCTGGTCGGCGGCCTCTGCCGCCTGGTCGACATACTCGACGGCGTCGCGGACGCCGGCAGTCGTCCGCTCCATCGCGGACGCCGAGATCGCGGCGGACAGATACAGCATGCCGAGCGTCGACAGCCCGAGCGGGCCGACCGCAGCCAGGTCGCCGTGGAGGCGTCGCGCGGCCCCCATGGCGAAGTCGACGGCCGCACGCGGCTGCTGCTGGTAGGTGAGGGACTTCGCCACCCGACGGGAGGCCGCCCCGATCGCGACCGCGTCCCCGGACCGTTCCGCCGCGGCGAGGGCACGGTCGGCGACAACGGCCGCCTGAACCGCGGTTGAGGCCCCGTACTTGTGGAGGAAGCTCGTGGCCAGCTGCAGGACGCGGGAGAGAACAACGTGTGCCTCGCTCGCCTCGGTGCTGGCACGGGTCGCCGACTGCTGCGCCATCACCAAGAGCAGAGGCAGGTCGCGGCCGAGCGCCCCGTAGTGGCAGGCCTGAAACGCCTCGCAGCAGAAGGCGAGGCGGCGCCTCAGCTCCGTCAGCGGCAGCAGTTCCTCGACGCCGCCGTCGGGCCGGTACAGCACCTCGATGACCGCGGCGGCCTCCGGCGGCGGGACCGGCGACGAGACCGGGCCGACAGGGGAGTCCATCAAGAGTTGCCCAACAGGGATGCGCAGCACCTCGGCAGCGCGCACCAGAACCGAAAGGCGAGGATCCTGCTGGCGCTGGCCACCCTCCAGATCCTGCACCCATCTCCGGGTCTGCCCCATCAGTCGGCCGAAGTCGACCTGCGTGAAACCTCGCCGGTCCCGCCAGTAGGCGATGCGCCGGCCGATGCGCCCAGTCTCCATGGAGGCCCCCGATCAAGGCACGCAAAGTGCGTGCCCGCCACCGTTGTACCGCGTCCTACGGTGCAGTCACAGCCGATCGTCAACACCCCCGGGGGCACCAACCATGACAGTGGAAAACCTGCCGCAAGTCGGCACGCTGTCGGAGACGCAGCAGCGCGGGGCCAACTGCGTCTGGTGCGCGGCGCCCTTGCCCCCCGGCGACGCTCACGACCTCGGGCCACGCCCGGACCCCGGGTACGGGGGCGCCGTCACCTGGTTCCCGCGCTGCTGCCTCACCTGCTGGGAAGGACGGACACGATGAGCACCACCGAGAAACCGCTCACCGCCGGAGACCGCGCGTACCGCGTGTGGATCATTCACACCGAGCAGTGCGCCACCTGTCGAGCGGGCCGCGCCTGCACCACCGCCGTGAGGCTCGGCCGGGCGTGGAGGGCCGTCCGATGACCTTCCCCCGGTACTGCGTCGACTGCGACCGCACGATCACCGGCAACGCCATCGTCGTCGCCGAGGGGCACTCCGCCTCCGGTGCCCGCCCGGACGCGTACGCACATCCTCCGGGCGACCCTGCGTGCGCGGTTCGGCGGGCGTCACCGAGCATGCTGCACCAACAGCTCGTCGCGATGCCGCCGTTGTCCACCCGCGTTGATGTCACTGACTGATGTCAGCCGCCGAAGAGCTCCGGGTGCGGGCAGGGCTCCGGGGCTTCCTCCGGCCGGTCGGCCCACTGCCACCAGACGTGTCGCTGCGGACAACCCCATACGCCGCGACAGACTCGCTTCCCGTCGTCCTCACGCCGGCAAAGCGCGAACGCCCTGAACCGCATCGGTTGGCCACAATCGGGACATGCGGGCGGAGAGTCGGGCGGCATGAGCGGACCGTACTCCGTCGACCCGCTTCCCCGCACGGTCACCCTCTGATCCGTCTCTGATCCGTAGCGCCAGTGGATGCCGAAGGCCCCCAATATGATCGGTTGGGGGCCTTCTTCGTGCTGGTGGGCGCGGACGGTTTCGAACCGCCGACATCTGCTTTGTAAGAGCAGCGCTCTACCCCTGAGCTACGCACCCGTGGACGAAGGAACAGCGTACATGGCGTCCGGCCCCGGCTCACACTCAGATTCCCCGCAGCCGCAGGTCCGGGCCACGGGGCCCGCCTCCCGGCCGCCACGGCGCCGCCCCCGAACCGCCACCGAAGCGCTCCCAAGACCGTCCGATGCCGTCGGATACGGGGGTTACCCCCACCCCGAAGCCGGTGGGCGGCCTCATCGTGGGTGACGGCCGGGCTGCATAACGTGAAGGTGGCCGGGGGAACTGCCCCGGTGAGTACGTCACCGCACCGCGCAAATCTGGGGGACCGATCCCGTGGACAGCACCAACGGCACGCCGCACGCCCGCGATACCGCCCACCGATTCACGACCGGCGCCGCCCGTCGGCTCGACACCCGCATCACCCGCACCACCCGCACCGCGCTCCTGGCCTCCGCCGGGGCGCTCCTCGTAACGGTGGCGGTCAGCGGCTGCGCGGGCTCGGACGTGGACGGGGCGCCCGTCGAGCACAAGTCGTTCGCGCTCCGGGGGAAGACGTTGACCATCGACTCCTCGAACACCTCGCTGGAGCTCGTACCAGCCGATGTGGACCAGGTGGAGGTGGAGCGGCAGACGGACGGGTGGGTGGTGTTCGGGTCCGGGCCCGATCCGGTCTGGAAGATGGAGGACGGCACCCTGACGCTGAAGGTGAAGTGCACGGGCGTGGTCAACAACTGCTCCGGCCGGCACCGGGTGAAGGTGCCGCGCGGGGTGGCCGTGAAGGCGTCGGGGAGCAACGGGAAGGTGACGGCGTCCGGGTTCGACACCCGGCTGGAGTTGTCCTCCGACAACGGCGGCGTGGTGGTGCGGGACGCCGGGGGCGAGCTGAAGTTGTCGAGCGACAACGGTTCGATCGACGCCAAGGGGCTCTCGGGCCCGTCCGTCGTGGTCGGTTCGGACAACGGGACGATCCGGCTCGGCTTCGACGCGGCACCGGACCTGCTGGACGTGGACACGGACAACGGCGGTACCCGCATCGAGCTGCCCGGGGGCGGGACCGCGTACGCCGTCGACGCGAAGGCGCACAACGGGCACGTCTCCGTGGACGTACCGCGCAGCGACGCCAGCCCGCACGTGGTGAAGGTCCGCAGCGACAACGGGGAAGTCAGCCTCCGAACCGTGAACTAACCGGCCCGGGTATTCGTCATGTCTGGTGGGAGAATGGACCGGGCAGAGGCGAATGGCACGGGAGAGGCATGTGACGGCGACAGACGCGCGGCCGCAGGTGAGAGGGCACGCCCCCGAGGGCCCGGCCGCCGCCGTCCCGACCCCGGCGAGCCGTACCCCGCGGGCGTTCCGGGACGTCGTGGCGCTGGTGCTGCTGCCGCTCCCGCTGCTCGTGGCCGCGCTGCCCGCGGCCTTCGCCGGGGGCGGTACGCGCCGTTGGTTCGGCGGGCGGGACGGGGGCAGCCGGCGGGCGGACGCGCAGGCGGCGAAGGACGCCGCCGCGGAGGCTTTCTACGAGCTGGACAGCGCGCAGCGCGATCTGGAGATCTCGATCGAGACCATCACGGCCGTCGACAGTTCCCCGCGCGCCCGGCAGGCCGTCGAGGAGTTCGCCGCGCTGGGGCGCCGTATCGACGAGGTCAGCCACACCTACATCACCGCGGTCGACGCGCACGACCTGGACCGGGACGGTCTTGAGCCGTCCGTCGCGGCCCGGGCCACGACGGAGCTGACCCAGGCCAAGGACGCGCTCGTACGGGTCAAGGGCGAGCTCGACCGGTACGCGCAGGGGCTCGGCCCCCTCCTCGGCAGCGCCGAGACGCAGCTCGCCCGGCTGGCTCCGGCCGTGGAGCGGGCGCGGCAGGCGCTGATCGGGGCCACCGGCGCACTGGACGGCGTACGCGCCTCCGGCTTGAAGGCCGACGACCTCGCGGCCCGGCTCGCCGCCCTCGCCCCCGAGCTGACCAGGCTCAACCAGGGTGCGGGGCGTCATGGCGTCGCCGGGACGCTGGAACGTGCCGATCAGGTGCTCCGCGAGGCGCAGGCCATTCGCACCGAGGCCGAGCGGCTGCCGGAGCGGGCCGCCGAGATCGACCGCAGGCTGGTGTCGCTGCGTACGCGTGCGCAGGCCCTGACCACCCGGGCGGGCGGGGTGGAGCCGATCCTCAGCGAGTTGCGGCGGCGGTTCTCCGAGGAGTGCTGGCAGGACCTCCAGCACGTTCCGGAGCAGGCGGCCGAGGACGTCCGCCGGGCCGAGGAGAAGCTCGCCGAGGCCGCTACGGCCCGCAGGGACCAGAGCTGGGCCGACGCCACCGCCCGGCTGGGCACGGTCCGCGCGCTGCTCAACCACGCGGACGAGGCGGTGACGGCGGCCGGGGAGCGGCTGCGGCTGCTGGACGCGGTGGCGAAGGACCCGAAGCAGGAGATCGAACGGACCCGGTTCGTCGTCCGCGACGCCCAGCGGCTCGCGATGGCCGGCCGCAACACGCCCGATCCGCGTCACGCCGGGCCGCTGGACAACGCGGTGGCGCGGCTGGACCGTGCGATCGCCGCCCTCGACGTCCGCCACCCCGACTACTGGCACTTCCTGACCGAGGCGGAGGCCGTACGGCAGACGGCGGCCCAGGTCGTCTCGGCCATCCGCGAGGGGCTCGGTACGGGCTCGACCGCCACCTGAGCCGAGCGCCCGAGCTGCCCTGCGGCCCTGCGGCCTCGGTCCTCGGTCCCCCAGTTGTCCCGCCGCGCTCCCGGGCAGATGCTGGAGGTGATCCGTGCGCCGGTGCGAACCTCCGCCAGGGAGAGGGACCGGTATGAACCTCCGTGGAGGTCCGTGCGCCGGTGCGTACCTCCCGAGGAGGTCGCCATGAAGAAGCCCGGCAAGGCCGAACCCGTGAAGACCGAGCCCGTGAAGACCGCGTACGAGCAGGCGGACCCCGTGAAGGCCGCGCCCGACCGGGCCGAGGCCGTGAGGGCCAAGCCCTTGCACGCCCGTCTCAACGAGGAGTTGCCCGTCGACCACCGGCTCAGTCAGGTCTACCGGGTCGGCGCCGGGCTGATGGGGCTGGTGCTCCTGGTCTTCGGCATCCTCGGCCTGATCGACAAGATCGGCATCTTCGACACCGGTGGCGACACCGTCGCCGGCCTCAACACCAACGGCGCGCTCAGCATCCTCTCCATCTGCGTGGGGGTGCTGCTCTTGGGCGGCATGGTGGTGGGCGGCAACAAGGCGTCCACGCTGAACATGACGGTCGGCGTCCTCTTCATCGCCAGCGGGTTCGTGAACCTGGCCCTGCTCGACACCGGGCTCAACTTCCTCGCGTTCGAGATGCCGAACGTGCTGTTCAGCTTCATCGTCGGACTGATGCTGATGTTCTTCGGGATGTACGGACGGGTCAGCGGCGGACTTCCGCACGACAACCCGTACTGGCGGGCCCGCCATCCCGAGGAGGCCGCCCGCGAGGACCGCACCCGGTCCGACCGGCCCCCGATGATGCCGGGCACCCGGCCCCAGCCGCACGGGTGACGGCGTGGACCGGCGGCCCGGACACCAGCTTGTCCGGCCGATGCCGCACGGGGCCCCCTGCTCTTGGTCCATGCCTCGTTACGAGTACCGCTGCCGCACCTGCGGAGACACCTTCGAGCTCAGCCGTCCGATGGCCGAGTCCTCCGATCCCGCCACGTGCCCCGTCGGCCACGACGACACCGTCAAGCTGCTCTCCGCCGTCGCCGTGGGCGGCACCTCGGGCTCCGGCTCCGCTCCTGCCCCGGCGGGCGGCGGAGGGGGCGGCTGCTGCGGTGGTGGCTGCTGCGGCTGAGACCCACAAGCCGTGCGGGACCGGAGCGCCGGGGAGGCCGCTCCGGCCCGCACGCGTTCACCGCTTGCGCGACAGCGTCAGCCCGTCCGCGACGGTGAGCAGCACGCTGTCCATCCGGTCGTCGGCGAGGACGTGGTCGTTGAACTCCCTGATGGCCGCCGCTCCCCCGGTGGCGTGCGGGTCCACGACCCCGCCGTGGAACAGGGTGTTGTCGGTGGCGATCATGCCGCCCGGCCGCAGCCGGGGCACCAGCTCCTCCCAGTACGCGAGGTAGCCGCCCTTGTCCGCGTCGAGGTAGGCGAAGTCGATGTGCGGCTCCTCGGGCAGGGCGCGCAGGGTGTCGAGCGCGGGGGCGATGCGCAGGTCGATGCGGTCCGCGACGCCCGCCTTCTCCCAGGCGGCCCTGCCGTACGCCGTCCACTCCTCCGAGACGTCGCAGGCGATCAGCCGCCCGTCCGGCGCCAGCGCCCGCGCCATCGACAGGGCGCCGAAGCCGGTGAAGGTGCCGACCTCCACCACGAGCCGGGCGTCGGTCAGCCGGACCAGGAAGGCGAGCAGCGGGCCCTGTTCCCGGGCCGACTGCATGCCCGCGCGGTCCGGGAGTTCGGCGTACGTGGTCGCGACGAGTTCCTGCTGGACGGGGTCGAGCGGCGGGTTGTGGGCGAGTACGTAGGCGTACAGCTCGTCCGTCATGCGGGTTTCGTTGCCCTTGGTCATCGTGCGCAGCTCCCGGGGCTGTTGGTGCGGCGTCGTGCCGGTCGGGCCCAGCCTGCCCAATGGACCCGTGGTTGCCAAAGACTCTCCCGTCAGCCGCGCGCCGCCGCCAGGAACCTGCGCAGGATCTCCTCCCCGGCGAGGACGCCCTGCTCCTTGAGGGCGACGACGCCGCCGGTGTGCCAGCCGGTGTCGGCGAGTTCGCCGTGGCCGGGGCGCCAGGCGAGGTCGGTGCTGAGCAGCAGGTCGGCGTCGAGGAGGGAGTCGCCCGCGGAGAGGGTGAGTCCGGCCCCGGCGCGGCGGGCGACCTCGCGGACGGCCGCGCTCTTGGTGAGCGGCCGGGGTACGGCGTAGATCTTGCGGCCCTGGAGGGAGACGGTCCAGCCGCGCGGGTCGGCCCAGTCGACGAGCTCCTTCACCCAGCCGTCGGGGAGCTGGGAGCGTTCGACGACGAGGTAGGCGAAGAGGTCCTCGGCGACCCGGTCCTTCAGCAGCCAGGCGGGGTCGGAGACGGCGGCGAGGTGGGCGCGGACCTCGGCGAGCGGGGCGCACTCGCCGGCGATGCGGTCCAGGACCCCCGCGTGCCAGTCGGGGTCGGACTCCCCGTCCACGAGGATGTGCCCGCCGTTGGCGACGACGGCGTAGGCCGGTGCCGGGCCGGGGAGGCTGATGCGGTGGTACTGCTCGCGGGTGCGGGTCGTGGTCGGTACGAAGACCGTGGTGCGGCCCAGCTCCTCCAGGAGTCCGGCGGCCGTCTCGGTGACGTAGGAGAGCGGCTTGTTGCCGTACACCTCGACGCAGAGCAGCCGGGGGGCGTCGGCGTCCGGCATGGCGAGCTGGAGGGCGCCGGTCGAGTAGATGAGGGTGCGGTCGAGGTCGCTGGCGACCAGCGCCACGGGGTTCGTCCCCGGTGCGGTCACTGTTCCGTCACCGCCTTGCCGTCGGCACCGGTCGCGCCCCGGGTGTACTTCGGGTGGATCAGTCCGACACAGCTGTACGGGAGTCCGTCGACCTCCTCGACGGGCACCCCGCGCTGCTCCGCGAGGAGCCGTACGTGGTCGAGGTCGGCGCCGGCGCCGCGGTCGGCGAGGATCTTCCAGGGGACGCGGCGGAGCAGTACGCGGGTGGTCTCGCCGACGCCGGGCTTGACGAGGTTGACGTCGTGGATGCCGTATTCCTCGCTGATGCGCTCGACGGCGGCCCAGCCCTCCCAGGTGGGGGCGCGGTCGGCGGCGAGCAGCGCCTTGGCCTCCTCGTCCACCTCGTCGGCGACCTCGTCGAAGCGGGCGGCGACGGTCTCCAGGAAGTCGAGGGAGACGTCCGAACCGGCCAGCTCGCGGTAGAACTTGGCGCCGTGGAAGTCGTCCGGGCCGACCAGGTCGGCGCGGAGCACGGTACGGGAGATCAGGCCGGACACCGTGGAGTTGAGGCAGGCGGAGGGGATGAGGAAGTCCTCGCGGGTGCCGTAGGTGCGGACGCAGCCGCCGGGGTCGGCGAGGACCGCGATCTCGGGGCTGAACCCTTCGAACTCCTCCAGGGCGACGGCCAGTTCGCGGGTGATGGCGCCCTTGCCGGTCCAGCCGTCGACGAACACGACGTCGGCGGGGTCGTGGTGGGCGGCCAGCCAGCGCAGGGCGTTGGTGTCGATGCCCCGGCCGCGCACGATGGAGATGGCGTAGTGCGGCAGGTCGAGTCCGTGGCGGTGCTGGGCCCAGCGGCGCATCAGGACGCCGACGGGGGTTCCGGCGCGGGCGAGCGAGACCAGCACGGGCCGCGGTCCGCGTTCTTCGAGGACCGTCTCGGTGACGGTGCCGACGGCGCGGGCGATACGGGCGGCGGAGGTCTCCAGGGCGGACTGGAAGAGCGCCTGGTAGGCGGGGCTGGGCTGGTACTCCACGGGGAGCGATTCGGCGTAGTGCGCGCCACCGCTCTGTATCGCCTCCTCGCGTTCCTCCGTGGGGGCCTCCAGCTCGGTGTCCGAGAGGTCCTGGAGCAGCCAGCCGACGTCCTCGGCGGCGTACGAGGAGAATGCGGGGCCTCTGAGGGGCTCGGGCAGCATCGTGAATTCCTGCCGTTCGGGGGTGTACGAGGGAACGACCGCGAGGAGCACTCGGCCGGTGTGGGCGGCGAGGCGGGCCAGCAGCCCTTCGGGGGCATGGAGTTCGGGTGTGTCGGCGTGCGAGTCGACCACCACGACGACGGCGTCGAAGCCGGCTCCGGCGACGTTGTACGCGTACCGGTCGCCGGGGCCGTCCGCCGGGGTGTCGTGGGCCGGGAAGACCAGTCGGCTGCGTATCGCGTAGCCGGGGTCGTCGACGGCGAGGACGGGTGAGCGGGTGGTGGTGGAGTAGCGGACTTCGGTGTCCGAGACGTCGTGGAGCTGTTCCAGGGCGGTGGCGAGGCGCAGCGGGGCGTACATGAGTTCCTCGAAGCCGAGGACGAGAACGCGGCGGGGGCCGGCACCGCTTTCGGGGGCGCCGGAACCGGAGGCGGTACCGCCGGACGGGTCGTGGAGGGCCGCCGCGATCCGGGCGGCCATGCCGGGGAGGGCGTGTTCCAGGGTGGCGCGGTGGGCGGGGGTGAAGCCGTGCCGGCCGCCGTCCGGCAGCCCCTCGGGCCAGCCGAGGTCGACCCGGACGGCCTGAGCGGCGGCCCCGGCCACCTCGTCGGTCGCTGCGGCCTCGGCTGCCTTCGCGGCCTCGGCTGCCTTCGCGGCCTTCGCCGCCTCCACCGCCTCCTGCTCGGCGACGAGGGCCGCTCCCCGTTCCAGTACTCCTTCGGGCAGGACGACCGTGCCGGTGCCGCGGGCGATCAGGTCGACGCGGGCGCCGATCTCGGCGGCGAACCCGGTGAGGCGGCCCCGGTCCTCGGCCGACCGCATGTCGGCCAGGGCCACGATGACGTACCGCTCGCGGGGGTAGAGGTCGTGCAGCGCGCGGATGGTGTTGAGGACGGTGTTGCCGGTGGAGAACTCGTCGTCGACGAGGACCAGCGTCCCGGGGCGGGCGAGCAGCGCCGGGTCCTCGGGGAGCAGCAGGTGGGAGGTGGCGTGCGAGTGGGATTCCTCGAAGCCGCCGGCGCGGACCACGCCGGGGACGGGGCGGCGGGTGGAGTGGAGGTAGGGCGCCGAGCCGATGCCGTCGGCGACCGAGTGGCCGAGTCCGGTGGCGGTCTCGGCGTATCCGAGGACGACCGCCCGGTCGGCCTCGGGCCCGAGCAGTTCGCGTACCCGGCGGCCGAGGTCGACCCCGGCGCCGTGGACGACGGAGGGGAGCTGGGGCACGTGCTTGCCGAGGACGTGGGAGACCAGCAGATGGGCCCGCCGGGGGTTGCGCCGCAGGGCGAGCCCCAGCATGTCCCTGATCTCCTGGTCACCGGCGAGAGCGACTCCCAGCCGCTCGGCCACCCAGCTGCCCGACCACACCACGTCCACCGTCTCTTTCTCCGTCGCCCGCCCGCTCATCGGTACGCGCTCATTTCGCTCCGGCCGCGGCCAGCAGGTCCACGAAGCCGATGTCCTCGCGCGCGACGCCGAAGACCTCGGCACGCAGGAGGGTCCGTTCGGCCCACGCCCGGTGCGGTTTCACTTCATTCATCTTGTTCGTATACGCGGAGCGCAGCACTCCGCCACCGCCGCGCTCGGGGCGCAGGATGTCCTGGGCGTCGCTGAATTCCTCGTGGCTGACGACGGACAGCGCGTGCACGGGGTCCACGTGCGAGGGGTGGATGCAGGTCTTGCCGAGGAGGCCGTTGGCCCGGTCGAGTTCGATCTCGCGGAGCAGTCCGTCCAGGTCGTGTTCGATGAGCGCGGTGCGCAGTTTCTCCGCCCGGCCCTCCTGGAAGGGGCTGCGGCGCAGCTGCGGCTTGAACATGCGTTCCTGGTTGCGGAAGTACTCCCAGACGGGGCCGGTGATCGTGAATCCGGTGCCGTCGGCGCGGCCGAGGACGTTGACGACGTCGGCGATGACGGCGCTGACGATCTGCACGTCGTACGCGGTCATGTCGGAGGATCTCCGCAGCCCGTAGGCGGAGCAGAAGTCGGTGACGCCGAGCCGCAGCGCGAGAACGTGCTCGCGGTGGGTCGCGACGACACGCGCGATTCCCTGGAGCGTTTCGGTACGGGTTTCCAGGTGGAGGAGTTCCGGCGATTCGAGCACCGGCATGGCGAACAGCCGGTGTCCGCAGGCGGATTCCGCCCGGTTCAGGGCGGCCAGGAAAAGCTCTCCGCGCCGTTCGGTGAATTTCGGCAGGACGAAGCCGGAGAGCAGTCGGACCGTGGCGCCGAGGCGGTCGACCAGGTCGGTGATCTGCTCGGGCTCACGCACCCGGATGAAGAGGAGCGGAATCGCCGCTTCCCGTTCGGCGAGGTCCGCGAACTGCTTGACCAGGTTCTTCTCGGCGCCTTCCACCTCGGTGTCGGCGATCGAGTCCTCCAGGCAGAGGACCATGGAGATGACGCCGCGCGCGGCCTGTTTGACGACGTCGTCCGCGAGCCGGGGGCGGGTGGCCGGGGCGTAGAGCGTGGCGCCCAGCGCGGCCGAGAGCACGCGGGCAGGAGCGTTCGCGTCGAATTCGCATGGCTCCTGGAAGAACAGTCCCTGCCGGGCAGCAGGCGAGATGTGCCCGAAATGACGCATGATTTTCCCCCGTACCGCCTGATCGATCGAACAACGCATGGCCGGTAATAGTACGTATGGACGGGTGTCCGCAGTTCCCCGCATATGTGAACTTCGGGTAACTCGCCCGTGTCGGAGGACCCCGACACGGTAAGGTGCTGCAGCTCAGCTCTACCGCCGGATACCGGTTCACGGCCCCCGCGTTGTCCGGGTGAGCCGCCAGCAGGCAGGATGACGGGCATGACGCAAGGGATGCTGAAGGGTTCGAACGTCCCCCTCGATGCCACGGCCGTAAGGGCCGTGCTGCGCTGGACTCCCGGGACGGGCGTCCCGGACGTGGACGCCTCCGCCCTGCTGCTCGGTTCCTCGGGCCGGGTGCGCTTCGACGAGGACTTCGTCTTCTACAACCAGCCCCGGCATCCCTCCGGCCATGTGCGCCGGCTGCCGAAGCGCAGCGTCGGGGACGGGCTGACGGACACGGTCGAGGCGGATCTGGCGGCGCTGGACTCCTCGGTGGACCAGGTGGTGATCGCCGCCTCCTCGGACGGTGCGAGCTTCGGGAGCGTCCACGACCTGCGCATATCGCTGTACGACGCGGCGGCCCCGGACGGTGACCCGCTGGCCGTGTTCGAGATCCGGCCGGAGACCGGCGAGGAGACCGCCATCATCTGCGGCGAGCTCTACCGGCGCGGCGACGGGTGGAAGTTCCGTGCGGTCGGCCAGGGCTATCCGACCGGCCTGATCGGGCTCGCGACGGCCTTCGGCATCTCGGTGGACGACGGGGAGCAGCCCGAGCAGTCGCCCCCGCAGTCCTCCGAGCAGTCGCCCGAAGGACTGCCCGAGCAGTCCGGGCCCGGGGCCGACGGGGAGGGGGAGAGCGCCCAGGCGCCCGCACCCGGCCGTCCCGCGCCCGAACACGCCTCGGACCTCACCATCCCCCAGCCGCAGTCCGGGTACGGCTACCCGCAGCCGCCCTCCGCCCCGCCGGTGCCGGGGGGCGGATACGGCTACCCGCAGCCCGCCACCACCGCACCGGCGTACGGCTATCCCCAGCCCGCCACCGCCGCTCCCGCGTACGGCTACCCGCAGCCCGCCACCGTTCCGCCGGCCTACGGCTACCCGCAGCCCGAGGCCAGCGCTCCCGCGTACGGGTATCCGCAGCCCGCCGCGGCGGCCGCGCCCGCACCGGACCCGCATTTCGTCCTGCCTCCGCAGGGCCCGCAGTTCGTCCGGTCCTGAGCGCTCAGGCACGCGACTTGTAGCCGCGGCCCCACTGCATGCCGAAGCCGTAGAGCCGGTCGAGCTCGGACTGGAACCCGTAGACGAACTTGACCTCTCGGCGCACGATCAGCTCCTCCTTGACGTTCTCCACGGTGAACACGGCGCAGGAGCGGGCCTCGGGGGCGCGCTCGTCCAGCTCGATCTCGATCCGCGGGCCGTTGCCCGGGTAGAGCGTGACCATGGCGTGCGTACGGTCGAACGCCGGCGTCTGGTCGTAGATGTAGACGAAGAAGAGCAGTCGTTTGATCTTGTCGCGGTGATCCATGTTGACGTAGACCGTCTCGCCCGAGGGGGCACCGAAGCGGTCGTCGCCGCTGAGCCGGATGTACGGCGGTTCGTTCAGGTCCCCGATGAGGTTGCCGAGGGGCTGCACCACGCCCTTGGAGCCGTCCATGAGCTCGTACATGCATCCGAGGTCGAGGTCGACGTTGACCATGCCCTGGGTGTGGGCCTGCACGACCTCGGGCTGGAAGAGCTTCAGCGGGTTCCGGAACAGGCTGCCCTGCGACGAGCGTCCCTCTATGTCGGAGCTCCGCATCCGCCAGGAGAGGTTGACCCGGAGGTTACCGGTGAGCGCTCCCTGCTTGGTCAGCGAGACCGTGGCGTTCCGCCGTGAGAGCTGAATCGAGTTCGACGCCGCGTTGCCCGACTCGAACTGTGCCGTACGTGCCGGCCACAGGCCGTCGAAGAAGCCCATCCCCCCACCCCCACCTATCTGTCTGTCTGCGCGCCCCCGCGGGACCGGGGTTCCGGCCCGCTCTCGCGCGTCCCGCACACCAGCGCGGGGCGGCCGGCGGACCGGCCCGGGTCTTTCCGGAGCCGTACCGCGCGGACCGCCCCGCAGAGAGCGTTCCCTCTTTGCTTACCGGGTCACACACCCGGCAGCGGAGACTTCTGGCCAGAACTTCAGCGGACTCCGCCGTCACCCGCGTCGACCAGTGTGCTGCCGCCGTCGCCCGCCGCGGCGAGGGCCTTGTTCCGCCGGACCGAGGACCAGAACGACCAGGCGATCAGCACCACGCCGACCAGGCCGGTGACGATCTCGTTGATCTCGTACTGGATGGTCACGAGGAGGATGACGGAGAGGGCGCCGATGGCGTAGTGGGCGCCGTGCTCCAGGTAGACGTAGTCGTCCAGGGTGCCCTGGCGGACCAGGTAGACCGTGAGCGAACGGACGTACATGGCGCCGATGCCGAGGCCGAGGGCCATCAGCACGATCTCGTTGGTGATGGCGAAGGCGCCGATGACACCGTCGAACGAGAAGGACGCGTCCAGGACCTCCAGGTAGAGGAACATGAAGAAGGCCGCCTTGCCGGCCAGTACGACCGGAGCGACGGTCCTGCCCGTCTTCTTGGCCTCTTCCTCGGCCTCGTGCTCGCGCTCCTCCTCCTCTTCGAGCTTGTTCTCGAAGAAGCCCGAGAGCCCGCCGACGACGAGGTACGTGATCAGACCGGCGACACCCGCGAGCAGCACCGTGGACGTCTTGTCCGCGTGCGCACCGCCGTGCTGGTGGGCGTGGGTCGCGAAGGTCAGGGCGGAGACGAGCAGGACGATCAGCGCGACGCAGACCGACAGCATGTCGACCTTGCCGAGCTTGGCGAGCGGGCGCTCGATCCACCGGAGCCACTGGATGTCCCGGTCCTCGAAGATGAAGTCGAGGAAGATCATGAGCAGGAACATGCCGCCGAAGGCCGCGATCGACGGGTGCGCGTCGGTGACCAGTTGCTGGTACCGGTCCGGGTCGTTGAACGAGAGGTCGATGGCCTCGATGGGACCGAGTTTGGCGCTGATCGCCACGATGACGACGGGGAAGACCAGCCGCATACCGAAGACCGCGATGAGCACACCGACCGTGAGGAAGATCTTCTGCCAGAAGGCGTTCATCTTCTTCAGGATTCCGGCGTTGATCACCGCGTTGTCGAAGGACAGCGAGATCTCCAGGACCGTCAGGATCGCGACGACGCCGAGAGCCTGCCACCCCCCGTAGAACACCGCTGCGACCAGGCCGAGCGCGGTAATCGCGAACGACCAGCCGAAGGTTTTCAGAAGCACTGGCTACCCCATCGTGTAAGTAACGGGTCTCCCCCGCAGTACGGGGCTCCCCCGCGCCGAGCGCGGCTTTACGAAACGTTGACCCCGAAGTCTAGAGCGATGCCGCGCAGTCCTGACGCGTACCCCTGTCCCACAGCACGGAACTTCCATTCGCCGTTGTAGCGGTAGAGCTCACCGAAGATCATCGCCGTCTCGGACGAGGCGTCCTCACTGAGGTCGTAGCGGGCCAGCTCCTGGCCGTCGGCCTGGTTCACGACCCGGATGAAGGCATTGCTGACCTGCCCGAAAGCCTGCCCACGATTGTCCGCTTCATGAATCGAGACGGGAAAGACAATCTTGTCGCAGTGCGCGGGCACCTGGTCGAGGTGGACGATGACGGACTCGTCGTCACCGTCACCCGCGCCGGTGAGGTTGTCCCCGGTGTGTTCGACCGAGCCGTCGGGGCTGGTGAGGTTGTTGTAGAAGACGAACCAGTCGTCCCCGAGCACCCGGCCCGACTGGCACAGCAGCGCGCTGGCGTCCAGGTCGAAGTCGGCGCCGGTGGTGGACCGCGCGTCCCAGCCGAGGCCGACGAGCACCTGGGTGAGGTTGGGTGCGGCCTTGGAGAGGGAGACATTGCCTCCCTTGGCGAGCGTGACGCCCATGATGTGTCCTCCCCGATTCGTGATGCGTGTGCGGATTCTGTCCGGTTCGTGCGGTACGAACCGTCCGGTGCGGGCCGTGCCCGTGCCGGACGTACGGCGCGGGGCGCGGGGCAAAGCACGCCCGGCGCCGCACGAGAGGTGCGGCGCCGGGCGCTCTGCTGCTGGTCCGGGCCCTCGGCCGTGTCCGACCATGGGCGTCCGACGTCGACGTCAGACGTTGACGCCGAAGTCCTGCGCGATGCCCCGCAGACCGGAGGCGTACCCCTGGCCGATGGCGCGGAACTTCCACTCGCCGGCGTTGCGGTAGAGCTCGCCGAAGACCATGGCGGTCTCGGTGGAGGCGTCCTCGCTGAGGTCGTAGCGGGCCAGTTCGGAGTTGTCGGCCTGGTTGACCACGCGGATGTACGCGTTGCGGACCTGGCCGAAGCTCTGCTGGCGGGTCTCGGCCTCGTAGATCGAGACCGGGAAGACGATCTTGTCGACATCGGCCGGAACGGCGGCGAGGTTGACCTTGATGACCTCGTCGTCGCCCTCGCCCTCACCGGTGAGGTTGTCACCGGTGTGCTCGACGGAGCCGTCGGGGCTCTTGAGGTTGTTGAAGAAGACGAAATTGCCGTCGCTGCCGACCTTGCCCTCGGTGTTCGCCAGCAGCGCGCTGGCGTCGAGGTCGAAGTCGCCGCCGGTGGTCGTCCGGGCATCCCAGCCCAGGCCGACGATGACAGCGGTCAGGTTGGGCGCGGCCTTGGTCAGCGAGACGTTGCCGCCCTTGCTGAGGCTGACTCCCACGAGTCCTCCCATAGGTATGTAGGGGCCGGCAGACACCAGCGTCCCCGTCTTGCACGTACCGGATCAACGAACGGATCCTAGTGACCGGTTCCCGGCCAAAGAAGGCTTTTGGGCGGGTGGGGCGGGAGTTCTCCGCAAGCGGAAGGCGGCCCGGCGGTGACCGGCAGGCGACACCGTGTGCCGGCCCGAACGGCGGCCGGGTGCCCGGAGCCCGGCCGCACCGCCGTCCGGAGGGGGCTCAGAGGGCTTCGAGCGCCGTGACGTACTCCTTCAGGTCCCGCGCGTCGGGCAGGCCGTTGACGACGCTCCAGCGCACCACGCCCTCCTTGTCGATGATGAAGGTGCCGCGCACCGCGCAGCCCTTGTCCTCGTCGAAGACGCCGTACGCGCGCGAGACCTCGCCGTGCGGCCAGAAGTCGGAGAGCAGCGGGTACTCCAGGCCCTCCTGCTCGGCGAAGACCCGCAGGGTGTGGATGGAGTCGTTGGAGACGGCGAGGAGCTGGGTGTCGGCGTTCTCGAAGCGGGGCAGCTCGTCGCGGAGGGCGCAGAGCTCGCCGGTGCAGACGCCGGTGAAGGCGAAGGGGTAGAAGAGCAGCACGACGTTCTTCTCGCCGCGGAACTCGGACAGCGTGACCGTCCGGCCGTGGTTGTCCTTGAGCTCGAACGCGGGGGCCTGGGAGCCGACCTCGATCGCCATGGGGGTGTCCCTTCGCTTGCGTCGCCGCCCCCGGACCGGTCCGCCGGGGAGCCTCCGCCCAGCCTACGCAGCGTCCCGCGGGAGACGCACGAAGGCCCCCGGCGGCGCGATGCCGTCGGGGGCCTTGGTGCTACGGGGTGCTGCGGGCGAGACTCAGCGCTTGGCCTTGGCCGTCTTGGGCGTGACCAGACGGCTGCCCGTCCAGTCCTTGCCCACGCTGATGCTCTTGGTCTGGGAGAGACCGGCGGTCTGGGCGGCATCGCTGATGTCGCTGGGTTCGACGTATCCGTCACGGCCGGTCTTCGGCGTCATCAGCCAGACCGTACCGCCGTCCTCGATCAGGCCGATGGCATCCACCAGCGCGTCCGTAAGGTCGCCGTCCTCGTCGCGGAACCACAACACGACGGCGTCGGCGACGTCGTCGTACTCCTCGTCGACGAGTTCCCCACCGATGGTGGCTTCAATACCTTCACGGAGCTCCAGCTCGACGTCGTCGTCGTAGCCGATCTCCTGGACCACCTGATTGGGTTCGAACCCCAGCCGTTCGGCCAGCTTGGTCCGCTCCTCCGCGTGGTCCGCGGTCGCGCTCACGGGTTGCCTCCTGATCATGTTTCGGAAAATGCTTCAGCCACGCGCGTACGCGCGGCGCTGGCCGTAGTCCACACGGGCTCGGCGAATCGCGCAAGTACCCGGCGCCCCAGACCGCCTAAACGGTGACGTTCCCTGCCACGTCGCCGCAACTTCCGGCCGGTCCGCGCCGGGGTGCCGAGAGCACCGGTCCGTATACGTCCTTCCTCAGCTTATGCCGTTTCGCTCCGGCATTCGCCGCCGTACAGCGTTTGGGAACGCTTGGACGGCTTGGGCGTATGGTTGCGATTTGGTCCGGCGCCCTTGTTCCGCCTTACGGCTACTGCCCCGGACGGGTGTCCGGTAACCCGCTGGTTACCGTGCGGTAGAGGTGACGTACGGGTCCCGGCGGTACACGATGGAAGGTGGCGATTCCGCGGACGTCGGAGACGCCGCGAGGTTGCGCGCCCCCACGGATCGGCCTCGCAGCAGACCTGCAGCAGACCCCGTAGCAGCACCGAACAGCGAAGGAACAGTGTGGCTTCCGGATCCGATCGCAACCCGATCATCATTGGCGGCCTTCCCAGCCAGGTCCCGGATTTCGATCCCGAGGAGACCCAGGAATGGCTGGACTCGCTCGACGCAGCCGTGGACGAGCGCGGCCATGAGCGGGCCCGCTATCTGATGCTCCGCCTCATCGAACGGGCGCGCGAGAAGCGTGTGGCCGTGCCGGAGATGCGCAGTACCGACTACGTCAACACGATCGCCACGAAGGACGAGCCCTTCTTCCCGGGCGACGAGGAGATCGAGCGCAAGGTCCTCAACGCGACCCGCTGGAACGCCGCCGTGATGGTCTCGCGGGCCCAGCGCCCCGGGATCGGTGTCGGTGGTCACATCGCCACGTTCGCCTCCTCCGCCTCGCTCTACGACGTGGGCTTCAACCACTTCTTCCGGGGCAAGGACGAGGGCGACGGCGGCGACCAGATCTTCTTCCAGGGGCACGCCTCGCCGGGCATCTACGCCCGCGCGTTCCTGCTGGACCGGCTGAGCGAGGCGCAGCTCGACGCGTTCCGCCAGGAGAAGTCGAAGGCGCCGAACGGTCTCTCCAGCTACCCGCACCCCCGGCTCATGCCGGACTTCTGGGAGTTCCCGACGGTGTCGATGGGTCTCGGCCCGCTCGGCGCGATCTACCAGGCGCGGATGAACCGCTACCTGGAGGCGCGCGGCATCGCCGACACCTCGAAGTCGCACGTCTGGGCGTATCTCGGCGACGGCGAGATGGACGAGCCGGAGTCGCTCGGCCAGCTGTCCATCGCCGCCCGTGAGGGCCTGGACAACCTCACCTTCGTCGTCAACTGCAACCTCCAGCGGCTCGACGGCCCGGTGCGCGGCAACGGCAAGATCATCCAGGAGCTGGAGTCGCAGTTCCGGGGCGCCGGCTGGAACGTGATCAAGCTGGTCTGGGACCGCACCTGGGACCCGCTGCTCGCGCAGGACCGCACGGGCATCCTGGTCAACAAGCTGAACACCACGCCGGACGGCCAGTTTCAGACGTACGCCACCGAGACGGGCGCGTACATCCGCGAGCACTTCTTCGGCGGCGACCAGCGGCTGCGGGACATGGTCAAGGACATGTCCGACGAGCAGATCCTGCACCTGGGGCGCGGCGGGCACGACCACCGGAAGGTCTACGCGGCGTACGCGGCGGCCAAGGCGCACCAGGGCCAGCCGACGGTGATCCTGGCGCAGACGGTCAAGGGCTGGACGCTGGGGCCGAACTTCGAGGGCCGCAACGCGACCCACCAGATGAAGAAGCTCACCGTCGAGGACCTGAAGCGGTTCCGCGACCGCCTGCACATCCCGATCACGGACAAGCAGCTGGACGAGGGGTACCCGCCCTACTACCACCCGGGCCGGGACTCCGAGGAGATCCAGTACATGCACGACCGGCGGGAGAGCCTGGGCGGTTACGTGCCGACCCGGGTGGTCCGCGCGAAGCCGCTGGCGCTGCCGGAGGAGAAGACCTACGCGGCAGCGAAGAAGGGTTCGGGTCAGCAGTCGATCGCCACCACGATGGCGTTCGTCCGCATCCTGAAGGACCTCATGCGGGACAAGGAGATCGGCAGGCGCTTCGTGCTGATCGCGCCCGACGAGTACCGCACCTTCGGCATGGACGCGTTCTTCCCGAGCGCGAAGATCTACAACCCGCTGGGCCAGCAGTACGAGGCGGTGGACCGTGAACTCCTGCTCGCCTACAAGGAGTCGCCGACCGGGCAGATGCTGCACGACGGCATCTCCGAGGCGGGCTGCACGGCCTCGCTGATCGCGGCGGGCTCGTCCTACGCCACGCACGGCGAGCCGCTGATCCCGGTCTACGTCTTCTACTCGATGTTCGGGTTCCAGCGCACCGGCGACCAGTTCTGGCAGATGGCCGACCAGCTCGCGCGCGGTTTCGTGCTGGGCGCGACCGCCGGGCGTACGACCCTGACCGGCGAGGGGCTCCAGCACGCGGACGGCCACTCGCAGCTGCTCGCCTCGACCAACCCGGCGTGCGTGGCCTACGACCCGGCGTACGGGTTCGAGATCGCGCACATCGTCAAGGACGGGCTGCGCCGGATGTACGGCGAGAACAGCGAGGACGTCTTCTACTACCTCACGGTCTACAACGAGCCGATCCAGCACCCGGCCGAGCCCGCCGACGTGGACGTGGAGGGCATCCTCGCGGGTGTCCACCGCTTCCGTCGCGGTGAGCAGGGGCAGATCCCGGCGCAGATCCTGGCGTCCGGTGTGGCGGTGCCGTGGGCGCTGGAGGCGCAGCGCGTCCTCGCCGAGGAGTGGAACGTCCGGGCCGACGTCTGGTCGGCGACCAGCTGGAACGAGCTGCGCCGCGAGGCCGTGGAGACGGAGCGGTACAACCTGCTCCACCCGGAGGAGGAGCAGCGCGTCCCGTACGTGACGCGGAAGCTCTCCGGGTCCGAGGGGCCGTTCGTGGCCGTTTCGGACTGGATGCGATCGGTTCCGGACCAGATCTCCCGCTGGGTGCCGGGCGCGTACCAGTCGCTGGGCGCGGACGGTTTCGGTTTCGCGGACACCCGTGGTGCCGCCCGCCGGTTCTTCCACATCGACGCGCAGTCGATCGTGCTGGCGGTCCTCACGGAGCTGGCGAAGGAGGGGCGGATCGACCGTTCGGCGCTGAAGACGGCGGTCGACCGGTACGAGCTGCTGGACGTGGCGGCGGCCGACCCGGGCGCGGCGGGCGGCGACGCCTGACGCGGCTCCGGGCACACCTGTGCCGGCCGGTCCCGGGTCTGCCCGGGGCCGGCCGGCGGTGTTCGCGGGGTCGGACCCGCAGGTCCGTCCGTGGGTGCGTGGATCGGGCGGCGGGCTGCTCAGACGGCGGGCTGCTGTTCCTTCCACTCCGCCTGGGCGTCGTTCAGCTCACCGGCCATCTTGTCGAGGAACGCCTTGGCGGAGGTCCGGCCGAGCAGGACCTTCTGCAGCTCGGGCTCGTTGTCGGCCTTGCTGATGCCGTTCCAGTCCGGCAGGTAGTACGGCAGCTGCACGGTGACGGTCGAGCCGTCGGTGAGGGCCTTGGCCGCGAGGGCGGTGGGCTCGGCGCGGGAGACCCAGGGGTCCTTGGCGGCCTCGTTGTTGGCCGGGATCAGGCCCGCCTGCTCGTTGAACTTCGAGTTGGCCGCGTGGGAGGCGGCGTACTCGATGAACTTCCACGCGGCGGCCTTGTGTTCGGAGGTCTTGAAGAGGCCGAGTCCGTCGACGGGGTTGGAGACCTGGACCCGCTTGCCGCCCGCGCCGATCGGCTGCGGGATGCCCCGGAACCTGTCCGTGCCGAGGGCGGTCACGTGGTCCTGGTACGAGCCGAGGTTGTGGTTGACCATGCCGATGGTGCCGGAGTCGTACTGGGCGACCATCTTGATGAAGTCGTTGTTGAGGTCGGCGGAGGGCGTGACCTTCTTGTAGAGGGCCGCGTACTTCTGCAGGGCGGCGACGTTCCGGGGGTCGTTGAGGGTGGTCTTCTCGCCCTTGGCGTCCCAGAAGGACGTGATGCCGGACTGCCCGTACATGGCGTCCATGGCCTGGGCGATGGAGCCGGCGCCGCCGCGGATGGTGTAGCCGAAACGATTCTTCTTGGGGTCGCTCAGCTTCTCGGCCGCCTTGTAGAAGTCGTCCCAGGTGGTCGGCGCGGCCAGTTGGGCCTTCTTGAAGAGGTCGGTGCGGTAGTAGAGCACCCCGTTGTTCGCGGAGATCGGGACGTTGTAGGTGTGCTCCTCGGAGCCGCCTGCCGCCTTCATCGCCTCGACCATGCCCGGGTTGAGCTCGCCGTCCAGCGAGGAGTCCGCGCTCCGGCCTTCCAGGGGCTCCAGCGAGCCCTGGGCGGCAAGCCCGGCGAGCATCGCCGCGCCGACCCCGCCGACGTCCGGCAGTCCGCCGCCCTGGATGGCGTTGTCGTACTTGGTCTGGATCTCGGTGGCCGCCACCCCGACGTACTGGACCTGGATTCCCGGGTTCTCCTTCTCGAAGCCGGCGATGATCGCCTTCCATATGTCGGTACGCACACCGCCGTTGTTGTCCCAGAAGACGATCTTTCCCTTGCCGTCGCCCTCGGCGCCCGCGCCCCCGGCGATCCCGCTGCCGTCGTCACCGCAGCCGGTGACGGTCAGGGCGAGAGCCGCCGTGAGCGACATCGCCGCCGCCGCGCGCGCCCGGTGCGTCTTCGAGATCTTCATCGTCGGCTCCACTCTCTCGGTACTTCAGTAGCGGTGTGGCTTGGCATGCAGGAAAGACAGGAACGGCAGGAAAAGGGGGGTCAGCCCGCGCTCACGGGCCCAGGGACGGGGGGCGCGTCCGCGGGTTCGTCGGCCGGGAAGGCGCGGCGGACGAAAGACGCGATGTGGTCGTGGAGGGCGGCGGCGGCCCCGGCCGCGTCGGCGGCCAGCGCGAGCCGCAGGATCTCCCGGTGCTCGGCCGCCTCGCGCTCCCAGGACGGGTCGGCCGCCCAGGCCACGGTGGAGACGAGCGCCGCCTGGTCGCGGACCTCGTCGAGCATCCGGCCCAGCAGCGGGTTGCCGCAGGAGAGGTAGAGGGCGCGGTGGAAGTCCCGGTTGGCGAGCGAGCGTTCGGCCTTGTCGGGCGCCGAGTCGGCTCGCTCCAGGGCCTCTTGGGCCGCGTTCAGGGAGGCCCGGCAGGTGATCGTCCGGCGCAGCGCCTCAGGTTCGAGGAGCAGCCGTACGTCGTAGACCTCGCGTGCCATCTCGGCGTCCACGAGCCGTACGGTGGCGCCCTTGTACTGGCTCATGACGACGAGCCCGGTACCGGCGAGCGTCTTCAGGGCTTCGCGTACCGGCGTCTTCGACACGCCGAACTGCGCTGCCAGTTCGGTTTCGACGAGCGCCTGCCCCGGCCTCAGCTGGGCCGTCAGGATCGCGTGTTTGATCGCTTCCAGCACGAACTGCGTTCTGGACGGGATCGGGGTGGGCGCAAACGTCATGAAGGGCTCTCGCATCTCGCGTATCGCGTCTCATATATGACGTACGAAGTACGACGCGATGAAGCTAGATGTACCCCGAAGATTTCGTCAACGCATCTGACAGAACAACTTCGCAGAGCTACCGGGCACCGGGGTGGATCACCGGCGTCCGCCGGTGGAGTCCGCGGCCCGCGGTGACCGTGTGTCACGCGCGGGCTCCGGAGGGCGGCGGCCACGCACACCCCCGCCCTCCGGCCGGCCGACCGTCAGCAGGTCAGCAGGTCGCTCCGGTCCACGCGGTCAGTTCTCCCAGATCTTGAACGCCCGTACCTGGTAGGGGGAGCGCGGGACCCAGGTGCCCGGTCCGGGGTAGGTCTCGAACTCCCCTGTCTCACCGCATTCGGCCGACTGGTACAGGGTGACGTTGCGGCCGGTGCGGTTGGCGAAGGACTGCGCGTCGCTTCCGGCCGGCAGCGGGACGCAGCTCTCGATGTCGACGGCGGAGAGGTCCTGGTTCAGCCGGCCGCCGGTGAAGTCCGGCTTCTTCCAGAGGCAGAGCTGGCCTGCCGCACACTCCCCGAGCCGGACCCCCGAGGCCCGGCCGGGCGCGGCCGCGGTGACCTTGGCGGCCTTGGCGGCTTTGGCGGCCTCGGCGGTGCTGGGGGTCGTGACGGTGGTGTACGTGCCCCCGGACGCGGTGGGTGTGGCGGCCGGAGCGACGGCCGAGGCGGCGGGAACGAGAGCGGTGGCGGCCAGGACGGCCGCGACGACGGTCTTGCGCATGGTGGATCAACCCCGTGGTCGTGCGGTTCTCTTGGCCTGACCTTGACCTGCCGCAACCTGCCCGGGGAAGGGGTTCGGAGCGGGACCACCCGGATAGGTGGTGTCCGGCCGCGATCCGCCGGACACCACCTGCGCGACAGCCCCGCCGGTTCGGACCGACGGGGCTGCGCGGACGCGGGTTGACGCGGTTGCGCCGGGGCGGGTGGGGTCAGATGTGGCCGACTCCGGCACCGGCCTCGGCGTTCTCGCCGCGCTTGGTGAAGAGGGCGACCACCGCGGCGATCACCGCCACGCAGCCGGCCACCACGAACGCGGTGCTCATGCCTGACACGAAGGTGTCATGCGCGACCGCGGTGATCTTCGCGGCGATCTCCGGCGGGGTGTTCGGGGCGATGGGCGGCATACCGACCTCGATGGCCGAGGACGCCTGCGAGAGCTGCTCCGCGGAGGTCTTCGGGAGGCCGGCGTCCGCCCAGTTGCCCGGCAGCAGGGAGTCGACCCGGGCCGCCATCACGGCGCCGAGGACGGCCGTGCCGAGGCTGCCGCCGACCTGCATGCCCGCCTGCTGGAGCCCGCCGGCGACACCGGACAGCTCCATCGGGGCGTTGCCGACGATGACCTCGGTGGCGCCCACCATGACGGGGGCGAGTCCGAGGCCGAGCAGCGCGAACCAGATCGACATGGTCAGCGTGCCCGTACCGATGGTCAGCTGCGACATGCCGAAGCAGGCGACGGCGGTGCACACCATGCCGCCGACCAGCGGGACCCGCGGGCCGAACTTGGTGATCAGGGCGCCGGCGAGCGGCGAGGCGACGATCATCATGGCGGTCAGCGGGAGCAGGTGGAGACCGCTGTCGACGGGGCTCATGCCGTGCACGTTCTGGAGGTAGAACGTGACGAAGAACAGGCCGCCCATGAAGGCGAAGGCCATCAGCACCATCAGGATCGCGCCCGCCGACAGCGGGACCGACCTGAACATCGCCAGCGGGATCAGCGGCTCGCGGACGCGCGTCTGGACGAGTGCGAAGGCCGCGAAGAGGACGACCGCCGCGACGAGGAAGCCGATCGTCTTGACGTCGCCCCAGCCCCACGCGGCCCCCTTGATGAGCGCCCAGATGAGACTGAACATCGCCAGCGAGAGCAGGACGATGCCGCCGATGTCGAAGGAGCGGGGCGCGTTCTCGGCACGGTGGTCCCTGAGGATCACCAGGCCGAGCAGGAGCGCGATCACGCCGACCGGCACGTTGATGAAGAACACGGACTGCCAGCTGACGTGCTCGACGAGCACGCCGCCGAGGATCGGGCCGCCCGCGGTGGAGGCGCCGATGACCATGCCCCAGATGCCGATGGCCATGTTGAGCTTCTCGGCGGGGAAGGTGGCGCGCAGCAGGCCGAGCGCGGCGGGCATCAGCAGGGCCCCGAACAGGCCCTGGAGCACCCGGAAGACGATCACGAACGTGACGCTGGAGGAGAGGCCGATGGCCCCGGAGGCGGCGGCGAAGCCGACGACGCCGATGAGGAACGTCTGGCGGTGGCCGAAGCGGTCACCGAGTTTGCCCGCGGTGATCAGCGAGACCGCGAGCGCCAGCATGTAGCCGTTCGTGATCCACTGGACGTCCGCGAGGGAGGCGTTGAGGTCCTTCTGGATGGCGGGGTTGGCGATGGCGACGATCGTGCCGTCGAGCGCGACCATCATCACGCCGATGGCCACGGCGAACAGCGTCAGCCAGGGATGGCCACGAAGTCCCTTGGTGGGCGCGGGAACTGATATGTCCGCGGGCTCCCGCGAAGCCTTCTCGACGGAGGTCTGACTAGTCATGCCCGGCAGAATAGTGACAGCGACTGACAGTTGACCAACCAATTCACCAACCGGTAACTGTCAGGTGGCTCACAACGGAGCCGTACGGGCGGAGCGACGGGAGAGGGACGGCACGTGACAGAAGGTCCGGCGAAGCGCCGACGGGTCGGGGCGCCGCGCGGGAACGCGCAGCCCACGGCGGTGGCGCGCGAACAGCTCAGCAGGGCGGCGGGGTTGCTGCGGCGCCCGGAGTGCGCGGTCGGGTTGCGGGAGCGCAAGAAGCAGCGCACCCGGGACGCGCTGCTCCACGCCGCGCTCGAACTCTTCACCACCCGGGGGTACGAACGGACCACGGTGGACGGGATCGTGGAGGCGGTCAAGGTCTCCCAGCGCACGTTCTTCCGGTACTTCGCGAGCAAGGAGGACGTCGTCTTCGCCACCCAGGACCTGGTGGAGGCGCGCTTCCTCGCGGAGTTGCGGCAGCGCCCGGCCCAGGAGCCGCCGCTCGAAGCGATGCGGCAGGCCGTGTTCAGCGCCTGGGACGCGCTGGAGCGCTCCGATCCGTCCGAGGCCACGGTGGAGCTGCACGTACGGACGTTCCGGATGATCGAGTCCCAGCCGACGCTGCTGGCCACGCACATGCGCCGGTGCATCGCCATGGAGGAGGAGGTGGCCGCGGTGATCGCCGGGCGGGAGGACCTGGACCTGGACGCCGACCCGCGCCCCCGGGTGGCGGTCGCCGCGTTCTCCGGGACGATGCGGGTCACCGGGCAGCTGTGGGGCCGCTCCGGCGACGGCACGCTGGCCTCGCTGCGCGCCCTGGCCGAACGCCACCTGGACCTGCTCGGTCCGACGCTCGCCTCCGACTGGCGCGCGCCCGGACCGGGGGCCGGCAGTCCGCCCGCCGCCGTGTCCCCCGTACCACTCGCGACCCCGGTTCCCCTCGCGGGCGCCGGTGCGATCTCGCCGGGGGCGGTGAGCGGGCCGTAACGCGGGCCTCCGCGCCGGACGGCCGCCAGGCAGCACACCACCCCCGCGCACCTGATCCGGCACACCACCCGGGCACACCCCCCGGGCGCACGACCCCGGCGCCCGATCCGCGCTGTGCGCCCCTCCGTGACTACGGAACGTAAGAAAATCGGCCTACAAACCCGTCCACCGGGTGAGGTACGTCACCCGGGCTCCGCTGCCCGGCACCCGTCTCCTAGGGTGTCCCGCAGTGAATCCCTCCTTCGACACCTCCCCCACTCTGACCGCATGGCGCGCGCTGCTCGCCATAGCCGTCGTGTTCGTGATGCTGGCGACCACCGGGTGGACCGCCGTACGCCATCAGCCCTCCGACGAGCCACGCGAGCGGGCGTTGGCCGCCTGGACGCATGCCCGGGCGAGAGGCCGGCCCGTCCCGGCGCTGGACGCGCCGGTCTCGGTGATCGCCCGTTTCTTCGCCTCGTTGTCCGCCGCGGACCGGCTCTCGCTGGCCGATCACCACCCCCTGGTGGTCGGCAACCTCAACGGAGTGCCGGTCGCTCTGCGTTACCACGCGAACCGGCACGCACTGCGGGACGCCGAGGCGGTGGAGCAGCGCCGGACGCACGATCCCGGGCTCTCCCTCGACGGGCGTACCGAGGCGCGGCTGCGGCTGGAACGCTTCCGCGCGATGCTCTCCGGCGACCGGCAGATCCTCTCCTTCGACCCCTCGGGGCGGGGCCGGGCGGCCGAGGTCTTCGGCGATCTCGACCGGGCTCGGCGGGTCTCCGTCGTGGTCCCGGGCGTGGACACCCAGCTGCTCACGCTGGAGCGGGAGAACCGTCCGAACAGCGCGCCGGTCGGCATGGCGAAGTCCCTGTACGCCGCCGAGCGGGACGCCCGGCCCGACGTGCGTACCGCGGTCATCGCCTGGGCCGACTACACCGCCCCGGCCGGGATCGGCATGGACGCCGTCCTCGGCGGGCTCGCCACCCAGGGCGCGCTGCGGCTGAACGCGCTGGTGGCCGCCCTGCCGGGAAAGGCCACCGTCTCGCTGGTCTGCCACAGCTACGGTTCCGTGGTGTGCGGGGTCGCGGCGCACCGCCTGCCGTCCCGGGTCACCGACATCGCCGTGGCGGGGAGTCCCGGTATGCGGTCCGCGAGCGCGGCGGCGCTGGGCACGCGGGCCCGGGTGTGGGCGATGCGCGACGAGGACGACTGGATCGCGGACGTGCCCAACCTGGAGGTCGGCGGGTTGGGGCACGGCGCCGACCCGGTGGACCCGGAGTTCGGGGCGCGGATCGTCTCGGCGGGCGACGCGGTGGGGCACAGCGGCTACTTCGAGCCGGGTACGGAGAGTCTGCGCAACTTCGCGGCGATCGGAGTCGGCTCATATACGACGGTCGGCTGCGCATCGGCGGATCGCGCCTGTCTCAGCGGTATTTCCGGTGGAACAGATGTCTGACGCGCGTAGATCATGCGGAAGCTCGGTGAATCGGGGCTGACGCGAAGGGGCGACGTACGAGCGAGGGCCGCATACGATGAGGCGCATGGGTGATGTGCTGGCCGGAATTCATGCCACCTGGGAGTTCGACACCGACTCCGTGCTCATCCGCTTCGAACGGGGCATCCGTACGCCGAGGCTCTTCCAGAGCCTGCGGGAGCGACGCATTCCGTATGCGGCGCTGTCGGCGGTCGGTCTGTCTCCGGGCAAGCGGGGCACGGTGGTTCTGCACGCCTCGCCGAGACCGGGGGCCGACCCGCTGATGGAGGTGGCGGCCGGGCAGTTGAAGGACGGCTGCGATCCGTACCGCCTGGTCCTGCCCGCCGACCGGGAGACGCTCGCCGAGTACTACCGCGACGAGATGCGCGCGCTGCTCGGCCCCGAGGCCGGGGAACCGGCGGACCGCTTCCTGGTCGCGGCGCCCCAGGGGCCCCTGCAGTTCAAGGCGTACGACGGGCGGGCCAGCTTCGACGGGGAGCGGGTCTCCTTCCGCTGGTCGTGGACGGGTGCGTCCAGCGCCAAGTGGCGGGCGGGCGACCAGACGTTCCCGGTGGAGCGGGTGGCCGGGGTGGAGTGGCGTTCCCCGGAGGCCTTCGAGGGGTATCTGCGGCTGCTGACGCGTCCCTCCGACGCGGCGGCGGCCGTCCCGGCGCAGCCGGGCGTCCTCTCCCCCGCCTGCGCCGTGACCGGCGAGGTGCCCGGCGGCGCGGCCGCGGAGCGGCCCACGCAGGCGGACCAGGACCCGGCGGCGGTGCTCTTCGGCCTGGGGTACGGCCCGGTCCACGAGTCGCTGCCGTTCGCGGCGGCGGTCCTGGAGTCGGCGCGCCGCAGGCCCTCCGTACCCGTACCGACCTCGCTGGTGCCGGTCGGCGCGGTGCGGAGCGACCCGGCGGACATCGCGGAGCGCATCCGGCACCTGGGCGAGTTGCATCAGGCGGGGCTGGTGACGGACGTGGAGTTCAGCGCCAAGAAGGCTGAGCTGCTGGCGGAGTTGTAGCGGGGGCTCGGAGCGGGGGCTCGGAGCGGGGTCAGGCCCCGAGGTCGCCCTCCCGTACGGTCCGGGGGATCGGGGGCCTCCCGAAGAGGCCGAGGATCTCGTTGGCGAGGTCCACGACGGGCGGCAGCTCCGGCTGGTACCGCACCATGATCGCGGCGGCCAGCAGGCCGCGCGGTACGGCTCCGGCGTCGAGCAGGACGCGCCAGTCCGCCGGCCCCAGCTCCAGGAACTCCAGCGCGGTCAGCCCGGCGATCTCCAGCGGGTCGGCGAGCGTACCGGCGTAGGCGCTGAGGGTACGGAGCCGGGGCAGCCCTGTGACGGGGGCGAGGGAGACCGGATCGTCGTCCTCCCGCACCCCGATGCTCAGGACCTCCAGCAGGGGGTGGGCGGCGGCTTCGACGTCCGGGAGGGCGGACCGGTTCACGTAGGCGACGGCGGGCGTCTCGCGGTCGCGGCGGCGGCTGGGCCGTTCCTCCCGGTGCCGGCCGCTCACCCAGTCGGTGAGGGAGTCGGCGAGGAGGTCCGCCCCGATGTTCCCCTCGTGGCCGATCATGATGATCTGACCGGTGTATCCGCGCGGTCCCGGGGTCAGGTCCACCGCCAGCCGGTCGCCGCCGCCGTTGTCGCCGAACACGATCCAGCCCGGTGAGCCCACGATGCCCTGGACCCGGGCGTCGGGCCCGGTGACGGCCGCTTCCATGGCGGCGAACGTCCAACGGCAGGGGCGGGACGTCGCGTCGGCGAGGTAGAGGTCGTCCAGGGAGAGGAGCTCGCAGTCGACCGCTTCGAAGACGCGGTCGGCCGTCTCCGGGTCGTCCTTCCAGTCGTCCCAGCACGCCCGCGTCACCTGGTAGACCGTCTTGAGTTCGTCGGGCAGGACCGTCCCGAGACGCGCCTCGGCCGCGGCGATCTCCTCCTCCGTGGCGCCGAGGGCGTCGGGCAGTGCCGCGCGGAGCGTGCGCTCCAGCAGGCCGGGATCGGCGGTCGGGGCCGGTACGGCGTCCGGCACCGGGTCGGGGAGCCTGCGCCAGGGTGCGGGCAGGGCGCCCTCCACCAGGAGCAGTTCGCCCGGGTGGGGCCCGCCGATTCCGGGCTCGGCGGCTCCGCCGGGACCGTACAGGTCGAGCGTCGCCCACCCGGCCGGGTCGACCCGCAGCGCGAACGCGACGCTCTCCGCGCCGGACCCGGCGAGCGCGTCCCGTACCCGGTCCACGGCGTCGAACTCCGCCCGCATGTCCTCGGCCCGGGCCGCCCGGCCGGTCCGCGGGGACCGGCGCCGCAGGGGGAGGCTCCAACTGCCGCGCCCGATCTGCCCGGCCACCTGGCCGCCCCCGGCGAGGGTCTCCGCGTTGCTCTCCCGCAGCAGCCGCAGTACCGGCACCCAGGTGGCGAAGTCGTGTATCGGGGACACCCGTCGGCCTCCAGTCGTCCGGTGCGGGCTCCGCACCCGTGGCGAGGACGATAGCGTCGGCGTCCGCCCGGCCCCACCCCGGGGCGCTCCACCCCCTACCCCGGTACGACACGGCCCGCCGCACTCCGACACCCCGGTATGACGCCTGCGGGGCGGTCCGCTGCCTACGCTGACCGGGCCATGTCCGAGACCCCCGAAACTCCCGAATCCCCCCGCTCCCCCGGGTCCGCGCCCCCGGCACCGCCCGCCGGGAAGCCGTCTGCCGAGAAGCCACCCGCCGAGGGGCCACCCGCCGAGGGACCGCGTGCCCGGGAACCGTCGGGCGCGGCCCGGAACCGGCTGCGCGCGCTCGTCGAACGGCTGTCGGCGCCCTCGCACCCGGTCACCCCGCTGCTGGCGGACGCGCCGAGGCGCTGGCAGCGGATGATCCCGTACGCGGTGGTGCTCGCCCTGACGTCGGCGCTCCTGCCGGTCACCATCAACGTGCTGACCCACGACCGGGGGCTGCCGGGCGCGCTGGCCGCCACCCTCGCGGTGGCTCAGACGCTCCCCCTGCTGCTCCTCGCCCACCGGCCCCTCCAGGTCTGGTGGGTCACCTTCCTCGCCTCGGTCGCCGGGGCGCTGGCGCTGCTGGCCGAGCCCCAGGGTCCGTACACCGTCTGGCCGTGGCCGCCGACCGTCATCGTCGGCCAGCTCTTCGTGCTGCTCGCGCTGGGGCTGCGGGAGACCCGCCGGACCCTGGTGGCGGTGTGGCTGGCGACGGGCGCGGCAGGTCTGGTTCTCTACTCGCTGGCGCCGGACCGGGGCAACGCGAGCGCGCTGCTGCTCTTCGTGCTCGGCGCGGTGGTGCTGATGGCGGGGGCGGCCGTACGGGAACGGGGCGTCGCGCAGCGGCGGCTGGTCGAGCAGGAGACCATCAGCGCGGAGGAGCGGGCCCGGCGCACGCTGCTGGAGGAACGCGCCCGGATCGCCCGGGAGTTGCACGACGTGGTCGCGCACCACATGTCCGTGATCACCGTGCAGGCGGACTCCGCCCCGTACCGGGTGGCCGGGCTCTCCGAGGAGACCCGGGAGGAGTTCGCCTCGATCGCGGCGAGCGCCCGGGAGTCGCTGGCGGAGATGCGGCGGCTGCTCACGGTGCTGCGCGGTGACGGCACGTCGGGCGAGCGGGCCCCGCAGCCCGGCCTGGACCGGTTGCAGCAGTTGGTGGAGGCGACCGTACGCACGGGCCTGCCGGTGGAGTTGGCGCTCGCGGCGGAGCTGGGCGAGGTGCCGCCGGCCGTGGACCTGTCCGCGTACCGGATCGTGCAGGAGGCGCTGGCCAACGTGGTGCGGCACGCGCCGGGCGCCCCGACCCGGGTGTCCGTACGGGCCGATGACGGGCACCTGACGGTGCTGGTGGTCAACTCACCTCCCCCGAGACCCGGTTCTCCGCTGGAGACGTCCGGCACGGGGCACGGCCTGGTCGGGATGCGGGAGCGGGTACGCCTGACCGGCGGCACACTGGACACCGGCCCGCTGCCGGACGGCGGGTTCCGGGTCGCGGCCCGGCTTCCGCTGGGGCCGTCCGCCCCCGGTGGCGTACCGCCCTCCCCGGCCGCTCCCCCTGCCGTACCCGCCGACCCGCCCACCGCCCCGGAGGATTCCCCGTGACCATCCGTGTGATCATCGTCGACGACCAGGCCATGGTGCGGGCCGGGTTCGCGGCCCTGCTGTCGGCGCAGAGCGACATCGACGTGGTGGGCGAGGCGCCGGACGGCCGCCAGGGCGTCGAGGTCAGCCGCAACCAACGTCCCGACGTGGTCCTGATGGACGTCCGGATGCCCGAGATGGACGGACTCGCAGCCGCCCGAGCCCTGTTGGACCCACCGATCGGCGTGGTGCACCGCCCGAAGGTGCTGATGCTCACGACGTTCGACGTGGACGACTACGTGTACGAGGCGCTGCGCGCCGGGGCGTCCGGGTTCCTCCTGAAGGACGCGCCCCCGGCCGACCTGATCGCGGCGGTACGGGTGGTGGCGGCGGGCGACGCACTGCTCGCACCGTCCGTGACCCGGCGGCTGATCGCGGACTTCGCCGCCCAGCGCCCGTCCGGCGCCGCCCGCAGCGGCCAGGCGCTCCGGCTGAACGGGCTGACGCCCCGGGAGACCGAGGTCCTGGAGCTGATCGCGCGCGGGCTCTCCAACCAGGAGATCGCGGGCCGGCTGGTGCTCGCCGAGCAGACGGTGAAGACCCACATCGGGCGGGTCCTCGCCAAGCTGGACCTGCGGGACCGCGCACAGGCCGTGATCTTCGCGTACGAGTCGGGGCTCGTGACGCCGGGGAGTTGAGGCGGGTCGTCGCGGGGGCGGTGCGTGAGGTGTGGCCGCGCACACTTCCGGTCGCGCGGGCGGACCGGCACGCACGGCTCCGGCGCGCGGGCGGCAGAATGCCCCCGTGACGAGCACCGATGACCCGCGTCCCACCCGCATACCCGGCTACGAGAGCGACGCGCTCACCCACCCCACCGACCTCCTCGACGACGCCTTCTTCTGGTTGGGGCACCTGCACTCCTGTCCGGAGAGCGAGGAGACGGAGGGGTTGCTGTTCGGCGCGGACCACGACGCGGCGAGCGTCTACGCCGAGCAGCTGTGGAGGTACGCGGACTGGCCGACGTTCACCGTTCCGCTCGCCCTTGGCCACCATCTCTACGTCGTCTACCGCACCTTCGCCGAGGATCCTGGAGTCGACTACCTCCTCCACCACCCGGACTGGGAGCACGTCGAGCATCTGGCCTCGGACGAGGGGCACTTCATGGGTCCGGGCCTGTCCTGGCCGGAGCTGGTGGCGGCGGCCGGCAACGGGCTGCCCGGCGGCAGCACCACCGACCCGCACGCCCGACTTCTGCTCCTGCTCCCCGCGTTGGGCGACGAGGACGTGCCCGAGGACGCCGCCGGCCGGCTGACGGCGGCCCTGCGAGCCCGCACCGGGGTTGACGATGCCGAGGCGCTCGCGGTCGCGCTCCTGGCCGACCAGGGGCCGACCGGCCCGGTGAACTGGAGGACCCGTGACGGCATCCGGGTCGACGACGGTGCGCATTCCTACCGCAACCCCGCCAACCCCTTCGCGCTGCCGCCCGACCGGATGGCCCGGGTGTCGGCAGCGCTGGCGCCCTGAGGCGGCGGGCCGTAGGTGGCCGCGGGCCGGAGCGACTTCGGGATCAGGGCGTACGGAGTTCGCATTCCTGGGCCGTGCTGTGGTCGCAGCGGCTCGGCGGCACCAAGGATGCCAGGCCCCACAGCCCCAGTGCCGGCGCGCCCAGGACGACGACGGCGGCGCCGGTCCGGAGGACGACGGCCCCCGTGGTCCCGCCGTCCAGGCACTTCACGGCCAGGTACAGGGCCGCCGGTATCCATATCAGCAGGGCGGACATGACCAGGACGAACCATCCGTGGTGACTCACCTTCGGACGATGCCCCCGCCGGTACCCCCCGAAGCCCGTAGGTACAGCGGGAACACGTCACTCCGGCTCCTCCTGGACCACCCTCCGCAGGACTCCCTCCGTGCGCGTCCCCGCCCCCGGCGGCGGCCTCGGGTCCGGCCGTCGGAGCCCCCGGAAAATGCCGTGGACGCCGCGCCGATCCCCTCTACGGTGGCCTGATGACGACTCAGGTGATCGTGTTGAACGGCGGCTCCAGCTCCGGCAAGTCCGGGATCGTCCGGTGTCTGCAGGCGGTGCTGGCGGAGCCGTGGCTCGCGGCCGCCATCGACACCCTGGTGGACTCGATGCCCGCATCGCTCCAGACGTCCGACGGCGGGATCGAGTTCACCGCGGACGGCGGAGTGAACGTGGGTGCGGAGTTCCGGCGGCTGGAGGCGGCCTGGATGGAGGGGGTCGCCGCGACGGCGCGCGCGGCCGCCCGGGTGATCGTGGACGATGTCTTCCTCGGCGGCGCGGAGTCCCAGGCGCACTGGCAGAAGGCCCTGGTGGGGCTGGACGTGCTGTGGGTCGGGGTCCGGTGCGCGAGCGAGATCGCCTCGGGGCGGGAGATCGCGCGCGGCGACCGCACCCGCGGGATGGCGGCCGCGCAGGCGGAGTCGGTCCACGAGGGCGTGGTGTACGACCTGGAGGTGGACACCACGCGTACGGAGTCGCTGGCGTGCGCCCGGACCATCGCCGCCCGCGCCGAACGGCCCTGAGCCCAACAACCCCTCGCCGCCCGCGCCGAACGGCCCTGAGCCCAACAACCCCTCGCCGCCCGCGGCGAACGGCCCTGAGCCCCGCGCCGGACGGCTCCGCCCCCGTACACCCCCTACCCCGGTAGCACCTCGCACTTGGCTCTCCGGTGTGACGCCCGCCGGGGTGTCGCCTTCCTACCTTCTGCTCCGTCGCGCCGACCGGGGCGACGGAGCGGAAGGAGGGCCGGATGCGTCGGTACGCGAGGACCCTGGTGGCGGTCGCGCTGGCGGCCACCGTGGCGGCGGGGACCGCCGGCTGGGCGTCGGGGAGTACACAGCGAGCCGTGAGCGGGCCGCCGCCGGGAAGCGCGTCCTGGCGCGCGGACGAGGTGCGGGGGCACGCGCTGCCCGATCCCGCGAGCGCCACACCCACCCAAGTGGCGGCTTTCTTCGCCGCGTTGACCCCCGCGCAGCGCCAAGTGCTGGTGGTGCGGCACCCGTCCGTCGTCGGCAACCTCGACGGCGTACCGCTGGAACTGCGCTACCGGGCCAACTCCCTCTCCCTGCGAGCGAGTGACGATCCCCGGTACCGGCTGCTCGCCGAACAGGGGCGCCGGATCCTCGCGTTCGACCCGCGCGGTCGCGGCCTGGTGGCCGAGGTGTTCGGCGACCTGCGGGCGGCCCGGCACGTGGCGGTCGTGGTGCCCGGGTCGGACATCGACGCGGGGACGTACGACCGGGACAGCGACCCGTACGGCGCTCCGGCCGGGATGGCACGGTCGCTCCGGGACGCGACGGGGCCGGACACCGCCGTGATCGCCTGGGCCGGGTACACCACCCCGGTCGGAGTCGGGTGGGACGCGGCCACCGGGGAGCTGGCGGAGGTCGGCGCGGACCGGCTGGCCCGGTTCACGGACGGGCTGGCGGCGGACCGTCTTCCGGCGCCCGCCGTGTTCTGCCACAGCTACGGCTCGGTGGTCTGCGGGCTCGCCGCGCACCGGCTGCACGTCGGCGACCTGGTGGTGCTCGGCTCCCCGGGGATGCGCGCCGGCAGCGTCGCCGCGCTCGGCACCACCGCCCGGGTGTGGGCGGCGAAGGACCCCACCGACTGGATCGACGACGTGCCGAACGTCGAGTTCGCGGGGGTCGGCCACGGAACCGATCCGACCGACCCGGGGTTCGGCGCCCGTCGGGTGCCCGCCCGCCGGGCCGTGGGCCACACCGGCTACTTCGCCCCCGGCACCGACTCGCTCACCGCCTTCGCCGCCATCGTCGAGGGGATCGCGGGAGAGGGGGCGCTCCGATGAGTCTCGCCACGCTCGCCGCCCGGATCGAGTCCCGCACACCCGCCCACCGTGACCGCGCGATCGACGGGATGCGCGCGCTCGCGCTCCTCGCCGTGCCGACCGGGCACTGGCTGCTCGGCGGGTTCACCCGCGACGGCGACGGCGCCCTGCACAACGCGAGCCCGCTCTCCACGTTCGGGGTGCTGGCCCCGGCGAGCTGGGTGCTCCAGATGCTCGGGGTGTTCTTCCTGGTCGGCGGGTACGTCTCCGCCCTCTCCTACCGGCGCCGCACGTCCACCGCCCGCGCCTGGCTGGGCGGGCGGCTCGCCCGGCTGGGCCGTCCCGTCCTCGGGGTGACCGCCGTGTGGGCGGTGCTCGCTCCGGTGGCGCATCTGCTCGGGGTGGAGTGGACCACCCTGCGGACCGGGGCGACGCTGGTGATCCAGCCGCTCTGGTTCGTCGGGGTCTACCTGGTGGTCACCGCGCTGACCCCGGTCTGCGTGCGGCTCGCGGAACGCCTCGGCGGGTGGGCCGCCGCGCCGCTGCTGGGGGCGGTCGCCGTCGTGGACTTCCTGCGGTACGGGCCGTACGCGGACGCCGTGCCGTCCTGGCTGAGCCTGCTGAACATCCTGCCGGGGTGGCTCTTCGCGTACCAGCTCGGCGCGAGCTGGGGCGTGGGGCGGATCGGGCGGCGCGGTGCGCGGTTCCTGCTGGTGGGCGGCACGGTGCTGTTCGCCGCGCTGCTGCTGGTCTGGCACTACCCGGCGTCGATGGTCGGCGTACCGGGCGTGGCGCGCACCAATTCGCATCCGCCGTCGCTTCTGGTGCTGGCGCTGGCGGCCGCGCAGAGCGGCGCGGCGATCCTGCTGCGCGACCGGATCGGCCGGCTGCTGCGCCGCCCCGCGCTCTGGGCGCCGGTGGTGGTCGTCAACCTGTCGGCGATGACGATCCTGTGCTGGCACCAGACCGCGCTGCTTGCCGCCGCCGTCCCCGCGTCCCTGGTGGGAGGCGGCGGCGTACCGGGGCTGACCACGGCCCCCGACAGTGTCGGCTGGATCGTGGCGCGGGTGCTCTGGCTGCCGGTGTGCGCGGCCCTGCTGGTGCTGATCGCCCGCTTCACCCGCCGCTTCGAGGCCCCGTGGCGCCGGGGCACCCGCACCACCCGGGCGCGCAACGCCGTGGTGGGAGTACTGGCGGCGGGGTTCGCGGTGTTCGCGCTGGGGCTGGCATGAGGCGGGGGGTGTGAGGCGGGTGGGGCCGGCGTGGGGCGCGCGGTTGGCGGGCGGGGCGGGCGCCCGTACCTCGCTCGTACGTGAGCGGTACGGGCGCCCGTGGCGTGCCGGGCCTACTTCTCCCGGGCCGTCGCCGTGTTGCTCATGTCCGGGTAGCGGTCGCCCGCCACCTTGCCGGCGATCGGCTCCAGCTCGGCCAGCTCCTCGGGGGTGAGGACGATCCGGGCCGCGCCGACGTTCTCCAGCAGCCGGGTGGGCTTGCGGGTGCCGGGGATCGGAACGACGGTGAGGCCGTGCACCTGGGCGCGCTGGTGCACCCAGGCGAGCGCCACCTGCGCGGGGGTCGCCCCGTGCGCCTCGGCGATCCGGCGGACCGGCTCCAGCAGGGCCGCGTTGTTCTTCGCGTTGTCGCCGGTGAAACGGGGCTGGTACTGCCGGAAGTCGTCCTTGCCGAGGTCCTTGCCGGCGTCCGCGAACGCGCCGGTCAGGAAGCCGCGGCCGAGCGGCGAGTACGGCACCAGCGTGACGCCCAGTTCGGCCGCCGCCGCCACGGAGCTGTGCTCCACGTCCCGGCTGAAGAGCGACCACTCCGACTGGAGCGCGGCGATCGGGTGCACCGCGTGCGCCTCGCGCAGCTCCGGGCCGGTCACCTCGCTCAGCCCGAGCTGCTTGACCTTGCCCTCCTTGATCAGTTCGGCCATCGCGCCGACCGACTCGGCGAACGGGACCTCGGGGTCGCGGCGGTGCATGTAGTAGAGGTCGATCACGTCGGTGCCGAGGCGGCGCAGGCTCGCCTCCACCGCCTGCCTGATGTAGGCGGCGTCGTTGCGGACGCCCCGGTAGGCCGGGTCGTCGGTCCGCTCGATGGCGAACTTGGTGGCCAGGGTGATCCGGTCGCGGTTGGTCCCGACGAACGAGGCGAGGAACTCCTCGTTGGCGCCGCGTCCGTAGATGTCGGCGGTGTCGAAGAGGGTGACGCCCGCGTCCAGCGCGGTGTGCAGGGTGTCGTGGGCGGCCATCTCGTCGGTCTCGCCGTAGAACTCGCTCATGCCCATGCAGCCGAGTCCCTGCACGCCGACCTGCGGTCCGTCCGCCCCGAGCTGCACGGTGGGAAGGGTGTTCTCCGTCATCAGCCACACGGCCTTTCCGGCGCCCGTCGGGCGCTCGCGTAGAAGTCGATCTTGTAGTCGAGGACGGTGAGCGTCTCGTGGAGCTCCGCGATCCGCGCCCGTACGTCGCGGCGGGTCGCCTCCAGCAGCTCCTGCCTCTGGTCGAAGGTGTGCTCGCCCTCGCGCAGCAGCTCCGCGTACCGGACCATGTCGGCCACCGGCATCCCGGTCAGCCGGAGCTTGCCGACGAAGGCCAGCCAGTCGAGGTCCTTGTCGGTGAACCGCCGCTGACCGGTCTGCGAGCGGTCGACGTGCGGCATCAGGCCGATCCGCTCGTACCAGCGCAGGGTGTGCGCGGTGAGCCCGGTGCGGGCCGCGACCTCGCTGATCGTGTACCGGGCCGTACGGCCCGGCGGGGAGACCTGCTGGGGTACGGGCCGTACCGGCGTGCTCTGCGTCACCGTCATGCCCTCCACGTTAGAACGTTGGAGTGCACTCGAAGCAAGTGGGACCCGCGGGTGACGCCCGGCGGGTCCTTGTCGTGCCGCCGCATCAATGCGGCGTCAGCGCTGTATCAGTGATCCGTCAAGTTCCCCACCGGCGGACGCTGCTCCCGCCGCGCGGGGCCGAAGCTGGGACCACAGGTTCCTTCGAGTTCTGCGAGGCACGTCATGAGGTCCGGCCTGCGGGACGTGGTCGCCGTACTGTCCGGGGTACTGGCCCCGCTGCTCCTGGCGCTGGTCCTCATCCCCGTCCGTACCGATATCACGAACACGAACGCGGCGCTGCTCCTCGTCGTCGTGGTCGGGGCCGTGGCGGCGCTCGGGAACCGCCTCGCGGGCGCCGTCGCCGCGCTGTCGTCCGCCGCGTGGTTCGACTTCTTCCACGCCGAGCCGTTCGAGAGCTTCGACATCGACGACGGGGCCGACATCGAGACGGCCGTGCTGCTCCTGGTGGTCGGGCTGGCCGTGTCGCAGCTGGCCGCGCGGGCCCTGGTCCTGCGCCGGTTCGCCTTCACGGAGGCCTCCCACCTGGACCGGCTGCACCGTACGACGGGGCTGGTCAGGACCGGCGTGTCCGCCGACGCCGTGATGGACCGCGTCCGGCACGAGCTGGTGGACGTCCTGGAGCTGAGCGGGTGCCGCTTCGAGTACGGCGCCGAGCCCCCCGTCGAACGCGATGTCGCGCACGGGCTCGCGCACGGTCTGACGCACGACTTCGCGCACGACTTCACGCACACCGAGCCCGTCGGGCAGCCGTCGCTGCTCGCCCCGGACGGGAGCGTGCGGGTGCCGGGCTGGATCTGGGACGTGGACCGGCAGGGCTGGCCGGACGGCGAGATCGAGCTCCGGGTCACGGTGCTCGACCGCTGCCTGGGACGGTTCGTGCTGACTCCCCCGCCGGGCGCCGTACCCCCGCCCCTGGAGGCGCGCCTCGTCGCCGTCGACCTGGCCGCCCAGGCCGCCGTGGCGCTGCCGACCCCGCTCCGGGACGCGGGTCCGCTCCCTCTACCCTCGTAACCATGCAGAGCCTGGCGTTGATCGAGAACTGGCCCGTCCCCACCGCGGCAGCCGCCGTCGTACGCGCGGACGGCACCGTCCTCGGTACGCACGGCGACACCGCGCACCGCTTCCCCCTCGCCTCAGTGACCAAGCCGCTGGCGGCGTACGCGGCGCTCGTCGCGTACGAGGAAGGCGCCGTGGAGCTGGACGAACCGGCCGGCCCGGAGGGCTCGACCGTCCGCCACCTGCTCGCCCACACCAGCGGCCTCGCCTTCGACGAGCACCGGGTGACGGCCCCGGCCGGTACCCGGCGGCTCTACTCCAACGCGGGGTTCGAGGTCCTCGGCGAGCACCTCGCGAAGGCGTCCGGCATCCCCTTCGCCGGCTACGCCCGCGAGGCCGTCCTCGAACCGCTGGGAATGGCGTCGACCACCCTCGACGGCTCCCCCGCCAAGGACGGCGTCTCGACCGTGGCCGACCTGGTCCGCTTCGTCGCCGAGGTCCAGGCGCCCCGGCTGCTGGACCCGCGCACGGTGCTGGAGGCGCAGACCGTCGTGCACCCCGGGCTCAAGGGCGTACTCCCCGGGTATGGCCACCAGAACCCCAACGACTGGGGCCTCGGCTTCGAGATCCGCGACTCCAAGTCCCCGCACTGGACCGGCACCACCTCGTCCCCGGCGACCTTCGGCCACTTCGGCCAGTCCGGCACGTTCCTCTGGATCGACCCGGTCGCGGGCGTCGCCTGCATCGCCCTGACCGACCGCGCCTTCGGCCCCTGGGCCGCCGAGGTGTGGACGCCGTTCACGGACGCGGTCCTGGCCGAACTGCGCTGAGGGCCGGCCCGGCCCCGTACGACTCCCGCCAGATCCGCGACCTCAGGCTGGGCGACGACGAACGCGATCGCCTGTTCCACCTGGTGGGACATCAGCCGCGGCCTGCGGACGGCACGCGCGTCCGACCCGGGCCGGGCTGATCCGCATGCTCGACCCGCTCAAGGCCTTCCGGGTCGATCCGGCCCAGGCTGGCACCTCCTGCGCGGGCTCGGCGCGGGGTCGGCGCGCCTCGGCCGGTCGGGCGGGCGTCCGGGCAGGATGCGGTGGGGTGGCGGGCCTCGGGACGGCCCGCCCGGCACCGCCCACCGCGTGGAGAGGCTCGGTCATGCACCTGTACGACGACCCGCTGTTCCCGTCCCCCGGCCCCGACCGGGCGCCTGAACAGTACGAGGACGACGCTCCGGGCCCCGTACGGGTGACGGCGTGAGCGCCGCGCCGAACGGGGGCGCCTCATCGGAAGGGGGCCGGTACGGCGAGGCGTTCTTCCGCCCCGAGCAGGCGGGCGAGGGCGAACGCATCGACTTCGGGGCCCTCGCCTACGACGACCTCACCCTGGCGCGGCTGCGGGCGCTCGGCGCCGGCCCGGGGTGGCGCTGCCTCGACGTGGGTGCGGGCACGGGCACGGTCTCCCGCCGGCTGCTGGGCGAGGCCGGGGTGGAGAGCGTGCTCGCCGTCGACCGCGACGTACGGTTCCTCGGCGAGCGGCCGGTCCCCGGGCTCGACCTCGTGGAGGCCGACATCACCGCCCCGGGGTTCGTCTCCGGCACGTACGACCTCGTCCACGCGCGCTTCGTCCTGATGCATCTCGCCGAGCACGAGCGCCTGATCACCTCGCTGGCCGAACTCGTCGCCCCGGGCGGCGTGTTGGTGCTGAGCGACGCGGTTGACCTGAGCGGTGACCGTACGCCCGGCACCCCGTACGCCACGGCGATGCGGGCGATGTGGCAGGGGCTGCGGGCGTCGATCGGCACCGATGTCTCCTGGGTGCCGTCGTACCCGCAGCTGTTGCGCGGGGCGGGACTTGAACCTGTCGCCGCCGAGATCCACGTACCGCCGCTCCAGCCGGAGAGCCCCATCAGCCGCTTCTGGGCCGACACTTGGGAGCGCAGCCGGTCCGCGATGATCGCCACCGGGCTGGTGGACGACGCGGCCCTCGACGACGCGATCCGCTACCTGGTCTCCGACGAGTGCGCCGCGCTGTCGGCCGGGATGCTCACCGCGTGGGGGTGGAAACCGGGGGCGGCGCCCGGGGCGAGCCCTGCGGCGAGGGGGCGCTGACCGGGCGGGGCGGCTGCTTCGAGGGCGGCAGCCCCGCCGCGGTCGGCGGCACCCGGACCGACCCCGGCCCGGGTGCCGCGGTGAAGGCGCCGTGGCGCCACACCACCTTGCCGTTGACGGTGACGGTGCGGTCCCGGCCGGAGACCGGGACGGCGATGGTGCTGCGGGCCGGCGGGTGAACCTCACGCGGAGTGCGCCGCGTCAGCCGCGGCTCGTCCCGGAGCACCGCGCTCGGTCAACGTCCGGCTTCCGCCGCCTCCAGCAGCGCGACCGTCTCCGGCCAAGACCCTTTCCGCGCCCATTCGAGGGCCGTGCTGCCCGTGCCGTGGTCCTCGCGGAGGTGCGGGTCGGCTCCCGCTGCCAGGAGGACGCGCACGGCGTCCGCTTGCCCCCAACAGGCGGCCGCACACAGGGGTGTTCCCTCGCTTCCGTGGCCGCTCTCGGTGTCCGGGGCGGCACCGGCGCGCAGGAGGATTTCGACGGCGTCCGCGTCGCCCTGGACCGAGGCCGCGTAGAGCGGGGTGGTGCCGTCCTGGTCGGCCGCCTCCGGATCGGCACCGGTGCGCAGGAGTACGTGGATACGCGCGGTGTCACCGGTCAGGACCGCGCCGACCAGCTTCCTCGACAGCTTCTTGGACCGCCTTCGGTTCATGGGTGCGGAGCGTAGCCCTGAAGCCGGTCGGCAAGGGCATCACAGGAGCCAACTGTCTTATGACATAGGACACTTCACGGCGCATGATGCGGTACGTAGAGTGCGAGCGCGGTCCGGGATCCGTAGCGGCGGTGCGGAGGGTGGGGCCGCAGGTGGAGCCCGGGCTCGAAACCGGGCGCGGGGGCGGGAAACCGGGGGCGGACATGACGGACGAGTCGGATTCGGAGCAGCAGGCGGAACGGACGGGAAGGGCGGAGAAGACCTCGGTGGCCGGCCCGCCCGTCGGGCCGCTGGACCGGAGGGTGTTCGTCGTCGCGGGCGTGGTGTTCGCCGTGCTGATGGCGTTCTCCACGCGCTACGGCTTCCACGCCGACGAGTTGTACTTCCTCGACAGCGCCCGGCACCTCCAGGCGAGCTACGTGGACCAGCCGGTGCTGGCGCCACTGCTGGCCCGGGTCTCGTTGTCGCTGTTCGGCGTCTCGGAGGCCGGCCTGCGCCTGTGGCCGGCGCTGGCCGCGGCGGGCACGGTGGTCGTGGGCGGGCTGACCGCGCGGGAGTTCGACGGGGCGCGGCGGAGCCAGTTGCTCGCGGCGGTCGCCACCGGCACCATGCCGGTGCTGCTCGGCGGTGCGCACCTCGCCAACACCACCTCGTACGAGGTGCTGGCGTGGGCGGCGATCGCGTTCGTGGTCGTACGGATCGGCCGCACCGGTGACACGCGGTGGTGGCTCGCCGCCGGTGCTCTGGTCGGTATCGGCGCGGAGTTCAACCACCTCGCGGCCGTCTTCGGGATCGTCCTGCTGGCAGCCGTGCTGCTCGGCCCGGCCCGCCGGGCCGTGGCCGACCGCTGGCTGCTCGCGGGCGTGGTGGCGGCCGTCCTGCTCGTACTGCCCGACCTGTGGTGGCAGGCGCACCACGACTGGGCGATGTTCCCGATGACGCGGGCGCTGAACGGGAAGAACGGCGGTCCCGGCAACGTCCTCACCTGGGTCGTGGGGCAGGTCGTCATCGCGGGCCCGGTGATGCTGGCGGTGTGGGTGGCGGGCCTTCGGTTCTTGTGGCGGTCCGGCCGGCCGCTGTGGCGGTGCCTGGTGACCTCGTACGCCGTGCTGTTCGTGCTGTTCGCGCTGACGACCGGAGCACAGATCTACTACCTGGGCGGGCTGTACGTGTGCCTGCTGGCGGCGGGGGCGGTCGCGCGCGACGGGTGGCTGTACGCGCTCCCGGACCGGATGCGCAGCCTGCGGACGGGCACGGCCGTCTCCGCCGCGTTCCTCGCCGTGGTCGTGCTGCCGGTGCTGCCGCCCTCGCAGGTCGGCTGGACGTACGGCATCAGCACCAACTCCGGGGAATCCGTGGGCTGGCCCCAACTCGTCGGCACCGTACGGCAGGTGTGGACCGGGCTGCCGCCCGCACAGCGCGCGCACGCGGTGATCTTCACGGCGGACTACGCCGAGGCCGGCGCGATCAACGAACTCGGCCGGGGCTCCGGGCTGCCCACCGCCGTGAGCGCCCACAACAGCGCCTGGTGGTGGGGCCCGGGCAACCCGTACGCCACGACCGTGGTGGCCGTCGCCCCGGGCCCGGACCACGCCCCCGGATACACCGCATACCTGCGCCGGTACTTCCGTGACGTCCGTGTGGCGGCCACCCTCACCAACCCCTACGGCGTGCACAACGTCGAATGGGGCGGCCACGTCTACGTCTGCACGGGCCCCCGCCGCCCGTGGCGCGCGTTCTGGCCCGAGTTGCGGCACTACGGGTGACGCCGTCGCCGTACGGACGGGCGGCATGTGGAGTCGGTCGTCGGCATACGGAGTCGTCGGCATACGGAGCCGTCGGCATACGGAGCCGTCGGCACGGCGCGCCGCCGCCACGGGCTGGGACGCACACGCGGAGGACCGCCGCGCACCCACCAGGGACTATGGGACAGCCCTTACCTGCTGTAGTTCTTCCCGACGGGCCTGCCGGGGATCGGCTTGCCGATGAGAGCGATCGGAACGAACAGGGAGAGCTGGCCGATGGCCAGGGCGAGCGCCCAGATCGCCTCCTCGTCGTAGAGAGCTGCCACTTCGGCGAACAGCTCGTCGGAGACGCGCTCCCCGAAGGGGTTCGGGGTGAGGACGGCCTCCGTGAGCTTCAGTGCGACTCGTTCGGAGTCGGTGAAGAAGGGGGCGTCCTGCCACGTCGCCACGGCGGTGATGCGCGTCTCGGTCTCCCCGGCCTTGCGGAGGACGCCGGTCAGGGAGACGGCGTGGTAGGTGCTGCCGACGATCTGCGCGCCACGGAGCATCGACAGGTTGATGGCGGCCTGCGGAACCGGCGCGTTCCGCAGGGCGTTGCGCAGCGCTCCGGAGAGTTTCGGCAGTTCGGGGAAGAGCCGGGTGAGGTCGGGCAGACGCGACTGGACTCCGCCGTCCTCCTCCGCCTCCGGGCCGGTCGCGGGGCCGGTCACGGGGGCGCCGGCCGGATCGGTTGCCGGGCCGGTCGCCGGATCGATCGCAGGCGCGGTCGCCGGGTCGGTCGCCGGTTCGGTCGTGCTTCGCGTGGACATGATGGGGTTCCCTTCCTCCGTGCTGGTCGGTGTCTCACCCGTCCGACAACGCAGGGGTTCCGAATGTGAGGCGGGCGCAGGCCTCACATTCGGTGGGGCTGCCCGGTCGAACCGGTGAGGACAGGAAGAGAGACCGAGGGAGCCGAGGACACCATGCCCATCCCGTACGAGCCGGACGACGGCCGCCCCGATCCGGGTCCGAGCGCGGTCATGAGCGAGCGACGCCGGCTGATCAACCTCTCCTACCGGCTCCTCGGCTCCCTCACCGAGGCCGAGGACGCCGTGCAGGAGACGTACGCCCGCTGGTACGCGCTGTCACCGCAGCAGCGGCAGGCCATCGACTCCCCGGGCGCCTGGCTGAACAAGGTCGCCGGGCGCATCTGCCTCAACCTGCTCGGCTCCGCACGCGTCCGACGGGAGACGTACGTCGGTGAGTGGATTCCCGAGCCGCTGCCCGAACCCGCGGAGTGGCCCGGCGGTCGGGCGGGAGGCTACAGCGCCATGGACCCTGCCGACCGCGTCACCCTCGACGAGTCGGTCGGCATGGCCTTCCTCGTCGTACTCGAATCGATGACCCCGGCCGAACGCGTCGTCTTCGTCCTCCACGACGTCTTCCGCTACCCGTTCCCCGAAGTCGCCGAGATCGTCGGTCGCACCCCGGTGGCCTGCCGTCAGTTGGCCTCGTCGGCCCGCAGGCGTATCCGTACCTCACGGACACCCGAGTCCCCGACCGCGCTGCGGGCCGCCGTCGTCAGGAACTTCAAGCAGGCCTGGGAGGCCAAGGACATCGAGGCCCTCATCGGTCTCCTCGATCCGCGGGTCACGGCGACCGGCGACGGCGGCGGCCTCGCCACCACGGCGCGCCGCCCCTTCGAAGGCGCCGGGCAGATGGCGCGGGGCCTCGTCGGCCTGGTCGGCGGAGTGACCGGTCTGACGTTTCTGGAGCGCACGGTCAACGGGCAGCCCGGCCTGGTCGCTCAGCAGGACGGCGTCGTCGTCACCGTGTACGCGTTCGACATCGCGGGTGGCCTGATCACGCACATCTGGGCCGTGCGCAACCCGGAGAAGCTCCGGCCGTGGACGGTGAGCCCCTGACGGATACGGGCCGTCGGCCTCGACCGGAGAGGGGAGGTCAGCGCACTCCAGGACCGGCCTCACTCCAGGGCCGGCCTCACCCCGGGGCCGGCCTCTCCGGCCGTCCGCCGCCCGGGATCGCCGCCTTCCCCCGTAAGGAGTCCGTCGCCGCCCCCATAGGTGAACCGGGGCAGGAAGTACTGGGTGACCGGGCCGACCGCGAGCGCATACAGCACGGTGCCGACGCCCACGCTGCCTCCGAGGAGCCACCCCGCCGCCAGCACGACGATCTCCATCAGGGTGCGGACGAGCCGGACGGAGCGCCCCGTGAGGCTGGACGCTCCGGTCATCAGGCCGTCGCGGGGGCCGGGTCCGAGGCGGGCGCCGACGTACACGGCGACGGAGAATCCGTTGAGGAGTACGCCTCCGAGGAGCAGACCGGTCCGGGCCGGGAGGCCGAGGTGCTCGGGGACGATCCGGAGCCCGAGATCGGACGAGCACGCCAGGACGACGACGTTGGCGACGGTGCCGAACCTCGGCCGTCCGTGCCGGGTCCGGCCCCAGCCCCAGCCCCGGGGTCGGCGGGGTCGGCGGGGTCGTCGCGATCGGTGGTCTTCTGGTCCATGCCGGTCCGGCCCTCCCGTACGTTCGCGCCCGGCTGTCCGGGTGCCACTGGCGGCGAGTCTGTACATTGAGCGGCATCATCAGCATGGCCAATTCCGGGAGAGTGGCATGGCAGACCCGCTCCAGCCCGGCGCGGTCGGGGCACCGCACCAGGAGCACCAGGAGCACCGAGCGCACCGGGCGGCAAGGACCCTCGGCGGCCGGCAGCTCGCCGCCCTGTTGCCCGACCCGGCGGACGGCACGCACCTCCGCATCCCGTACACCCTGGAGCCCGGCACGCTGCGCGAGGCCGTGCATCGGATGGCCGCCGCGCTCGCCGACGGACTCCCGGCCGGACCCGCCGGACGACGGGCACGCTGGATCGTCTGACCACCGCGGGAACAGCCCCCCGGAGCGGTCGTGTTCGGCCGGGGCCGGGCGACGGCCTCGGTCACCTGCCCGTGCCCGACGGGGCACCGCCGGTGGCCGCCCGGGCAGCGAAACAGCCTGTGAATTCCGCCTTGACCGGCGTCCGGTCAGGTGAGCCGTTGGCGGGCCTACGGCGGATCGAGGGCGCGAAGCCCCTCGGACGGTGCCCGGCGGATCATGGCCGGGCACCGTCCGGTCCGCCGGGCACCGTCCGGTCCTCCCCGGATGCGCCGGGGGTGGACGGAGTCGGCGGGGGAATCGCCGATCACTCCCCCGCCGCCACCGCCTTGAGCTCGCCCAGCGACTCCCGCAGGAAGTGCAGCAGGGGGCGCTCCTCGTCCTCGGCGCCGCCGACCCAGCGTTCGAAGCCGACCTTGAAGACGGCGATGCCCGCCTCGGCGGTGAGGCTGGCGGCGGGTTCCGGGACGCCGCGTTCGCGGAGCGTCCCGGTCAGCGCGGCGGCCAGCGCGGCGAGCTTGACGAGTTCGCGTTCGTGGAGGTCGTTGCTGGCCATGATGACGGCCTGGCGCTGCCGGGCGAACGGGCGGCGGTCCTCGAAGTAGGCGGCAGCGGCCTCCAGCGCGGAGGCCATCGCGTCGATCGGTGCGGCCGTCCTCGGAGTTGCGGCGAGCGCCTCCACGAAGGCCTGCTCCAGCAGGTGCGCGCCACCGAAGAGCACCTCGCGCTTGTCCGCGTAATGGCGGAAAAAGGTCCGCTCGGTGAGCCCGGCGCGGGCGGCGATCTGCGCGGCGGTGGTCTGCTCGAAGCCGCGCTCGCCGTACAGCTCCAGCGCCGCCTGTCCCAGACGTTCGCGCGCGTTCGGTTGCCATCGGCCCATGGCCCGATCCTACGTGATGACAGTGCCTGACATCAGGTGTACGTTGGAGACGCTACGACAGTCACTGACATCAACTGGTCGGCCGTTGCGTTTCCGTGTCCGGGGCTCCCCGCACCAGCGGGGCCCACGACGGTGTCCGCGACCCGGGCGGCCGACCCTCTCTGGAGGTTCTCCCATGCGTGTATTCGTCACCGGCGCGTCCGGCTGGATCGGCTCGGCGGTCGTTCCGGAACTCATCGCCGCAGGTCATCAGGTGGTTGGGCTCGCCCGCTCGGACGCCTCCGCCGCCGCGCTCACCAAGGCGGGCGCCGAGGTGCGGCACGGCTCGCTCGACGACCTGGAGGTGCTGCGCGAGGCGGCGGCCGAGTCGGACGGCGTGATCCACCTCGCCTTCCGGCACGACCTCGCGTTCAGCGGCAGCTTCGACGCGGCCACCGAGGCGGACCGCCGTGCCATCGACACCCTCGGTGAGGCACTCGCCGGTTCGGGCCGCCCGCTGGTGATCGCCTCCGGGATTCTCGGCCTCGCCCCGGGACGGGTCGCCACCGAGGAGGACGGGCAGCCCTCCGGCCGGGAAGGCGGCGCGGGTGCGGAAGCCCCGGCAAGCGGTCCGGCCGGCCGGCTGGCCAACGCCCACGCGACGCTCGCTCTGGCGGACCGGAACGTCCGCCCCTCGGTCGTACGCCTGCCCCCGACGGTGCACGGGGACGGGGACCACGGCTTCCTCGCCACGGTGGTCGCCACCGCCCGCGCCAAGGACGTCTCCGGCTACATCGGCGACGGCGCCAACCGCTGGCCCGCCGTCCACCGGGACGACGCCGCGCGCCTCTTCCGCCTCGCGCTGGAGAACGCCCCGGCCGGTGCGACCCTGCACGCCATCGGCGACGAGGGTGTGCCGATCCGGACGGTCGCCGAAGTGATCGGGAAGCACCTCGGAGTGCCGGTGGCCTCCGTCGCCCCGGCCGACGCAGCCGCTCACTTCACCTGGCTCGCCGACCTCCTCGCCCTTGACAGCCCCGCCTCCGCCGACCGCACCCGCGCCCTGCTGGACTGGCGGCCGACCGGGCCGGGCCTCCTCGACGACCTCGCCGAGGGGCACTACTTCAAGAAGAGCCCGGCCGCCTGAGCAAGAGCCCGGTCGCCTGAGCGGGCCCCTTCCACCCGCCTTCGAGCCACCGGAGGCGGGCGGGCCGGCCCTCATCCCCTCAGCCCGCCAGCTCCCACACCAGCACCTGCGCCCCCGCGCCCGCCGCCCGCAGCTCCAGCCCCTCGGCGTCCGTGATCCGGGCCGAGTCGCCCGGCCCGAGGTGGTCGCCGCCGAGGGCCACCTCGCCGGTCACCACGTGGACGTACGCCCGCGCCGCGTCCGGGACCGCCGCGCGCTCGCCCGCCGCGAGCCGGCGGACGTGCAGCATCGCCCCGGCGGCGGGCAGGGCGTACGGGGTGGAGTCGGCGATGCCGGGGACGACGGTGTACGCGGGCTCACCGCCGGCCTCCAGCGGGGCCAGCCACACCTGGAGGAAGGTCAGGGGGGTGTCGCCGTCGTTGCGTTCGACGTGCCGGACCCCGGCCGCCGCACTGAGGTGCTGTACGTCACCGGCGCGCACCACCCGGGTGTGACCGGCCGAATCGCGGTGGGTGAGCTCGCCCTCCACCACCCACGTGACGATCTCGGTATGGCTGTGCGGATGCTCGTCGAACCCCGCACCGGGGGCGAGCCGCTCCTCGTTGCAGGCGAGGACCGCGCCGAAGCGGAGATTGTCGGGGTCGTAGAAGGAACCGAAGGAGAAGGCGTGCCGGGACTCGATCCCCGCCGCCCGGTCCCCGCCCTCGTACCGGCTCTGCGCACGGTGTACGGACATCACGCCCCCACCGTAGCCCCGCCCACCGTGCGGCCTGGCCGCCCCGGAACGGCCGGGGCCCACCCCCACGGCCACGACCGCCCTCCCGCACCGGGCGCCCGCCCTCCTCCCACAACGGCCGGAACCCGCCCCCGTACACCTGACCGCCCGCCCCTCCCCTCCGCCCCTCTGCCCGGATAAGGCAGTCTTGTCTCCGTGCCCCGACCCGATCCCGCGCAGCGCGCCGCCAAAGACGCCCATCTCCATGCCGCGACCCTGAAACGGCTGGAGCAGTCCTCCGGCCGGCTGTCGGCGAACGCCATCGCCCGCATGGACGAGACGCTGCCCTGGTACCGGGCCATGCCCCCGGAGAACCGGTCGTGGATCGGCCTGGTCGCGCAGGCGGGCATCGCCGCGTTCACCGAGTGGTTCCGGCATCCGGAGACCCCGCAGGCGATCTCCACCGACGTGTTCGGCACCGCCCCGCGCGAGCTGACCCGGGCGATCACGCTGCGACAGACCGTCGAGATGGTCCGTACGACGATCGAGGTCATGGAGGCGGCGATCGAGGAGGTCGCCGCTCCGGGCGACGAGTCCGTACTGCGCGAGGCCCTGCTCGTCTACGCCCGGGAGATCGCCTTCGCGACCGCCCAGGTCTACGCGCAGGCCGCCGAGGCGCGGGGCGCGTGGGACGCCCGGCTGGAATCGCTCGTGGTCAACGCGGTGCTGTCCGGCGAGGCGGACGAGGGGGCGGTCTCCCGGGCCGCCGCGCTCGGCTGGAACTCCCCCGAGCACGTCTGTGTGATCCTCGGCACCGCCCCGGACGGGGACAGCGAGCTGACGGTCGAGGCGATCCGGCGGGCCGCGCGCGGCTCCAAGGTGCAGGTGCTGACCGGTGTGCTGGGCCACCGCCTCGTGGTCATCGCGGGCGGCAGCGACAACCCGCTCCAGGTCGCGCGGGGTCTGATCGGCCCGTACGCGGCCGGGCCGGTCGTCGCCGGGCCGGTGGTCCCGGACCTGCTGGCGGCGACCCGGTCCGCGCAGGCTGCGGCCGCCGGACTCAAGGCGTGCATCGCGTGGCAGGACGCGCCCCGCCCGGTGCTGGCCGACGATCTCCTGCCGGAGCGCGCGATGGCCGGAGACCCTGCCGCGCGGGACCAGCTGGTGGAGGAGATCTACAGCCCTCTGGAGGAAGCCGGGTCCGCGCTCCTGGAAACGCTGAGTGTCTACCTGGAGCAGGCGAGCAGTCTGGAGGGCGCCGCCCGGATGCTGTTCGTGCACCCCAACACCGTGCGCTACCGGCTACGACGTGTGACGGACGTCACCGGCTGGTCGCCGTCCGATGTGCGCTCCGCCTTCACGCTCCGGATCGCGCTGATCCTGGGGCGCTTGGCCGCCAGAGATGGCCAGTCCTAGACTTTTGTCGGACTTCAACAATTCCCCTGACGGTTCTTCGTCCCTGTCCCCACGGGCGTACGGGACCGTCCGCAAGAGAGAGTGTGAGGGTGCTCGTACTCGTCGCTCCCGGCCAAGGCGCTCAGACGCCCGGCTTCCTGACTCCCTGGCTCGATCTGCCCGGTGCAACCGACCGCATCGCGGCCTGGTCCGACGCCATCGGGCTCGACCTTGCCCACTACGGCACGAAGGCCGACGCCGACGAAATCCGTGACACGGCGGTGGCGCAGCCCCTGCTGGTGGCCGCGGGTCTCCTCTCCGCGTCCGCGCTGAACGCCTCGCCCGCCGTCGTGGCCGGGCACAGCGTCGGCGAGATCACCGCCGCCGCCTTCGCCGGTGTGCTCGGCGACGAGGCCGCGCTGCGCCTGGTCCGTACCCGCGGGCTCGCGATGGCCGAGGCCGCCGCGGTCACCGAGACCGGCATGGCCGCGCTGCTCGGCGGCGACCCGGAGGTCACCGTCCCGTTCCTGGAGAGCCTCGGGCTGACCCCGGCCAACGTGAACGGTGGCGGCCAGATCGTCGCCGCCGGTACGGCCGCGCAGATCGCCGAGCTGGCCGAGAACAAGCCGGAGGGCGTGCGCCGTGTGGTGCCGCTCAAGGTCGCCGGGGCGTTCCACACGCACCACATGGCTCCGGCCGTGGAGCGGCTGCGCGAAGCGGCCCAGGGCCTGGAGGTCGCGGACCCCACCGTGACGTACGTGTCGAACAAGGACGGCAAGGCCGTCGCCACCGGTGCCGAGATCGTCGAGCGCCTGGTCGGGCAGGTCGCGAACCCGGTCCGCTGGGACCTGTGCATGGAGACGTTCCAGGAGCTCGGTGTGACCGCGCTCATCGAGGTGTGCCCCGGCGGCACCCTCACGGGGCTCGCCAAGCGGGCGTTGCCCGGCGTGCAGACCCTCGCGCTCAAGACCCCCGACGACCTCGACGCGGCCCGCGCGCTCATCTCCGAGCACGCGTCCGCCTAAGGAGCACGAGCATGTCGAAGATCAAGCCCAGCCAGGGCGCCCCGTACGCGCGCATCATGGGGGTCGGCGGCTACCGCCCGACCCGTGTGGTGCCGAACGAGGTGATCCTCGAAACGATCGACTCGTCCGACGAGTGGATCCGCTCCCGCTCCGGCATCGCCACCCGGCACTGGGCCTCCGACGAGGAGACGGTGTCCGCGATGTCCGTGGAGGCCGCCGGAAAGGCCATCGCCGACGCGGGGATCACCCCGGAGCAGATCGGCGGTGTGATCGTCTCCACCGTCTCGCACTTCAAGCAGACCCCGGCCGTCGCCACCGAGATCGCACACAAGATCGGCGCGGGCAAGCCCGCCGCGTTCGACATCTCGGCCGGCTGCGCGGGCTTCGGTTACGGCCTGACGCTCGCCAAGGGCATGATCGTCGACGGTTCCGCGGAGTACGTCCTCGTCATCGGCGTGGAGCGGCTCAGCGACCTCACCGACCTGTCGGACCGGGCCACGGCCTTCCTGTTCGGCGACGGTGCGGGCGCGGTGGTCGTCGGCCCGTCGAAGGTACCGGCCATGGGCCCGACCGTCTGGGGCTCCGAGGGCGACAAGTCGGACACCATCAAGCAGACCGTGTCGTGGGACCAGTTCCACGCCGAGCGCCCGGAGAAGTTCCCGGCCATCACGCAGGAGGGTCAGGCGGTCTTCCGCTGGGCCGTCTTCGAGATGGCGAAGGTGGCCCAGCAGGCGCTGGACGCCGCCGGGGTCGCTCCGGAAGACCTGGACGTCTTCATTCCGCACCAGGCCAACATGCGGATCATCGACTCGATGGTGAAGACCCTCAAACTGCCGGAGAACGTCACCGTCGCCCGCGACGTGGAGACCACCGGCAACACCTCCGCCGCCTCGATTCCGCTCGCGATGGAGCGGCTCCTGGCGACCGGGCAGGCGAAGAGCGGCGACACCGCGCTCGTCATCGGCTTCGGGGCGGGTCTCGTCTTCGCCGCGACGGTCGTTACTCTCCCCTAAGGCTTTTCGCCCGGTCCGAACGAGAACCTCCAGCTCCATCGGAGTTCTCGGTCCGGAGTTAAGAACCCCCGTAGACAACCACTGAAGGAGCGCCGACATGGCCGCCACCCAGGAAGAGATCGTCACCGGTCTCGCCGAGATCGTCAACGAGATCGCCGGTATCCCGGTCGAGGACGTCCAGCTGGACAAGTCCTTCACCGACGACCTGGACGTCGACTCGCTGTCCATGGTCGAGGTCGTCGTCGCCGCCGAAGAGCGCTTCGACGTCAAGATCCCGGACGAGGACGTCAAGAACCTCAAGACGGTCGGCGACGCTGCCGACTACATCCTGAAGAACCAGGCCTGATCCCAGGCCGGTTCGTGTGTCGCCACCCGGCGGTGGCGCCGCTGATTCACGACCCTCTACACGTGGAGAAGATTTTCCAGTGAACTCGACCAATCGCACCGTGGTCGTCACCGGTATCGGCGCAACCACTCCGCTGGGTGGCGACTCCGCATCGACCTGGGAAGGGTTGATGGCCGGCCGCTCCGGCGTCAAGCCTCTCGAGGGCGAGCGCTTCGCCGAACTGCCCGTCCGGATCGCCGCGCTGGCCGCGGTGGACCCGGGCGAGGTACTGCCCCGCCCGCTCGCCCGCAAGCTGGACCGTTCGGCGCAGTTCGCGCTGATCGCGGCCCGCGAGGCGTGGGCGGACGCCGGCTTCACCGGCAAGGCCGGTGAGGACGACAAGATCCAGCCCGAGCGGCTGGGCACGGTCATCGCCTCCGGTATCGGTGGTGTGATCACGCTGCTCGACCAGTACGACGTGCTGAAGGAGAAGGGCGTACGCCGCGTCTCCCCGCACACCGTCCCCATGCTCATGCCGAACGGCCCGTCGGCCAACGTCGGCCTCGAGGTCAACGCCCAGGCCGGTGTCCACACCCCGGTCTCCGCGTGTGCTTCGGGTGCCGAGGCCATCGGGTACGCCGTCGAGATGATCCGTACCGGCCGTGCCGACGTGGTCGTCGCCGGTGGTACCGAGGCGGCCATCCACCCGCTGCCCATCGCGGCCTTCGCCAACATGATGGCGATGTCCAAGAACAACGACGAGCCCCAGAAGGCCTCGCGTCCGTACGACACGGGCCGTGACGGCTTCGTCCTCGGCGAGGGCGCGGGCGTCGTGATCCTGGAGTCCGCCGAGCACGCCGCCGCGCGCGGCGCCAAGGTCTACTGCGAGGTGCTGGGCCAGGGCCTGTCGGCCGACGCCCACCACATCGCGCAGCCCGAGCCGACCGGCCGGGGCATCGCCGCCGCGATGCGCAACCTGCTGGAGAACACGGACCTCAAGCCGTCCGAGGTCGTCCACCTCAACGCGCACGCCACGTCCACGCCGCAGGGCGACGTGGCCGAGCTGAAGGCGCTGAGCGCGGTCCTGGGCGATGACCTCGACCACGTCGCGATCTCCGCGACCAAGTCGATGACGGGTCACCTGCTCGGTGGCGCCGGCGGCATCGAGACCGTGGCCACGGTCCTCGCGCTGCACCACCGGATGGCCCCGCCGACCATCAACATCGAGAACCTCGACGACGACGTGACGGCGAACATCGTCCGCGACAAGCCGCAGCCGCTGCCGGAGGGTTCGATCGCCGCGATCAACAACTCCTTCGGCTTCGGCGGCCACAACGTGGTCCTCGCCTTCCGCAGCGTCTGATCGTCTCCGCGCGGTCCGTACGGCTCGATTCGTACGGTGATGCCCGCCCCCCGGTTCTCCGGGGCGGCGGGCATCGGCGTGTCCGGGACCTCACACCCGCCCGGGTTCGACGATCGCCTCGCTGCCGATCGGCACGAACCCGGCGGCGAGGAAGCCGCGCAGGGAGCGGGCGTTGCCGGGGGCGACGGCCGCGAAGACGGGGCTGCCGGGCGGTACGAGGGTGAGGGCGTCCGCCAGCAGGCTCCGGCCGCGCCCCCGGGCGGACGCCGGAACGGGGGCCTCCGGTGCGTGCAGTTCGATGCTGAGCTCCGGGCGGCCCGCGAGCCCTTCGGCGAGGGTGATCAGGCCGCGCTCGTCCCCGTACACCGTCACGTTCCGGCGGATTCTCCGGGCGTGCCGTACGCGGGGGTGGTCGTCGTACCCGTCCAGGCGGCCGAGACGGGGCGGGCCGCCGGTGCCCGGTGCGGTGAGGGTCGCGTCGGTGACGCCGACCGTGCCTCGTGGTCCCGCCAGCAGCCGCAGGAAGTCCGGCGCGAGCGAGGCGCCGAAGCCGTCCGGCCCGGCGGCCAGGATCTTCGGGGCGGGCAGGGCGGTGGCGACGACCGCGTGGCCGGTGAACGCGACGGAGCACTCCAGCCCGCCCGGTAGCGGCGGAGTCACGGTCACCTCGCCGTCGACCGGCGGGAAGCGTCCCTCGGCGGCGGCAAGGAAGAGGCCGAGCAGGGGGTGCGGGCCGGTCATCGGGCGTCCGCCACCTGTGTGGCGAGGAAGTCGAGCAGGACGGCGTTGAACCGCTCGGGCTGTTCGGCGCCCGGCAGATGGCCCGCGCCGTCGATCACTTCGAGCCACGCGTGCGGGGCGTGGCGGCGGAGCTCCTCGGCGTCGGCGAGCGGGGTGTACACGTCGTCGGCGCCGACCACGACGAGTACGGGGACGTCGGCGGCGGCCAGCACGGGCCGCAGGTCGGGGCGTTCGGCGCGGCCCCGGAGCGCGGCGGCGGCGCCGCGCGGGTCGGTGGTCCGCATCATCGTCAGCACCCGGTCGGCGACCTCGGGCAGGGCGGTGACGTTGTACTCCGCGAGCATCTTGCCGATGACCTCGGCGGCGTACCCGTCCATGCCCTCGGCGAGCAGCCGGTCGGCGAGCTCGTTGCGGTACGCCTTGCCGTCCTCGGTCTCCGGCGGCGCCGAGGTGTCGGAGAGGACCAGGGCGCGGACCCGCTCCGGGTGGAGCCGGCGGAACTCCAGGGCGATCTGGCCGCCCATCGAGACACCGCCGACGACCGCGTCCGCGAGGCCCAGGTGGTCCAGGAGCGCGGCGAGGTCGTCGGCGAAGTCGGAGAGGTACACCGTCCCCTCGGTCACCCCGCTCGCGCCGTAGCCGCGCAGGTCCGGGGTGATCACCCGGTGTCCGGCCGCCACCAGCGCCCGGACCTGCGGGGCCCAGAGGGTGCGGTCGAAGGGGTGGCCGTGGATGAGGACGACGGGTGTTCCGCCTCGGGGGCCGGTGTCGTCGTGGTGGAGGGTGGCGCCGCGCACCTGGTGGGAGCTCATGCGCGCGCAGCGTAGTGAAGCCGCGTCCCGCGGTCACCCGCGATTCACCATGCGGGACGCGGGCTTTGACGACCCGTGAGCCACGGGTGCCCCCGTGGCCCCGACGGCGTGCCGGGCTCAGACCACCTGGTGCAGCCAGCGGACCGGGGCGCCCTCGCCCGCGTGCCGGAAGGACTCCAGCTCGTCGTCCCAGGGTTTGCCGAGGAGCCCCGCGACCTCCGCCTCCAGGTCCGACTCCCCGCGCAGGGAGCGCGTCAGGGCGGCCCGTAGCCGGTCCTCGGGGACGAGGATGTCGCCGTTCATTCCGGTGACGGCGTGGAAGATGCCGAGCGTGGGGGTGGAGCTGTAGCGCTCGCCCTCGGCCGTGGCGCACGGCTCGGCGGTCACCTCGAAGCGGAGGAGGTCCCAGCCGCGCAGGGCGGAGGCGAGCTCCGAGGCGGTGCCGGCGCGGCCCCGCCAGGAGAACTCGGACCGCCAGGTGCCGGGCGCGGCCGGCTGTCTGATCCAGTCCAACTGGACCCGCACCCCCAGCACGCCCGCGACCGCCCATTCGATGTGCGGACAGAGCGCGCGCGGTGCGGAGTGTACGTACAGGACTCCACGTGTCGTCACCGGAACCTCCCGTGTGGGACGAGGTACGCCTTCCCCAGCGGCCTCGCGCCCGTACCGCCTGTTCCCGGCCGGCTCCCGAGGTTGTCATCAGTAAACAGCATCGGGAGATAATCTCCAGAAAACGGACAGTATGTGACGTGAGGTAACTTACCGGACCTCCCGTGCGGGCGCGCGGGTGGGCGGGCGTCACTGTTCTCCGGGAAGAAGCTACCGTGCGCCGGGGCCGGACGTGTGACGTACGGTCGGTCCCGAGCCCCTCATTCGCCCGCTTTCACCCGGCGGAGCGCGCCCGGCGCACGCCTGCACGCACCGGGTGTGCCGGGGGCCATGACCAGGGGCATAGGCCAGGGAAGACGGAGGGTTGAGGATGCCGGAGCGCATGCGGTCGGGTCACCGTTCACGTACCACCGTCACCGGTTTGGCCGCATGGGCGTGCGCCGGCGCACTCGCGCTGACCGGCTGTTCCGGCGGAGCGGACGGGGGCGCGAAGAGCGCGCCGAAGGGCGCGGGTCACGCCTCCGCCGCGGCGCCCGCCGGTCCGGTGTGGAACCGCCGGCCGGGCTCGGTCGCGGCGGTCGGCGATTCGATGACCCGGGGGTTCGACGCCTGTTCGGTGCTGGCCGACTGCCCCGAGGTCTCCTGGGCCACCGGAACGGACGGCGCGGTGCGCAGTCTCGCCGCCCGGCTCCTCGGCCCCTCCGAGGTGGCGACGCACAGCTGGAACCACGCCGTGTCGGGGGCGCGGATCGCCCAGTTGCCGGAGCAGATGGCCGAGGCGGCGCGGGAGCGGCCGGAGCTGGTGACGGTGATGATCGGCGCCAACGACGCCTGCCGGGGCTCGGTGGCGTCCATGACGCCCGTCGAGGACTTCCGGTTCTCCTTCGATCTGTCGCTGCGGCAGCTGCGGGCGGCCGTCCCGAAGGCGCAGGTGTACGTGGCGAGCGTGCCGGACCTGTGGCGGCTCTGGTCGACCGGGCGCCGCAGCCCGCTGGGCAAGCAGGTGTGGAAGCTCGGGATCTGCAAGTCGATGCTGGCCGACGCCGACGACATGGGCGCGGCGGCCACCGCCCGGCGGGCCGCCGTGCGCGCGCGGGTGGTGGAGTACAACAAGGTGCTGCGCGAGGTGTGTGCCGGGGACGACCTCTGCCGGTACGACGGCGACGCGGTCTACGACTATCCGTTCACCGGCGCCCAACTCAGCCCGTGGGACTGGTTCCACCCGGGGCGCGAGGGTCAGGCCCGGCTGGCGGAGATCGCCTACCGCAATGTCACGGCACCCGCCCCACCAGCGTAAAGTCCGATCATGAGTACGGTGACGACGATCAGCAGCGACGCATTCGGCACCCTCCCGGACGGTACGTCCGTGGAGCGCTGGACCCTGGAACGCGACGGGACCCGGGTGCGTCTGCTGACGTACGGCGCGATCGTGCAGTCCGTCGAGGTGCCGGACCGGAACGGGACGGCCGGGGAGGTCGTCCTCGGGCTGCCGGACCTGGCCGGGTACACGACGTACGCCTCGCCCTTCTTCGGCGCGGTCTGCGGGCGGTACGCGAACCGCATCGGCGGCGCCGCCTTCACGCTCGACGGCCGCACCCACCGGCTGACCGCCAACGAGGGCCCCAACCAGCTGCACGGCGGGGCGCGCGGCTTCGACAAGCGGGTCTGGGACGCCCGCGAGGTCGACGGCGGAGTGGAGCTGGGCCTCGTCGCCGAGGACGGCGAGGAGGGCTTCCCCGGACGGCTCGCGGTCTCGGTGACGTACACGCTGGAGCCCGGCGGGACGCTGCGGATCGGCTACCGGGCGACGACCGACGCGCCGACCGTCGTGAACCTCACCAACCACACCTACTGGAACCTGGCGGGCGCGGAGACCGGGAGCGCGCTCGGGCACGAGCTGCGGATCGCGGCCGGCCGGATCACCCCGGTGGACGCCGCTTCGCTGCCGACCGGCGAGCTCGCGTCCGTGGACGGCACCCGGTTCGACTTCCGCCGGGCGAAGCCGGTGGGCCCGGAGTACGACCACAACTACGTGCTGGACGCTCCGGGCGAGCTCGCCGAGGCCGCCGCCGAGCTGTACGACGCGGGGTCCGGGCGGGCTCTGACGGTGCGTACGACCGAGCCGGGCATCCAGCTCTACACCGCCGACCACCTCGGCGACGGCGGCCCGTTCGTGCCGTCCGCCGGGATCGCGCTGGAGACCCAGCACTTCCCGGACTCGCCGAACCGGCCGCACTTCCCGAGCACGGTGCTGCGGCCGGGCGAGGAGTACGTCTCGACGACGGAGTACGACTTCTCGGTGCGCTGATCCCCGGCCCGGACGAAGAGGCGCGGGCCGCGGGCGCGGCGCGGACGAGGGAGGAGCCCCCCGGCGGTGTCAGGTCCGCCGGGGGGCTCCTCCGTGCTTGGACCGTCCCGAGCCCGGTACCTACCCCGGATCTCCGCGATCATCCCGGGGGACTTCCTTCCGGCCACCCGGATCCCGCGAAGGTCCGGGCGCGGCCGGTGGGAGCTGTGCGAAGGTGGCCGGATGACGTCGTTGGAAGACCTTCGCAGACTGCGCCGGGCCCGCGACCGGATGGACCGCGAGTACGCCGAGCCGCTGGACGTCCCCGCGCTGGCCCGGACCGCCCTGATGTCGGCGGGCCACTTCTCCCGCAGCTTCAAGGCGGCGTACGGGGAGACCCCGTACAACTACCTCATGACCCGCCGGATCGAGCGGGCGAAGGCGCTGCTGCGGCGGGGCGACCTGTCGGTCACGGAGGTCTGCTTCGAGGTCGGCTGTACCTCGCTGGGGTCGTTCAGCTCGCGCTTCACCGAGCTGGTCGGCGAGAGCCCGAGCGCCTACCGGGCCCGCTCCCACGAGGCGGGCGCGGCCGTCCCCGCCTGCGTCGCGAAGATCCACACGCGACCGGTCAGGAATGGAGAAGCGAAACGATGACGCCGCCCGTAGCGTGAAACGCATGGACATCAACCTTTCCCAGTGCTTCATCGCCGTCGACGACCACGACAAGGCGCTCCCCTTCTACCGCGACGTGCTCGGGCTCGAGGTCCGCAACGACGTCGGGTTCGAGGGGATGCGCTGGGTGACCGTGGGCTCCCCCGCACAGCCCGACGTGAACATCGTGCTGGAGCCGCCGCTGGCGGACCCGGGCGCCTCGGCCGCCGACCGGCAGGCCGTGGCGGAGCTGCTCGCGAAGGGCCTGCTGCGTGGGGTCATCTTCTCGACCGACGACGTCGACGCCACCTTCGAGCGCATCCGCGAGGCGGGCGGCGAGGTGCTCCAGGAGCCGCTCGACCAGCCGTACGGCGTCCGCGACTGCGCCTTCCGCGACCCGTCGGGCAACATGCTGCGCTTCACCCAGAACAAGAAGTGAGCCACGCACCCGGGGCACGGCTCTTCGCCGCGCCGTAGTCCGCCGTACCGCAGTCCGCAGTCCGCAGCACCGCACTTCGCAGCACCGCAGTCCGCCGTACCGCAGGAGGAGACACGCATGAGCAGGGCCCAGAGGACGGATCGCCGGTCGGCCGAGGAGCGCGGCGCGGACAGCCACGATCTGATCCGGGTGCACGGAGCGCGGGTGAACAACCTCAAGGACGTGCATGTCGAGCTCCCGAAGCGCCGGCTGACCGTGTTCACCGGCGTCTCCGGCTCGGGCAAGAGCTCCCTGGTGTTCGGCACCGTCGCCGCCGAGTCGCAACGGCTGATCAACGAGACGTACAGCGCCTTCGTGCAGGGCTTCATGCCCACGCAGGCACGACCCGAGGTGGACGTGCTCGACGGCCTGACCACCGCGATCCTCGTCGACCAGCAGCGCCTCGGCGGCGACCTCCGTTCCACGGTGGGCACCGTCACCGACACCCACGCGATGCTCCGCATCCTCTTCAGCCGCCTCGGCAAGCCGCACATCGGCCCGCCCGGTGCGTACGCGTTCAACGTCCCCTCGGTCCGGGCGAGCGGGGCGATCACCGTCGAACGCGGCAACAAGAAGGCCGTGAAGGCGACCTTCAACCGGACCGGCGGGATGTGCCCGCGCTGCGAGGGCCGGGGCAACGTCTCCGACATCGACCTCACCCAGCTCTACGACGACTCCAAGTCGCTGTCCGAGGGCGCGTTCACCATCCCCGGCTGGAAGTCCGACAGCTTCTGGACCGTGCGGGTCTACGCCGAGTCGGGTTTCCTCGACCCGGACAAGCCGATCCGCGACTTCACCAAGAGGGAGATGCAGGACTTCCTGCACCGGGAGCCCACCAAGGTGAAGGTCGAGGGCGTCAACCTCACCTACGAGGGGCTGATCCCCAAGATCCAGAAGTCCTTCCTCTCCAAGGACAAGGAGGCGCTCCAGCCGCACGTGCGGGCGTTCGTGGAGCGCGCGGTCACCTTCGCCACCTGCCCCGAGTGCGAGGGCACCCGGCTCAGCGAGGGGGCGCGGTCCTCGAAGATCGCGGCCGTCTCCATCGCCGACGCCTGCGCGATGCAGATCAGCGATCTCGCCGCGTGGGTGGGCGGTCTGGACGAGCCCTCGGTGGCGCCGCTGCTCACCGCGCTGGGAGCGACCCTCGACTCGTTCGTGGAGATCGGCCTCGGCTACCTCACGCTCGACCGCCCGTCCGGCACGCTCTCCGGCGGTGAGGCGCAGCGGGTGAAGATGATCCGCCACCTCGGCTCCTCGCTGACCGATGTCACGTACGTCTTCGACGAGCCGACCGTCGGGCTGCACCCGCACGACATCCAGCGGATGAACGACCTGCTGCTGCGGCTGCGGGACAAGGGCAACACGGTGCTGGTGGTGGAGCACAAGCCGGAGACGATCTCCATCGCCGACCATGTGGTGGACCTGGGTCCGGGGGCCGGTACGGCGGGCGGCACGGTCTGCTTCGAGGGGACGGTGGAGGGGCTGCGGAAGAGCGACACGGTCACCGGCCGCCACTTCGGCGACCGGGCGAAGCTGAAGGACGAGGTGCGTCGGGCCACCGGGGCCCTGGAGATCCGGGGCGCCTCGACGCACAACCTGCGGGACGTGGACGTGGACCTCCCGCTCGGGGTGCTGACGGTGGTGACCGGGGTCGCCGGTTCCGGCAAGAGCTCGCTGGTGCACGGGGCGCTGCCCCGGCAGGCGGGGGCGGAGGGCGTGATCTCGGTGGACCAGAGCCCGATCCGGGGTTCACGGCGGAGCAACCCGGCGACGTACACCGGGTTGCTGGACCCGGTCCGCAAGGCGTTCGCGAAGGCCAACGGGGTGAAGCCGGCGCTCTTCAGCGCCAACTCCGAGGGTGCGTGCCCCGGTTGCAACGGCATCGGGGTCGTCTACACCGATCTGGCGATGATGGCGGAGGTCGCCTCGGTCTGTGAGGAGTGCGAGGGCCGGCGCTACCAGGCGGCGGTGCTCGAATACCGGCTCGGCGGCCGGGACATCAGCGAGGTGCTGGCCATGCCGGCTTCCGAGGCACGGGAGTTCTTCGCCGAGGGTGAGGCGGCGACCCCGGCGGCGGAGCGGATTCTCGGCCGGCTGGTGGACGTCGGTCTCGGATACCTCACGCTGGGGCAGCCGTTGACCACGCTCTCCGGCGGCGAGCGCCAACGCCTCAAGCTGGCGACGCACATGGGCGAGAAGGGCGGGATCTATCTGCTCGACGAGCCGACCAGCGGTCTGCACCTCGCCGACGTCGAGCAGTTGCTCGGCCTGCTGGACCGGCTGGTGGACTCGGGCAAGTCGGTGATCGTGGTCGAGCACCACCAGGCGGTGATGGCGCACGCGGACTGGATCGTCGACCTCGGCCCCGGGGCGGGCCACGACGGCGGGCAGGTCGTCTTCGAGGGCACCCCGGCCGATCTGGTGGCCGCCCGCTCCACCCTCACCGGCGAGCACCTCGCGGCGTACGTCGGGGGCTGAGGCAGCATCCGTACCAGGACGGGCGCCCCCGCGCGTCCGGCGGGCTCCCGGCCCCCTCGGCTCAGTCGTCCTCGGCCTTCACCAGCGAGGTGACCGGGGAGGGTTGCGCCTGGGGGGCGTCCTCGGCGTCGACGAGGTCGCGGACGAGCAGGGTCGCGCCGGCCACCGCGCCCGGCATCAGGAATATGGCGACGACCGGGATGAGGAAGGCGAGCGTCAGCGGGACGCCGAAGCCGAGGACCAGCATCCGCCGGCCGCGCAGCAGGGCGAGACGGGAGCGCAGGTCGCGGCCCCGGCGCTGGAGGGCCACGGAGGTGAGTTCCTCGGCGAGGAAGTAGCCGGAGACGCAGAACCCGAGGGCGGGGACGACGGTCTGTCCGGCCACCGGGATGAAGCCGAGGGCGAAGAGGGCGATGCCGTAGAGGGAGACCCGCACCAGGATGCGGACGGAGTCGCGGGCGGAGATCCAGAGTTCGCGCCAGAACGGGAGCCCGGACTCGGGGACCTCGCCGCCTTCGCTGCGGTCGACCTCCTCGGAGAGCGACTCGTAGAACGGCTGGCCGACCAGGAGGGTGACGGCGGTGAAGGTGATGACCGCCAGGAACAGGCCGAAGGCGAAGACCAGGACGGTCAGCGTGTTGCGCAGCAGTCCGAGCCAGGGCGACGACCAGTCGTCGGCGAACGGGGTGGACCAGCCGACGAAGTCGTCGGCGCCGTAGGCGAGTCCGACGAGCGCGCCCGCGTACAGGACGAGGGTGATCAGTCCCGGCAGCAGCCCGAAGCCGAACCAGCGGCCGTGCCGGCCGACCCAGCGCTGGCCCTTCATCAAGTAGCCGAATCCGGCCGCGAGATCACTCATGGCGCCAGGGTACGTGCGCACCCCCCGGACGGTCCCATGGGGTGTCCGGGGGGTGCGGGTGCGGCGTTTGCCGTGGCGAGCGGCGGGATCAGGCGACGATCAGGTCGACCTTGATGTTGCCGCGCGTGGCGTTGGAGTACGGGCAGACCTGGTGGGCCTGCTCGACGAGCTCGCGCGCGGTCTCCGTGTCGACGTCCGGGATGGAGACGGTGAGCGCGACCTCCAGGCCGAAGCCGCCGGTGTCCGCCTGGCCGATGCCGACCGACGCGGTCACGGTGGACCCGGCGATGCTGATCTTCTTCTGCCGGGCGACGACACCGAGGGCGCTCTGGAAGCAGGCGCTGTAGCCGGCGGCGAAGAGCTGCTCGGGGTTGGTGCCGTTGCCGCTGCCGCCCATCGCCTTCGGCGGGTTGACGACGACGTCGAGGTTGCCGTCGTCGGAGTACACCCGGCCGTCACGGCCGTTCTCGGCGGTGGCGACGGCGGTGTAGGCGACGGTTATGTTCGGGATGCTCATGCGGGGTTCCTCCTGCTGGTGGCCGAATGCCGTGCGGTCGGACAAGAAGCGCGGTCGGACCCGGGTGGCGGTCCGACGGGGAGACGGTCAGACGAGGGAGACGATCATCTTCCCGGTGTTCTCGCCGCGCATCAGGCCGTCGAAGGCGTCGAAGCCGTTCTCGATGCCCTCGACGGTGGTCTCGCGGTACTTCAGCTCGCCCGAGGCCAGCCAGCCGGCGGCCTCTTCGACGAACGTGGGCCGGAGCGCGGTGTGGTCGCCGACGAGCAGACCCTCCAGGCGCAGCCGCTTGCCGATGACGAGCGCGAGGTTGCGCGGGGCCGGGGTCGGCTCGGTGCTGTTGTACTGGGCGATCATGCCGCAGATGGCGGCGCGGCCGTGCACGTTGAACGACGAGAGCGCGGCTTCCAGGTGCTCGCCGCCGACGTTGTCGAAGTAGACGTCGATGCCGTCCGGGGCGGCCTCGCGGAGCTGGTCGCGGACCGGGCCGTTCTTGTAGTTGAACGCCGCGTCGAAGCCGTACTCCTCGACCAGGAGCTTGACCTTCTCGTCGGAGCCGGCCGAACCGATCACCCGGGAGGCGCCCTTGAGCCGGGCCATCTGGCCGACCTGGCTGCCCACGGCTCCGGCGGCGCCGGAGACGAAGACCGCGTCGCCCTCCTTGAAGGAGGCGACCTCGAAGAGTCCGGCGTAGGCGGTGAGGCCGGTCATGCCGAGCACGCCGAGGTAGGCGGAGAGCGGGGCGACGTCCGGGTCGACCTTCGCCACGCGCTTCGCGGGGACCTCGGCGTACTCGCGCCAGCCGAGGCCGTGCAGGACGTGGTCGCCGACGGCGATGCCCTCGGCGTTCGAGGCGATGACCTCGCCCACCGCGCCGCCGTCCATCGGCTGGTCGAGCTGGAAGGGCGGGGTGTACGACTTGACGTCGTTCATCCGGCCGCGCATGTACGGGTCGACCGAGAAGTAGAGGTTGCGGACGAGGACGTGGCCCTCGGCAGGAGCGGCCACCGGCGCCTCACGCAGCGCGAAGTCCTCGGGCTTCGGCCAGCCGTGCGGGCGGGCGACGAGGTGCCATTCGCGGCTGGAGGCGGGAAGTGCTGCAGACATGGGCTCGGGTTCTCCTCGGTGTCGGGTGTGGGGGTCCGTACCCGGTGGGGCGTACGGCGTGGAAAAGCTTCACCACATGAAACAACCATGCTCCTGGATATTTCACCTTGTCAAGTATCTGGGTATCCTGTGTGTCATGACCACCCCGCGCACAGATCCTCTGACCCTCGAAGTCGTCGAGCTGATCGGCACTGTCGTGGCGCGCTACTACGAGGAGTACGACCGGGCCGCCGCCTCCTTCTCGCTCACCGGCGCCCAGGCCCGGGTCCTGCGTCTGCTGTCCATCGAGCCGATGCCCATGCGCCGGATCGCCCAGAAGCTGAAGTGCGAGCCCTCGAACGTGACCGGCATCGTGGACCGGCTGGAGGCACGTGACCTGGTCGAACGTCGTCCGGACCCGCACGACCGGCGGGTGAAGCTCGCCGCCCCGACCGAGCGGGGCCGCCTGACCGCGCTCCGGCTCCGCGAGACGCTGGACTTCGCCCGCGAGCCGCTGGCCGGCCTGTCGGACGCGGAGCGCACGGTGCTGCGGGACCTGCTGCGCCGGATGATCGGGGCCGGGCCGGACGGGGACCTCGGAGGCCTCGGGGACCTCGGGGGCTGAGCACCGGCAACGGCTGAGCACCGGTAACGGCGGGCGGGCAGGATGGACCCCATGACCGCCGCCGCCCCCTTCGGACCGCTCCAGTTCCAGCTCGTCCTGCTCCGCCGGATGGCCGATCACCAGCCGGACCTGGCCGAGGAGGCCCGGCACGAGCTGAGCGCGACGCTCGCCGAGGCGCGCGAGGCGAACCGCCGCTGGCAGGCCATGGTGCGCGGACCGGGCGGCCGGGGCGTGCTGCGGCGGTACCGCTCCGTGCTCGGCGAGCCCGAGCGGTCCGTCCGGCGCACCGTCGGCGACCTGGAGTGCGACGCCCTGACGTGGGCGCTGCCGCTCTGGCCCGACCTGCGGTTCGAGGTGATGGCCGCACCCGGCGGAGCGGTGTGGAACGCCTGGCTGGTCCGCGCGCCCGGCGCCCCGGGCCCCGAGCTGCGCGGCGCGGCCGACCTCACCCCGTGGTCCTGCACGGTGGACGAGGTGGCGCGGGCCTTCGCGCCGGTCCGCCCGATGGAGGGCAGCGCGCCGACCCGCTGGGCGCTGGCCTTCACGGACCCGGCGACCGGCACCGGTCACGTCGCCGAGTTCACCTGGGGCCTCTTCCAGCGCCTGCTGCCCGGCCCCCGGGCGCTCTGAGCCGGCCGGGTCCAGCGGCTGCGGGCCCGGCAGACGTACGCCCCGGGCCGACCCGGGCCGGCGGCTGCCGCCCGGCCCCCGGCGGTTCCGAGCCCCGCTGTTCCCGCAGGCCCGTCCGGCGTACCTCAGCGCGCGCCCGGCCCCCGCTCCGCCCACGATGCGAAGGAGAGCCGGCTGCCGCCGGGACCCCACCAGCTCTCGGGAGAACCTGCCGTGACCGTCAGCCTTGAGCAGTTGCGCCGTTGCCACGTCGCCGTCGACCTGGGGGCCGCGAGCACCCGCGTGTACGTGAAGGGGCTCGGGCTCGTCGTCGACGAACCGAGCGTCGTGGCCGTCAACACCCGCACCGGATCGCTCATCGCGGTGGGCGCGCTCGCCGAGCAGATGACCGGCCGCACCCCCGCCTACATCCGGGTGGCCCGGCCCGTGTCGGGCGGCACCGTGGTGGACATCGAGATGGCCCAGCGCATGCTGCGTCACCTGATCGGCGAGAAGCTCCGCCGCCAGCTGCGCCGCAAGCCCCGGCTGCGGGCCGCCGCCTGCACCCCGCACGACAGCGACCCGCTGGCCCAGCGTGCGACCGTGGAGACTCTGGTCGGGCTCGGCGCCCGCCGGGTGGAGCTGGTGGACACCCTGATCGCGGCAGCCGTCGGCTGCGGGCTCCCGGTCGAGCAGCCGACCGCCACCATGATCATGGTGTGCGGTGCGGCCACCACCCAGATCGCGGTGCTCTCGCTGGGCTCGATCGTCACCGCCGTACGCATCCCCATCGGCGGGAACACCATCGACGACGCGGTGATCCAGCACCTGCGCCAGCACCACGAGCTGATGCTGCCGAGCCAGTCCGTACGCCCCCTGCAACTGGCCCTCAGCGGCAACGGGCTGACCTCGCAGGGGCCGGACGTGACCGAGATCCACGGCCGCGACGTGGCGACCGGGCTGGCCCGTTCCGTACAGGTGGACACGGCCGCCGTGCGGCAGGCGATCCACACCCCGCTCACCGCGGTGGTGGACGGTCTCGGCAGGGTCCTGCGGGACTGCCCGCCCGATCTGGTGGCCGACCTCGCCGACCGGGGCATCATGATGGTCGGCGGCAGCGCCCTGCTGCCCGGCTTCGACCAGTTGCTGCGGACCGCCACCGGGATGCCGGTGACGATCGCCGAGCGGCCGGAGGCCTGCTCGATCCTCGGCCTCGGCGCGATGCTGGACGGCACGATCGCGCCGATGGTCCTCAACCCGCTCGCCGGCTGACCACCCCCGCGCGGCTGGGGCGAGGCGGATGGCGCGGGAGCACGGCGGCGGACCGGACGGGCCCGAGGACGCGCACGGCGCGGCGGGCGGTCCCGACGCCTCCGAGGGCGGCGGGCACGCCTACGCCCCCCGGCTGCCGGAGCTGCTGGAGGCGGTGTTCAGCGTCGGCACCGATCTGGGGCTCGGCACGACGCTCCAGCAGATCGTGGACACCGCCTCGCTGCTGACCGACGCCCGCTACGGCGCGCTCGGGGTGCTGGACCCCGAGTCCGGCCGGATCACCGAGCTGTACACGGCGGGCCTCGGCGACGAGGAGCGCCGGCGCATCGGCGCGCTCCCGGACGGCCGCCGGGGGGTGCTGGGCGCGCTGATCCACGAACACCGGCCGCTGCGCTCCGACGACGTGACCCGCGACCCCCGCTCGGTGGGCGTACCGCCCGGGCACCCCGCCATGCACACCTTTCTCGGCACGCCCGTCCGGGTCGACACCGAGGTGTTCGGCAACCTCTATCTCGCCGAGAAGAGCGGCGGACGGCCGTTCACCGACGCCGACGACGCCCTGCTGCGGGTGCTGGGCTCCCAGGCGGGCATCGCGATCAGCAACGCGCGGCTCTACGAGTCGGCCCTCCAGCGGGAGCGCTGGCTGCAGGGGGCGGCGGCCGTCACCACCGCGCTGCTCACCGGGACGAGCAGGGCCGAGGCGCTCCAGACCGTCGCCGAGGGGGCCCGGGTGCTCGCGGAGGCGGCGGCCGGGGTGATCCTCCAGTCCCGCGAGGACGGCGGCATGGAGATCGTCACCGTGTCGACCCTGGAGGACCCGGCGGGCATCCTGGGTGCCTCGATCGCGCCCGGCTCCCCCGTACTCGTCCATCTGCTGGGCGGGGAGCCGGTGTTCATGGACGACGCGGCGACCGACCCGCTGATGACGACGTCGGTGCGCCACCGGTTCGGGCCCAGCATGATGCTGCCGCTGGCGAGCGACGGCCGGCTGATCGGGACGCTCGCCCTGCCCCGGCTGCGGGGCGGCAGGCCGTACACCTCGGCGGACCGGCAGCTGGCGACCCAGTTCGCCTCGCAGGCGGCGGTGGCCCTGGTGCTGGCCGACGCCCAGCACGACCGGGAGCAGCTGGCGGTCTACGAGGACCGCGACCGGATCGCCCGTGACCTGCACGATCTCGTGGTCCAGCGGCTCTTCGCGACGGAGATGACGCTGGAGTCGGCCCGCCGCAGGGCCGTCGCGGCGACGAAGGCCCCCGAGTGGTCCGGGGACCCGGACGACGCGGTGGAGGCGGACGGTCTGCTGGTGCGGGCGGTGGACGAGCTCGACTCCACGATCCAGGAGGTACGGACCACGATCTTCGCCCTCCAGCAGCCGCCCGCCGACGCCCCGACGACGTTCCGGGGCCGGGTGCTGCGGGAGACGGCGGGCGCTTCGGCCCTGCTCGGCTTCCAGCCGTCGGTGCACTTCGCGGGGCCGGTGGACGCGCTGGTGGGCGACCCGGCGGCCGGGCAGCTGCTGGCGGCCCTGCGGGGTGCGCTCGCCGCCGCCCACCGCCGGGCGGGCGTCTCGGCGATCGAGGTCGAGGTGGACGCGACGGTCCGGCTGCCGGACGGGCGGCGGGCGGTGCGGCTGCTGGTCGCGGACGACGGGCAGGACGAGCGGGGTGAGCGGCGGTCGCCGGTCACCTGGCAGGCGCCGATCTGAGCTCCCGCCCGCTCGGGCCCGGTCCGTGGCCGGCCGGTGGGTGGCCGGTGGCCGGTCAGTGGTGGGTGGGGGCCGCCCGCAGCGCGATCCGGGTGACGGAGTGGGCGACGCCCGCGTCCCGCTTGAGGCGTCGCAGCAGGGAGTCGAGGGCGCCGGGGTCGGCGGCGGTGGCGCGTACGAGGTAGTCGTGGCCGCCGGTGAGGTGCACCACCTCGGTGATGCCCGGCAGCATCAGCACGGAGCGTTCGAACTCCTCGTTGGTGGTGTCCAGGCGCAGCGAGACGTCGATGAAGACGACGAGTCCGGAGCGGGTGTCGGCGGCGGGGTCCACGATCACCGTGAAGCCGCGGATGACGCCGTCGCGGCGCATCCGGCGTACCCGGTCGCCCGCCGCGTTGGCGCTGAGCCCGACGCGTACGCCCAGGTCCCGGTAGGAGATCCGGGCGTCCTCCTGGAGGATGGCGAGTATTTCTCTGTCCAGCCGGTCCATACGGCGATTGTCGCAGCATTCGGGCGAAACCGACTGCGGAGGCGACCGTGGGAACACGGGCGCGCACCGGGGGTGAGCACCCGCCCCGCTCACCGTATGCCCCGGTCGGAGCAGTCCGACGGGCTCCCGGCGGGCGGCCGGTCTTGACTGGGCCCGTGAAGACAGCAGCCCCCAAGCAGCCCGCCGCGCCGGCGGCGGCCAGGCCTTCCGCCGCCGCGTACCGCAATCTCGTCGTGGCGACGATCGGCTTCGCGCTGACCTTCTGGGCGTGGAACCTGGTCTCGCCGCTCTCCGGCGAGTTCAAGGACCGGCTCGGGCTCAGCTCGTTCCAGCAGTCCTTCCTGGTCGCCGTGCCGGTCATCGTCGGCTCGCTCGGCCGCATCCCGGTGGGCGCGCTGACCGACAAGTACGGCGCGAAGCTCATGTTCCCCGCGGTGTCGGCGCTGACCATCGTGCCCGTGCTGCTGCTGATCCCGGCGAAGGACTCGTACGGGGCGATGCTGGCCGTGGGCTTCCTGCTGGGGCTGGGCGGCACCACGTTCGCCATCGGCATCCCGCTGGTCAACTCGTGGTTCCCGCCCTCCGACCGGGGGCTCGCGCTCGGCGTCTTCGGCATGGGCATGGGCGGGGTGGCGCTCTCCGGGTACTTCACCCCGCGCATCGCCAAGCACAGCGACGACCTGCCGTTCCTCGTGGTGGCGGGCGCGCTCGTGGTGTACGCGCTGCTGGCCGCCGTACTGATCACCGACCGCCCCGACCGGCCCGTGCCGGCCGACACGCTGGTCCACCGGCTCACCGAGGCGGGCAGGCTGCGGGTGACCTGGGAGCTGTCGGCGCTGTACGCGATCGGCTTCGGCGGCATCGTGGCGTTCGGGGTGTACCTGCCGACGTACCTCAAGACCTGGTACGACATGTCCCCGACCGACGCGGGCACCAAGGCGGCCGGCTTCGCGCTGGTGACCGTCGTCTTCCGGCCGGTCGGCGGCTATCTCTCGGACCACCTGCACCCGGCGCTGGTCACCGCGGCGGCGCTGCTGCTGGCCGCGCTGATGGCGATCGTCCAGGCCTTCGACCCGTCGCTGAACCCGGTCGGCACCATCGCGCTGCTCGCCATGGCGGCCGGGCTCGGCACCGCGAGCGGCAGCGTCTTCGCCCTGGTCTCGCAGGTGACCCCGCAGCCGAAGGTGGGCAGCGTGACCGGCATCGTCGGCGCGATGGGCGGCCTCGGCGGGTTCGTGCCGCCGCTGGTGATGGGCGCGATCTACAGCGCCAAGGGCTCGTACTCGATCGGCTTCATGCTGCTCTCCGACCTGGCGCTGGCGGGCTGCGTGTACGCGTACGGGCGGATGCGGAACATCAAGCGGGACTCGGGCTGAGCCGCCGGGCAGCCATCCCTCGAGGGCTCGCGGGGAATCAAGGTGTTGCCTCCCCGCAAACCCTTACGCTGACGGCGTGACGCAACTTTCTCCCGCGCCCCTTCCGCCCGAGCCCCTCCTTCCCGCGCTCCAGCATCCGTCGGCCGGTACGGACGGCCGGGAGGCGGTCCGGTTCGGCGAACTCTCCCTCTCGTACGCCCGGTTGTCCGCGCTCGCGGGCGCGCTCGGGCCCCGGGTCACCGGGGCGGGCGGCCGGGTCGCCGTCTGGGCGACGCCGTCCGCGGAGACCGTCGTCGCCGTGGTGGCCGCGCTCCTCGCGGGCGTGCCCGCCGTCCCCCTCAACCCGAAGACCGGCGAGCGCGAACTCGCGCACATCGTCGGCGACAGCGCACCGGCCGCCGTGCTCGCCGGACCGGGGGACGTGCTGCCGCCGGTGCTCGCCGCGCTCCCCCGGATCGACGTCCTCGTGGGCGGGGACGATGTGCCTCCCGCTCCCCCGTCCGCCGCCGTCGAGCCCGGTTCCGAGAGCGCCGCGCTGGTCGTCTACACCTCCGGCACCACCGGGCCGCCCAAGGGCGCGGTCCTGCCCCGCCGGGCGGTCGCCGCCTCGCTGGACGCGCTGGAGGACGCCTGGGGCTGGACCGGCGGCGACGTCCTCGTCCACGCCCTGCCGCTCTTCCACGTGCACGGGCTGGTGCTGGGGGTGCTCGGGCCGCTACGCCGGGGCGGTTCGGTACGCCACCTGGGGAGGTTCTCCGCCGAGGGCGTGACGCGTGAACTCGGCTCCGGGGGCACGATGTTGTTCGGCGTGCCGACCATGTACCACCGCCTGGCCGAGGTGCTCGGGTCCGGCGGGGGCACCGGGGATACCGCGGGGGAGGCCGCCGCGGCCGAGCTGGCCGGAGCGCTGGCCGGTGCCCGGCTGCTGGTCTCGGGGTCGGCCGCGCTGCCGGTCCACGACCACGAGCGCATCCACGCCGCGACCGGGCGGCGGGTGATCGAGCGGTACGGCATGACGGAGACGCTGATGAACACCGGGATCCGCGCGGACGGCGTCCCCCGGCCCGGCACGGTCGGCCCGCCGCTCGCCGGGGTGGAGCTCCGCCTGGTGGAGGAGGACGGTTCCCCGGCGGACGGCCCGGAGGCGATCGGTGAGATCCAGGTGCGTGGCCCGAACCTCTTCAGCGGCTACCTCAACCGGCCGGACGCCACGGCGGCGGCGTTCACCGGGGACGGCTGGTTCCGCACCGGCGACATGGCCACGGTGGACCCCGACGGGTACGTGCGGATCGTCGGGCGCAAGGCCACCGACCTGATCAAGAGCGGCGGTTACAAGATCGGGGCGGGCGAGATCGAGAACGCCCTGCTCGACCACCCCGGGGTGCGCGAGGCCGCGGTCACCGGCGAGCCGGACCCGGACCTCGGCGAGCGGATCGTCGCCTGGGTGGTCCCGTCCGACCCCGGATCTCCGCCCGGCGCGGCCGAGTTGGCGGACCACGTGGCGAAGCTCCTCGCCCCGCACAAGCGCCCGCGCACCGTCCGCCATCTCGACGCCCTGCCGCGCAACGACCTGGGCAAGATCATGAAGCGGGCGCTGACGGCGGACCCCGCGAGCGGGCCGGGCCACGGTGGCTGAGCGGCCGGCGCGCCGGACCGCGCGCGAGATGATCGCCGTCGTCGCCGGCACCTTCGACGAACGCCCGGCCCCCGGCGACGAGCACCACCCGGGCGGCGCGGGGGCACCGGACGGCCCGCTCGGCTGGAGCGGTTACGGCGCCGCGCGGGCCCAGGCCGCGGAGCGGACCGGCGAGACGGAGTCGGTCGTGCACGGCACGGCCCTGGTCGGCGGGCAGTCCTGCGTACTGCTCGCCTTCGAATTCGGCTTCCTGGGCGGCTCGTTGGGGCACCGCACCGGGGACCGGCTGACGGCCGCGTACACCCTCGCCCGGGAACTCCGGCTGCCGCTGGTCTCCCTGGTCGCCACCGGCGGCAGCCGGATGCAGGAGGGCATGGTCGCGCTCACCCAGCTCCAGCGGGTGGCCCGCGCCTCGGCGGAGCTGCGGGCGGCCGGGCTGCCGCAGCTCGCGGTCCTGCGGGACCCGACGACCGGCGGTGGCTGGGCCACCGTGGGTGCGGGCGCCGACGTGGTGCTGGCGCTGCCGGGGGCGCAGGTCGGGTTCGCCGGTTCGCGGGTGCGCCCGCCGGACGCGGACCCGTACGCGTACACCGCCGAGGGCCAGTTGGCGGCGGGGCAGGTCGACGCGGTGGTGGAGCAGGCGGAGTTGGCGGAGGCGCTGGGCCGGTGGCTGGCGGTGCTGAGGGGCGGCACCGGGACGGGTGCGCGGGCCTCGGGCGTACGGCCCGCACCGGTGCCGCAGGCGCTCTCCCACACCCGGCTCCCCGCGACCGGCCGGGAGGCGGTGGCCCGGGCCCGGGCGCCCGAACGGCCGCGTGCGGAGGCGTACTTGGACGCGTACTTCACGTACCGGCTCGCCCTGCACGGCGACCGGGCGGGCGGCACGGACCCGGGGACGCTCTGCGGGTTCGGGCTGCACGGGGACCGGCCGGTGGCGTACGTCGCCCAGTGCGGCACCGCCACCCGGCCGGCCGGGTACCGGGCGGCGGCCCGGACCGTGCGGCTCGCGGACCGGCTCTCCATCCCCGTACTCACCCTGATCGACACCCCGGGCGCCGCCAACGACGCGGCGGCCGAACGGGCCGGGGCGGGCGCGGCGATCGCCGACGCCTTCGCGGCGATCGCGGAGGCGCGGGTGCCGGTGACCACGCTGGTGATCGGCGAGGGCGGTTCGGGCGGCGCGCTCGCCCTCGCCGCCCCCGGCCGCACCCATGTCACGGCGGACAGCTACTTCTCGGTCATCGCACCGGAGTTGGCGGCGGCGATCCTCAAGCGCCCGCCGTCGCTGGCCGACGAGACGGCCGACCAGCTCGGCCTGCGGCCCCAGGACCTGGTGGCCCTGGGGATCGCCCGGAGCATCGTGGGCGAGGAGCCGGGGGCCCTGTAGGCGGCACCTCGGCTCAGGAGGACGCCGCCAGGGCGCGGAGCCGGGGGGCGACCTCCTCGCCGACGCGGAACGCCTCCTCCAGGTGGGGGTAGCCGGAGAGCACGAACTCGTCCACGCCCAGGCGCCGGTACTCGTCCAGCCGGGCGGCCACCTCGTCGTGCGAGCCGACCAGCGCGGTGCCGGCCCCCTCACGGACCAGGCCGATGCCGGCCCAGAGGTTCGGGGAGATCTCCAGCTTCGCGGCGTCGGCGCTGCCGCCGTGCAGGGCGGTCATCCGGGCCTGGCCCACGGAGTCCATCCGCGCGAACCGCTCCTGGCTCGCCCGGACCGCCTCCGGGTCGATGCCCGCGAGGATCCGGTCGGCCTCGGACCAGGCCTCGGCGGAGGTGTCCCGGCTGATGACGTGCAGCCGGATCCCGTACCGCAGCGCGGGCGCCACCGCGCGCAGCCGTGCGATGCGCCCGGCGAGGGCGGCGGGCGGTTCGCCCCAGAGCAGCTGGACGTCGGCCCGGCGGGCGGCGACCGCCTCGGCGGCGGGGGACGCCCCGCCGAAGTAGAGCGGAACCCGGTGCTGGACGGCCGGGTCGGTGAGCTTGGCGCCCTCGATCCGCAGGTGTTCGCCGTGGTGGTCGACCTCCTTGCCGTCGAGGAGGTCCCGCACCACCGACATCACCTCGTCGGTCCGGGCGTACCGCTGGTCGTGCGGCAACGCGTCGCCGTAGGCGAGCTGTTCGGCCGGATCGCCGCCGGTGACCACGTTGAGGGAGAGCCGGCCACCGGCGAACCGACGGAAGGCGTCGGCCTGTTGGGCGAGGAGCGTCGGGCTGGTGAATCCGGCGCGGAAGGCGACGAGGAAGCCGATCCGCTCGGTGTGCTGGGTGAGCGCGGCGCTGAGGATCCACGGGTCGACGCAGCCCAGCCCGACCGGCGTCAGCAGCGAGTGGAACCCGGCGGTCTCCGCGGCACGGGCGACCTGCGCGAGGTAGCCGACGTCGGCGCGGCGGCGGGTGGCGGAGCCGGTACGGCCCTGCACGGCGGTGACCCCGCCGGGGTCGCGGCCGTCACCGCCGGTGGGCAGGAACCAGTGCAGCAGGAGAGAGCTCTCGGACATGGCGGACCCCGATCGGCAGCGGTGGGAGCGGGAGCGACGGCGGGTTGCTCGGCGGGTGCGCGGTACGCGGCCGAGCGGTACGGGCGGCCGTCGGCGGGAGGCGTGACGGTCAGCGGTACGTACGACGTGTCAGCGGTACGTACGACAACAGTGTTCGGCCCGACAGCGCGCGGTCGGGACGCGCGGCGGAACCACGGGGCGTCGCGAAACCGGGCAAGGGGCCATGGAGGCATGGTGATCCGCCCGCCGCCCGCCCGACAAGCGCGTCCCGCATGACGGACAGCCCGCACCCGCATCCCGGGCAGGCCGGGGCCGGTGGGGTCGGGGCCCGGTGGGTTCAGGGCCGGGCGGGTGCAGGGCCCGGTGGCTCAGGGCTGCGGGTTGCGGGCGTCGTAGTGGAGGAAGCCGCGCCACTTCAGCGCCAGCAGCAGTACCGCGACCACGCACGCGAGGCCGCCGCCGGTGACGGCGACGCCCGGGGAGGCCAGGTCGGAGACGGAGCCGGCCAGGAAGTCGCCGAGGCGGGGGCCTCCGGCGACCACGACGATGAAGACGCCCTGGAGCCGCCCGCGCATCCGGTCCGGCACGGCGGCCTGGAGCATGGTGCCGCGGAAGACCATCGAGAAGGTGTCGGCGCAGCCCGCCAGGGCCAGGAACACGATGCCGAGCCAGAGCTGGCGGGTGAGGCCGAAGGCGGCGATCGCCGCGCCCCAGCAGGCGACGGCGCAGACGACGGCGAGCCCGTGCCGTCTGACCCGGCCGAGCCAGCCCGAACAGACTCCGCCGAGAAGAGCGCCGAACGCGGGGGCCGCGACGAGGAGTCCGGTGGTGCGCGCGTCGCCGTGGTACCAGACGATCGCGACGACGGGGAAGAGCGCCTTGGGGCTGGCGAGCACCATCGCGCAGAGGTCGCTGAAGAAGGTCATCCGCAGGTTGGGGCGGGTGCCGAGGAACCGCAGCCCCTCCAGCACGGAGGCCCGCTCGCGCGGCCGCTCCCCACCGGGCCCGGTGCCGGACTCGGGCTCGGTGCCGGTCCCGGTGCCGGACTCGCCGGGTGCGGACGTATCGGCTGCGGCCTCGCCGGGCGCCGCCTTGGTGCCCCGGTCCGGGAGCATGGAGGGCAGGCGCCACATGGCGTACAGGGAGGCGGTGAAGGTGATGGCGTCCACGGTGTACGCGGCGCGGTAGCCCCACCATCCGACGATCACGCCGCCCAGCATGGGACCGACGAGGGTGCCGGTCGTGCTGGTGAGGGAGGAGAGCGCGTTGGCCGCGGGAAGCTGCTCGGGCGGCAGCAGCCGGGGGATCATCGAGCTGCGGGCCGGGGAGTTCAGCGCGAAGCAGACGGCCTGGAGGGCGACGATCGCGTACAGCAGCCCGACCTGCTCCACCCCCGCGACGGCCGAGGCGAGCAGGGCCACCGAGAGCAGGAACGATCCTGTGGAACTGCCGAGCCCGAGCTTGCGCCGGTCCATGGTGTCGGCGATGGCGCCGCCGTACAGGCCGAAGACCACCAGCGGTACGAGCGAGCAGAAGCCGATGAGCCCCACGGAGAAGGCGGACCCGGTGAGGTCGTACACCTGGAGCGACACCGCGAGCGAGGTCATCCCCTGCCCGATCCAGGACACGGTGTTGCCGAACCACAGCCGCCGGTAGTCGGGGGACGTGCGCAGCGGGGTCAGATCGGCGAATATGCGTGTGCGGTGTACATCCGGTTTGCTCTTTTGGGTCACGCCGGATGATAGCGACCCTCCCCCGACCTGCCGGAACGTACCCCTGGGGGGCGGGAGCGCCGGGCCGGACCCGCCCCGGACGGCCCGGCCGCCCCGGTCGGCGGCACCGCCCGGTCACTCGTCGAACGCCCGGTCACGCGGCCGCCCGGTCACTCGCCGAACGCCAGGCGGAGGCCGAATCCGGCCACCACCGTGCCGGTGATCCGGTCGAGCAGACGGCGGGCGCGCGGCTTGCGGAGCCAGCCGCCCAGGAGTCGGGCACAGCCGATCAGCACGGCCGACCAGACCAGCCCGAGGACGAGGTGCACGCTCGTCAGCAGGAGCCCCGCGGTGAAGTGGTCGGCGCCGGGCGGGATGAACTGGGGCAGGACGGCGACGTAGAACGCGCCCATCTTCGGGTTGAGGAGATTGGTCAGGGCTCCCTGGCGCCAGCCGCCGCCCAGGGTGTCCGCCCCGGCGGACAGCGGGCCTTCCGGCTCGTCGGCGGCCGGGGACGTGCGGCCCCTGAAGGTGTCGCGGAGCATCCGTACGCCCATCCACACCAGATAGGCGGCTCCCGCACAGCGGAGCACCTCGTAGGCCAGGTGGGAGGCGGTGAGGAGCGCGGTCACGCCCAGGGAGGTGAGGGCGCCCCAGAGCAGGGTGCCGGTCTGTATGCCGAGGACGACGCCCCAGGCACGTCTGCGCCGGCCGAGGGCGGCGGTGCGCAGGATCAGGGCGGTGTCGAGGCCCGGAGTGAGAGTGAGGAGCCCTACGACGAGGGCGAAGGTCCACAGCGAAGCAGTCATTGCCATGGACCGCCAGCCTATCCGGCCCGGCCCGTGACGGTGCCGGAAGGGGTCCGTCCTCCGGCCCGCGTTCCGCCGTGCCCGGTACCCGATCGGCACTCCGGGGGGAACCGCGGGCACCATGGTGGACCTGTCGCGTTCCGGCACCACCGAAATGGGAAGACCCGATGACCACCCCCGCAGCCCGATCCTTCCTCTTCGTCCTCGGCAGCTCGCGCCCGGACGGCAACTCCGAGGCGCTGGCCCGGCGTGCCGCCTCGGCCCTTCCGGCGTCCGTGGCCCAGCGGTGGATCCGGCTGAGCGACCACCCGCTGCCGCGCTTCGAGGACGTACGGCACACGGGCACGGGTCTGTACGAGGAGCCGGACGGGAACGCCGGGATGCTCCGGCAGGCGACGCGCGAGGCCACGGACCTCGTCATCGTCAGCCCGCTGTACTGGTACAGCGTTTCGGCGGAGGTGAAGCTGTACCTGGACCACTGGTCGGGCTGGATGCGCTTCCCAGGCCCGAGGTTCACCGAGGAGATGCGGGAGAAGACGATGTGGGGCGTCACGGCGTACGCCTCGGCCGACGCCTCCCTCGCCGACCCGCTGATCGGCACGCTGCGCAACACCGCCGACTACCTGCGCATGGGATGGGGCGGCGTGCTGCTCGCCAACGGCACACGGCCGGGCCAGGTCCTGGAGGACGACGCCGCCCTCGACCGGGCCGCGCGCTTCTTCGCGCGGGTGGGGACGGACGAAGCGGCCCCGGCGGGCGCGGCGGACGACGCCGAGGTTCTCGTCGGACCGTGACGCGGCGGCACCGGGCGCGGACCCCGGGCCGACCGGAGCGCCCGGGAGCCGCCGGGCCGGGGAGGAGGACCGCCGGATGCACCCGGACGCCATGCTCGGACCACGCCGACCGATGCCCTCTATGTCATATTTCGGATACGTCTCCGAGCGAAGGGCAACCCATGAAGTTCGCGGTCATCGGCGGTACCGGGCTGATCGGCTCGCAGGTCGTCAACGATCTGAACGCCGCAGGTCACGAGGCGGTTCCGCACTCCCAGTCCACCGGCATCGACGTCATCAGCGGGCGCGGGCTCACGGAGGCGGTGGCGGAGGCCGACGCCATCGTCAACCTGACGAACTCACCCACCTTCGACGAGGCGTCCCCGGCCTTCTTCCAGAAGTCGATGGACAACCTCCTGGCGGCGGGCGCCGAGGGCGGTGCCGGCCACTTCGTGATCCTCTCGATCGTGGGCGTGGACCAGGTCCCCGAGCTGGACTACTACCGGGCCAAGAAGCTCCAGGAGGACATCCTCGCGGCCGGGCCGATCCCGTACTCGATCGTCCGGGCGACCCAGTTCATGGAGTTCGTCGAGTCGGTGCTCTCCTGGACCACCGAGGGCAGCACCGTGCGGCTGCCCGCCACCCCGATCCAGCCGATCGCCGCCGCGGACGTGGCCCTGGCGGTGGCCGAGGTCGCCGCGGGCTCCCCGCTGGGCGGGGTGCGCGACATCGCCGGCCCGGACGTCTTCACCCTGGACGAGCTGGGCAGGATCACGGTGGCCCACGCGGCCGACGGCCGTACCGTCGTCACCGACCCCACCGCCGGGATGTTCGCCGCGGTCAAGGGCGATGTCCTCACCGACAGGAACGCCCACCTCGCCCCCACCCGCTACGCCGACTGGCTCGCCTGAGAAGCCGGACGGACGCGGGTACGGCTCAGACGCCGAGCCAGGCCAGGGCGGCGACGGTCAGGGCGCTGACACCGGTGTCCAGCGTGGGCTGGAGGACGGGGGCGAAGAAGGGGCTGTGGTTGACCGGGACGTCACGGGCGACGGTGCCGTTCCCGGCGGCCTCGGCGTACAGCTCCGGGTCGATGCCGCCGATGCCCCAGTAGGTGAACGGCACCCCGTACGCGTCCGGGATCAGGCTCAGGTCCTCGCTGGCCGTCTGGAGTTCGATGGTGTGCGCGTCCTCACCGAAGTGGGCGGCGAACGCCTCGGCGACCCGCCCGGTCACGGCCTCGTCGTTGACGGTGGGCGGGAAGGCGGCGATCTTCTCGATCAGCGGCTGTGCCGGAGCTCCGGACGCCTGGCACTCGGCCCGCACGATCCGCTCGATCGCGCCCAGCACCTGGGCGCGCGAAGCGTCGTCGTAGGTGCGGACGTTGAGCTGGATGACCGCGCTGTCCGGGATGACGTTGGGGCCGGTCCCGGCGTGGATGCTGCCCACGGTGACGACGGCCGGGGTGGTGGCCGCCAACTCCCGGGAGACGACGGTCTGCAGGCGCACCACGATCATCGCGGCCATCACCACGGGGTCCACCGACGCCTGGGGCATCGAGCCGTGCGCGCCCCGGCCGTACACGGTCACGCGCAGGCTGTCGGCGGCCGACAGGAACGGTCCCGGGCGCGTCCCCACGTAACCCGCCGGATGGGCCAGTACGTGCTGGGCGAGGACCACGTCGGGGCGGGGCACCCGCGAGGTCAGACCGTCGGCGATCATGGCGTCCGCCCCGTCGCCCTTCTCCTCGGAGGGCTGGAAGAGCGCCACGAAGGTGCCCCGCCAGGCTTCCCGGGACTCGGCCATCAGCCGCGCACCGCCGATCAGCGCGGTCATGTGCACGTCGTGCCCGCAGGCGTGCATCACGGGCTGCTCGGAGCCGTCCTCGCCGGCCACGGTCGCGGTGGAGGCGTACGGGAGACCGGTGCGCTCCTGGACCGGGAGGGCGTCCATGTCGGCGCGGGCCATGACGACCGGCCCCTCGCCGTTGGCCAGCACGCCGACGACCCCGGTCCCGCCGATCCCCTCGACGACCTCGTACCCGGCCTCGCGCAGCGCCCCGGCCACCTTGCCGGCCGTGCGGTGTTCCTGAAGGCCGAGCTCGGGGTGGGCGTGCAGGTCCTTGTACAGGTCCTCCAGGCCGGACCGGATGCCGTCCAGGCCGGCCAGTACGGTGCGGGCGCCGTCGCTCATGGTTCCTCCTCGTGCGAGTGACGCTCTCCCGCGCTCCAGGGGCGGGACGGGAGCCGCGCCGATCTGCGGGGCCAGTCTAAAAGCGGCACCGGGCGGCGTTTCGCAGGCCAGGACGGGTGTCCTCGCTCCGCCGACGACGATGCGTGGCTATCGGTGGCCACCGATAGAGTGACCGGCGACATCGGATGCGAGGGCCGGGCGGCGGCGAGGAGCGGCGGTTCCCTTTGGAGCTACGCCAGTTGCGCTACTTCCTCACGGTCGCCGAGGAGCTGCACTTCGGCCGGGCGGCCGAGCGGCTGCACATCGTCCAGTCGGCCGTGAGCCAGCAGATACGGCGGCTGGAACGCGAGCTCGGATGCGATCTCTTCGACCGTTCGGCCCGCCGGGTGAGACTCTCGCCCGGCGGGCTCGTCCTGCTGGCCCACGCCCGCGAGATGCTGCTGATCGAGGAGAAGGCCAGGGCCGCCGTGGCCGCCGTCGGAACCGACGGCACCGTGCTGCGGCTCGGCACCAGTTCGGGGATGGGTCACCGCCTCGATCTCCTCCTCGACGCGCTGGCACGGGACGCGGCCGGTGTGCGCACCGAGTTGGTCTCGCTGCCCGTGCAGGCCCGCGTCCAGGCCGTGTGCACCGGGCGGCTGGACGCCGCGTTCGTACGGGCCGCCCTGCCCGTCCAGGGGCTCACCACCGTCCCGGTGTGGCGGGACGAGGTCCTCGTGGCACTGCCGGCGGCCCACCCCGCGGCCGAGGACGGGACGACGCTCGACCTGATCCGGCTGGCCGCGCTCCCGTTGCGCCTCACCAGCCGGCGCAGCCATCCCGCGCTGGTCGACCTGGTCACCGCCGCCTGCCGCGTCTCGGGCTTCGAGCCGGTCACCGCGGCCGCGCCCGGCTCGCTGCACGACACGCCGGCCGCGATCGGTAGCGGAGCGCCGTCCTGGACCGTCGTCTACGCCTCCCAGGCCCGCCAGTTGCACACCCCGCGCGTCACGTTCCGCTCCCTGTCGGGCTCCGGGCTGTGGATGGAGACCTCCGTCCTCGTCCGCGAGGACGACACGGGAACGGCCGTGCGGCGGCTGCTGGGCCTGTGCGCCGAACTGACCGCCCTGGACGGTACGGAGAGCACGGACGGCACGCGGCGTACGGGCGGCATCTGATCCGGTCAGGGGCACCCGGCGTGGGGCGCCTCGTCACCGCGCGTCCCTTCACCGCGACCCCCGTCACCGCGCGCCCCCTCACCGCGCGCACCATCACGAAAACTGATCGCTGCCTTCGCCGAACGCGCCTTGGACCTCGCGCTCTCCTCGGCTGGAATCGAAGAGCCCCGTTCGGGGCCTCGGCCATACCATCACCCTTCGTCCAGGGAGCCCCGTCATGCCCGTCGTCACCGTCCAGCAAGGACCCCGGCCGACCGAGCGGAAGCGTGAACTCGTCTCCCTCGTCACCGATGCGTTCGTCCACGCGTACGGGAAACCGCCCGAGGCCGTCCAGGTATGGATCCACGAAGTCGCCCCGGAGAGCTGGGGAATGGCGGGCCGACCGGCCGCCGACGCCGACCGGCAGTCGGCGGTGGCCTCGTGAACCGGCGCGTGATCCAGTCCCTGCTGGTTCTCACGGCACTGTTCTGGGGCGCGACGTTCAACCTGGTCGGCTACACCGTCGACCACCTGTCGCCGGCCCTGGCGGCCGCGCTGCGCTACTCGCTCGCCTCGGTGTTCACCCTGGTCGTCCTGGGCTTCCGGGCCCGTGAGGCGCTCGACACCCTGAAGCGTGCGTGGAAGCCGCTCCTCGCCATGGCGGGCATCGGCGTGGTCGTCTTCAACCTGTTCCTCTTCCTGGGACTGCGCCACACGACCCCCACCAACGGCGCGCTCATCCAGGCCACCAACCCGCTCCTGACGGCGCTCATCGCCCGGGCCTTCCTGCACGAGCGCATCGGCCGGGGACACCGCATCGGCACCTCCATCAGTTTCGCCGGAGTCGCCGTACTGATCCTCTCCGGCTCCGTGCAGCGGCTCCAGGCCCCCGACGTCGGCGACCTGCTCTGCCTCGGCGCGACGTTCTGCCTGGCCGCCTACTCGGTCATCGGCGGCCGTTTCCTCAAGGGGGGCAAGCCCGTCCTCACCACGGGTCTCACCACCCTGATGGGCTGCGCCGGACTGTGGCTCACGGTGCCGGCGGTCGGGCCGCTCCCCGACGCGCACACCTTCACCTCCCAGCCCGCGGGCGTCTGGTGGTCGCTCGCCTTCGTCGGCGTCCTGTCGACCGTGCTGGCCTACATCTTCTGGAACTACGGGGTCAGCCACCTCGGCGTGCCCGACACGGCGGTCTTCTTCCACCTCGTCCCGGTCTTCACCGTCCTGGCCTCGCTGGCGATGGGCCAGTCCGTCACCCCGGTGCAGATCGTCGCGGGCGCCGTCGTACTGATGGGCGTCTTCATCTCCTCCCGTCATCCCGCCCCCGCCGGCGCCCCTGCAGCTGCCCCTGAGCCCACCGCCAACCGCGGGGCCTGTACTGCCGCCCCGGAACAGGCGTGAAGCGCCTGGTCACCGCGTGCACCGCAACGGTCGGCCGGCCGGCCGCCGGTGGCCTCAGGGCTGCGTAACGCCTGCCGTGCGGGAATGGCGTAACGTCTTGGCCATGTTCTTCCAGACACCGATTTACGAGTGAGAGCGTGACGGGTCCCGCTGACGTCCCTTTCCGACGTCGCCGCTCCCGTCCCCCACCGATGAATCCGTAGATCACTTCACATCATCCGGGAGAACCCGTGAGCAAGAACATCAACAACCCCGTGGGCATGGGCGGCGGCCAGCGCAAGCGGCAGTCCCGCACCGAGCGGCAGAACAACGGCCCGCACCGCAACCTCGACCGCCAGGGCGCCGCCGACCAGAAGGCGGAGCTGGTACGCAAGATGCGCGAGAAGGCCGCCGCGGCCGAGGGCGCGACCGGGACCTCCGGGCAGACGGGCGACGACACCGCACAGAGCTGACGCACCCTGCCGTACTCCGCCGCTCCCGCCGGGTGCGGCGGAGTACGGAGCCGGGGTGCGAGTCCGGTCCGCCCGATCCGGGCGAAAGCCTCCGAGCCGCGCCCAGCAGTGTGGCTGCGCCAGTGGCCTGTGCCTGCCTGTGCCTGTGCCTGTGCCTGTGCCTGTGCCTGTGGGGCCGTACCCGGGGACGACTCGCCCTGGTTCCCGTCTTCGGCCGCTTCCAAGCCGGTGGTCACCGCCCACGCGGGTCTCCTGAGCTGCGTGAGCGCCGCCTGATCGCCCTGTTATTGGCATGGCATCATCAGCCACACCAACGCTCGGGGCGAGGACTCCACTCATGCAGCCGCTCACTCAGGACGACCCCACACATCTCGGGCCCTACCGGTTGCTGGTTCGCCTCGGGGCCGGCGGGATGGGGCGCGTGCACCTGGGACGACACCGCGATGCCCCGGCCACCGGCGGGGCTGGCCGTCGTGAAGACGATTCGCACAGAGATCGCTGACACCGCCCCCTTCCAAGCCCGGTTCGCCCGGGAGGTTCGTGCGGCTCAGCGGGTCAGTGTCGCGTGGACGGCTCAGGTGCTCGACGCGGACACCGAGGTGACGCCTCCGTGGATCGCTACCGCATATGTCCCCGGTCCGACGCTGCAACACATGGTGGACAGCGATTTCGGCCCGTTGCCGCCTGCCTCCGCGCATGTCCTGGCCCGTCGGATGGCCCTGGCGCTCGTGGCCGTCCACGAGGCCGGAATAGCGCACCGGGACGTCAAGCCGTCCGACGTACTGCTACACCGGACGGCCCGCGAGTCATCGATTTCGGCATCGCCCGGGCCCGTTGAGCTTTTCAGGATCGCGTAGGCACCGCCACCGCCCACGGCATCCACGTCGCCGCCGTCGTGCCGGGCTCCCCCGCCGGACGGGGCCCCTTCGGCATGAGGTGCAGACAAAATCGTTGACAATTCTGTTCGCTGGATTTAGCTTCGACAAGCACTCACTCAGGGAGGGCAGATGCCGGAGGAAGCCCGTCCGGGCTCCGGGGAGCAGGCGAAGCAGTACGCGCTGGGACGCTTGCGGGAGACGATCCTGCGGGGCGGGATGGCACCGGCACAACGGCTGGTGGAGAACGAACTCGCCGAGCGGTACGGCGTCACCCGCGCAAGCATCAGGGCGGCGCTGCTCGACCTCGCCTCCGAGGGTCTGGTCGAGCGGATCCGCAACCGCGGGTCGCGGGTGAGGGTGGTCACGATCGAGGAGGCCGTGGAGATCACCGAGTGCCGGATGGCGCTCGAAGGACTGTGCGCCGCCAAGGCCGCCGAGGTCGCGACCGACGCGCAGATCGACGAGCTGACCGACTTGGGCAGAGCCATGTCCGAGGCGGTCGCCGGAGGCGATCCGGTCTCCTACTCCGAGCTCAACCACGATCTGCACACCCTGATCCGGGTCATCTCCGGCCAGCGGACGGCCGTTGCCCTCCTGGAGCGGCTCAACGCACAACTGGTGCGTCACCGTTTCCGGTTGGCGTTGCGTCCGGGGCGTCCGAAGCAGTCCCTGAGTGAGCATCTGGCGGTGGTCGAAGCGATCTCCGCCAGGGACCCGCGAGCGGCCGAAGGGGCCGTACGCGCCCACCTCAGCAGCGTGATCGACGCCTTGCGCGACGACTGACGCACCCCTGGGGCGGGTGCGCACCTGTCACCAAGGAGATACAGCATGACCGACGCCACCGGCGCGCCCGCCGTCACCACTCGATCGACACTGGTCGTCACCGCCCATGCCGGGGACTTCGTGTGGCGCGCCGGCGGTGCCGTCGCGCTGGCCGCCGCGCGCGGCGAGAAGGTCACCATCGCGTGCCTGACCTTCGGCGAGCGCGGCGAGTCCGCCAAGGCCTGGCGGGAGGGTAAGAAGCTCGACGAGATCAAGGCGCTCCGTCGCGACGAGGCCGAACGCGCCGCGGCCGCGCTCGGCGCCGACGTCCGCTTCTTCGACGCCGGCGACTACCCGCTGGTGGCCACCGCCGAACTGACCGACAGGCTCGTCGCGGTCTACCGCGAGACGCAGCCGGACGTCGTCCTCACGCACCCGGTCGAGGATCCGTACAACGGAGACCACCCGGCCGCCAACCGCATGGCCCTGGAGGCCCGTGTCCTCGCCCAAGCCATCGGCTACCCGGGCGAGGGGGAGATCATCGGCGCCCCGCCCGTCTTCTACTTCGAGCCGCACCAGCCCGAGATGAGCGGCTTCCGGCCCGAGGTCCTGCTCGACATCACCGAGGTCTGGGACACCAAGCGCAAGGCCATGGAGTGCCTGGGCGCGCAAGCGCACCTGTGGGACTACTACACCGATCTCGCCGTACGCCGCGGAGTCCAGCTCAAGCGGAACGCGGGCCCGAACCTGGGACTCGCCCACAAGACCATGGCCGAGGCCTACATGCGCCCCTACCCGCAGATCGCGAAGGAGCTCGCCTGATGCCCGGCGTGATCGTCACCGGCCCGCCCAAGGCCGAGGCGGAGGACGTCGAGGCGCTCGCCGGCTACGGAACCGCCACGGTCGGCGAGGCGATGGGCCGCACCGGCTTCCTCGGCACCCACCTGCGGCCGGTCCAGAGGGACGTACGCGTCGCGGGTACCGCCGTCACGGTGCTGTGCTGGCCCGGCGACAACCTCATGATCCACGCGGCGGTCGAGCAGTGCGGCGAGGGCGACATCCTCGTCGTCACCACCACCTCGCCCTGCACGGACGGCCTGTTCGGCGAGTTGTTCGCGACGGCCCTGAAGCGGCGCGGTGTGCGCGGCGTGGTCATGAACACCGGTATCCGGGACACCGCCGAGCTGCGCGCGATGGGCTTCCCCGCCTGGTCGGCCGCCGTCAGTCCGCAGGGCTCGGTCAAGGCGACCGGCGGCAGCGTCAACGTACCGATCGTGATCGGCGGCCAGGTGATCCGACCCGGCGATGTGATCGTCGCCGACGACGACGGCGTGGTGGTCGTCGAGCGCGAGCACGCCCGGCGGACCGCCGAGGCGTCCGAGGCGCGCGAACAGAAGGAGGCCGGGGCCCGCGCCGCCTTCCAGGAGGGTCAACTCGGCCTGGACCGCTACGGTTTGCGGGAGACGCTCCGGCGCCTCGGCGTCGAGTACCGCACCTACGGGGAGTACACCTCGTGACGGGGGCCGAGGGCGTCCGCTGCATGCTGATGCGGGGCGGCACCTCCAAGGGCGCCTACTTCCTGGCCGGCGACCTGCCCGCGGACCCCGCCGCCCGGGACGAGCTGTTGCTGCGGATCATGGGCAGCCCGGACCCGCGCCAGATCGACGGCCTCGGCGGCGCCCATCCGCTCACCAGCAAGGTGGCCGTGGTCTCGGCCTCCGACGCACCCGAGGCCGACGTCGACTACCTGTTCCTCCAAGTCGGCGTGGACGAGGCGCAGGTGTCGGACCGTCAGAACTGTGGCAACCTGCTCGCCGGAGTCGGTCCGTTCGCCGTCGAACGCGGTCTGGTCGCCCCGGGCGACGGCGTGACCTCCGTCCGGGTCCGCATGCTGAACTCCGGCGACCTCGCCACGGCGACGTTCCCGACGCCCGGCGGCCACGTGGAGTACGGGGGCGACACGGAGATATCCGGAGTGCCCGGGAGCGCGGCCGCCGTCGTCATCGAGTTCCCCCCGGGCGCGGGGGCGTTGCTGCCCACGGGGAACGTGCGCGACACCGTGGCCGGCACCGAGGTCACCTGCGTGGACAACGGCATGCCGACCGTCCTCGTACCCGCCGAGGCCCTCGGCGTCACCGGCTACGAGGACCCCGCGGAGCTGGAGGCGGACGAGAGGCTCGCCGGGCGCCTTTGTGCCATCCGGCTGGCGGCGGGTGAGGCGATGGGACTCGGCGACGTCTCCGCCGCCACGGTGCCCAAGCTGACACTGCTGGCCCCGCCGCTCCACGGGGGCGCGGTCACCACCCGTACGTTCATCCCGGTCCGCTGCCATACCGCGATCGGCGTCCTCGGCGCCGCGAGCGTGGCGGCGGGACTGCTCGTCGGGGGAAGCGTCGCGCAGGGCATCGCGAACCCCCCGGCGCGGGGCGGACGACTCCGTATCGAGCATCCCAGCGGATTCACAGACATCGAGAGCAGTCTGGACCGCACTTCCGACAACCGGCCCCGGGCCCACCGCACCGCGGTGGTCCGCACGGCACGCAAGATCTTCGACGGCACCGTCTTCCCCAGGTCGACCGGGACGGCGCCGCCGAACGCACACCTGACAGGAGATCGAGCATGACTCCGCCGCTCGGCGACATCGCACACATCGGCCACGTCCAGTTGTTCACCCCGGACCTGGACGCCTCGGTCGCCTTCTTCACCGACTTCCTCGGTCTCACCGTGAACGGTCAGGACGGCGACACCGTCCGCCTCCGCACCTTCGACGACTACGAGCACCACAGCCTCGTCCTCACCGCCCGCGAGCAGCCGGGCCTCGGCCGGCTCGCCCTGCGCACCTCCAGCGAGGAGGCCCTCCGGCGCCGCGTCGAGGCCATCGAGGCGGCGGGTGGCACCGGCCACTGGACCGAGGACGAACCCGGCATCGGCAGGCTCTACGTCACCACCGACCCCGACGGTCACGAGCACGCCCTGTACTGGGAGAGCGAGCACTACCGGGCCCCCGAGGCACTCAAGCCCGCCCTCAAGAACCAGCCGCAGGCGAAACCGAACCGGGGCGTCGGCGTGCGCCGCCTCGATCACATCAACTTCCTCGCGGCCGACGTCCTGGCCAACTCCGAGTTCCAGGAACACGTGCTCGGCGCGCGTCCCACCGAGCAGATCCAGCTCGACTCGGGGAAGATCGGGGCCCGTTGGCTGACCTTCACCGACAAGTCGTACGACGTCGTCTACACGTCCGACTGGACGGGCAGCGAGGGCCGGCTGCACCACATCGCCTTCGCCACCGACACCCGCGAGGACATCCTGCGCGCCGCCGATCTCGCCATCGACACGGGCGTCTTCATCGAGACCGGCCCGCACAAGCACGCCATCCAGCAGACGTTCTTCCTGTACGTCTACGAGCCCGGCGGCAACCGGATCGAGCTCTGCAACCCGCTCACCCGGCTCGTCCTCGCCCCCGACTGGCCCCTCATCACCTGGACCGAGGAGGAGCGGAAGAAGGGCCAGGCCTGGGGCCTGCAGACCATCGAGTCCTTCCACACCCACGGCACGCCCCCCGTCCAGGTCTGACCGCCCGCGCGTCCGGCCCCCCCCCTATCCGGCCCCCGCGCACCCGGCCCCGCGCCTCCGGCCCCGGGAACGCCGCGTTCCAGAGACCGCACGAAGGCTGTGCGAGTCCTGTGCGGCACCCGGGGCCCAATCGTTGCCGTAATTGTTAACAAAAGTGTTGACGTGTCGTCGGCGGCTTCTTAATGTCTAGCCACACCGAACGTCCAGCCACACCGGGCCGCCGACTCCCCCCGAAGTCCGCGGGCCTGGGCCGTGTCTGACCATCACGCTCCCTCACCGGCCGCGCGAGCCGCACCGGCCTCACCCCTTGCAGCCAGGGCCCACGGCCCCGTACCGCCCTGGCGTCCCGCACGAGAGGAAACAACGATGTCCTCCTCCGCCCCCTCCCGGCCCGCCCCGGCGACCGGGACCACGGCCGCCCGCAGAAGCCGCAACGCCGTCATCGCCCTGTGCTGGGGACTCGTCCTCCTCGACGGCATCGACACGTTCATCTACGGCTCCGTGCTTCCGAAGATGCTCGGCGGCCACAGCCTCGGGCTCACGCCCGACACCGCCGGCACGATCGGCAGTTACTCCAACTTCGGCATGCTGCTCGGCACGATCCTGTCGGGCATGGCGTCGAACTGGATCGGCCGCCGCGTCACCGTCTTCACCAGCGTGGTGATCTTCACCCTCGCCACCCTGGGCACCGGCTGGTCGCACTCCGCGGGCCAGTTCGGCGCCTTCCGCTTCGTGTGCGGGTTCGGTCTGGGCGCCCTGCTGCCGATCGCGATCTCGTACGGCATGGAGTTCACCTCCAGGGGCCGCCGCGCCCTCGCCACCGGCGTCATCATGACCGCGCACCAGACCGGTGGGGCCGTGGCCCCGCTGATCGCGCTCTGGCTGGTCGACGACCACGGCTGGCGCTCGGCCTTCTTCGTCTCCGCGATACCCGCGCTGATCCTTCTGCCGCTCGCCTTCAAGCTGCTGCCCGAGTCGCCGACCAACCTCCTCACCCGCGGCCGCCGCGCCGACGCCGAGCTCCTCGCCGCCGACTACGGCACCGAACTGCCCGAGCCCAAGGCGAGCGGCACGGACAGGCTGGACGCCCTGAAGAACCTCTTCCGCGGCGGCCAGTGGTCGACCACGCTGTGCTTCTGGCTGACGTCCTTCGCCGGCCTGCTCCTGGTCTACGGCGTCGGCCAGTGGCTGCCCAAGATCATGGTCGACCTCGGCTACGACACCGGGGACTCCCTGCTCTTCTCGACGTTCCTCAACGTCGGCGGCATCTGCGGCATGCTCATCGCCGGCCGCACCGCCGACCGGATCGGCCCCCGCAAGGTCGTCATCGCCTGGTTCGTCCTGACCGCGGTCTTCGTCTACCTCATGGGCGTCGAGATGTCGGTCGGCGTCCTGTACGCGGTGGTCTTCTTCGCCGGCCTGCTGCTCTTCTCGGGCCAGACCATGGTCTACGCGACCGTCGGCACCCACCACAACGACGAGGACCGCCCCACCGCCCTCGGCTGGGTCTCCGGCATGGGCCGCTTCGGTGCCATCTTCGGCCCGTGGATCGGCGGCGCGCTGATCTCCGCCGGCAACGCCGACATCGGCTTCGCGATGTACGCCTGCGCCGCGCTGTTCGGCGCGGTGATGATGTCCCTGGCCGCCCTCACCATCAAGGCACGTACGGCCTCGCACGCCTGAGCGACCGAAACCGTGGGCCCTCCGGCGCGGAACCGCGGCGCCGGAGGGCCCCGGTCGTCCACCGAAGCCCGTCGAGGCCGGTCGCGGCAAGACCTTGCGCACGTCGGCTCGTCCCGCCCGGCCGTTCGGGTTCGATCACTCAGGGCTCCCCGCCGGGCGTCCTTGGCCGCCGCATGCGCCGCAGCCTCGAACTCGCCCCGCGCGGCCGGCGTCCCTGCGGCCTCCACGCACTTGCCGCCACGTAGTCCCGCAGAGCCCCGTTGGCCGTCTCCTCCTTCGTCGAGACACCCATGAGCCGCGTCGCCTCGGCCACCGGCATGCTCCGCGGCCGCCACGCCACCCGAAGCACGGCGAGCGCGCGTCGTATCCATCGGTGTCCCGGCCTACAGAACCCCGCCGGAGAAGACCTCCTCGGCCGAAAGGGACTCGTGGAGCTGGACGAACTGCTCGCGCGACAGTTTGGGGCCACTGGCGTCGATGACCTCACGGGCGGTGGCGGCTCCGCCGACGAGCAGGTCGACCACCGTCATCGCCATGAACTTGGCCGGGACGATCGCCGCGGCCACCTGGTCCTTGGTGTAAAAGCCGTTGCTGTGCAGCGGGGCGTCCTGGCCCGCCGAAGCGAAGGGCTGCACGACCGGCATGACCTGCTTGAGGTCCCCCATGTCGGTTGAGCCGCCGCCACCGGCACCCGTGGTGGGGATGCGGTGGAATCCGTCTCCGGCGAGGGTCTGGGCATTGGGGACGAGTACCTCTGCCAGTGGCGCGTCGTCCACATAGGGCAGGAAGGACACGGCGGTGGAGATGTGCACGTCGGCGCCCATGGCGAGCGCTCCTCCGCGCAGCGCCCGGTCGACGAGGGCGGAGGCGCGCTTCATGCCCTCGATGGTGCGGGCCCGGATGAGCATCTCCATGTCGGTGCGGGCGGGGATGGCGGTGACGGCGTCGCCGGAGTGGGTGATGAGGTGATGGATACGCACGCCGTCGTCCTCGCGCATCATCTCCCGGTGGGCGTCGATGGCGGCGATGGCCACGGTGGCGGCCTTGTAGGCGCTGATGCCGTCCCAGGGCGCGGCCCCCGCGTGCGATGCCCGTCCGACGAAGCGGACGCGCTTGACCAGCGAGCCGTTGCCGGCGCCGCCGACCGCGACGGGCATGAACGACGGCCCGGCGTGGGTGAGCATCGCCATGTCGACGTCGTCGAAGTGCCCGGCCCGGATGAGCTCAGCCTTGCCCGCCGTGTGGTGCAGTTCGCCGGTGTCGCGCAAACCCATGCGCCAGTCGACCTCGATGCACTCCTCGGCCGGCACGGCGAAGAGGACCACGTCGCCGTCGAGTTCGCCGATGACGTCGTTCAGACCGATGCCGGCACCGACCATGGCGGCGATCTGGGCGTTGTGGCCGCACGCGTGAGCCGCGCCGGTGACCGGGTCGGCGAACGGGTGGTCAGGGATGATCAGGCTGTCGAGCTCGCCGACGACCGCGACGGTGGGGCCGGTGGCCCGCCCGCGCATCCGCGCCTTGACGCCGGTGCGGGCCAGGCCGGTCTGCGGAGCGAGGCCCAGGGCCGTGAACTGGTCGGCCACCACACCCGCGGTGCGGGTCTCCTTGTAGCCGGTCTCCGGGTGGCGCAGGATGTCGTCGCTCAAGCCGGTGATCCGATCCGCGGCGCGGTCGATGGCCGCGCAGACCCGTGCCTTGAGCTCTTCGACTGTACTCATGCGATTCCTCTCGTGATGTCGGTCGGGGGATCAGACCAGGGTGTCCGGGGTACCCGGAGTCCCCGCCCACGCCGTACCGGCCGGGATCAGGCCGTGGCCGAAGGGGTAGAGCGGGTCGGGACTGCCCTGCGGGGCGTCCGGCGCTCCACTGCGGACCTCCTCCATACTGCGCGGCAGCTGGAAGGGGAGGCGCCCTTCGGGCGCGGCCCCCTCGTGGGCGAAGAGGACATCGAGGAGGGCTTCGTCGCTGGAGCCGTAGGAGGCGACGAGGGCGGCGGCACGCTCGGCGATCTCGGGGATCACCGCCGGGCGCTCCAGGTGGACGGCCACCACCGTCGGGACGGTGGCGAGCAGCCGGAGGATCTCGTCGAGCCGGTCCTCGGGGAAGTCGAGGCGCCCGGCGTGGAAGTACTGCTCGAAGCCGCCGGGCCGCGGGTCGTACGGGGTCTCCAGGCGGATCAGGGCGAGGTCTGCCACTTGCGGGGTGTCCGTGAGGGTCGCGTACCGGGCGGCGGTCGCGCGGTCCACGCCCTCGACGTAAAGGGTGGCGCCGGGGCGGACGGGCAGGACAGCGCGCTCTCCCGCCGGGGCTTCGTTCTTCAGCAGGGTGAGGGAGCGGCGCTGTGCGCGGGCTCCGGCAGCCCGGAAGTCGGCGCGGCCCACGATCTCCTCGGCGGCGTCGGGGTCGACGTAGCGGCGCTCGTCGAACAGACCGAGCCGGAACTTCTCGGCGAGCAGCCGGCGTACGGAGGTGTCGACGCGCTCCTCGTCGACGCGTCCCTCTTCGACGAGGCGGACGACGAGTTCGGGGCGGGCCTCGCCACCGAACTGGTCGCAGCCGGCCGCGAGGATCTTCTCGACGCGCTGCGCTTCGCTCAGGTGCTCGGCGCCCCATGCACGGGCGGGCATGGGCTGGCCGAGGATCTCGGCATCGGTGACCAGGCCCCAGTCGGTGCAGACGATGCCGTCGAAACCGAGCTGTTCGCGCAACAGTCCGGTGATGATGCCCTTGTTGAAGCCGAAGGCGACCTCTTCGTATGCAGTGCCCAGCGGCATGCCGTAGTAGGGCATGACCTGGGTGGCGCCGGCGTCCAGGGCGGCGCGGAAGGGGCGCAGGTGGTAATCGAAGAAGCCGCCGGGGTAGACCTGCTCGCGACCGTAGGGGAAATGGGGGTCCTCGCCGTCGAGCTGCGGGCCGCCGCCGGGGAAGTGCTTGACCATGGCGGCGACGCTGTCCGGTCCGATCCGCTCGCCGTCGGCGACAGGGCCGCGAAGGCCCTCGATGTAGGCCGCGACCAGCCTGGAGGTGAGGTCGGCGTCCTCGCCGAAGGTGCCGCCGATGCGTGACCAGCGCGGCTCGGTCGCGAGGTCGATCTGCGGGTGCAGCGCGAGGCGCATGCCGACGGCAAGGTACTCCTGGCGGACGGTGTCGGCGTAGGCGCGTACCTCGGACTCGTCTCGCAGTGCGGCGAGGCCGAGGGACTCGGGCCACTGCGAGAACGGCCCGGCCATCATGGCCGTGCCGATGTTGTCGGTGAAGGAGTGCCGAGGGTCGGTGGAGAGCGTGACCGGGATGCCGAGGCGGGTCTCCTCGGCCAGCGCCTGCACGCGGTTGTGCCACTCGGCGAGTTCGCGGGGACCGGCTCCGCCGATGAGATTGAAGTGGGTCATGCCCAGGCCGTCGACCATCTCTCGGGCGGTCATCAGGCCCATGGCGTGCTCGCGGTCCTCGGCCAGGGTGCCGTCGGGGTTCATCGTCACCATGGTCTGGAACAGCAGGGCAGCCTTCTCCCGCAGGGTCATCCGGGAGAGCAGGTCCTCGACGCGCCGGTGCACGGGTTCTGCGGAGTTGCGGTAGAGGTCGGTCACGACGTGGCTCCTTGCCTCGGTGCCGGCTGCGGGCAGCCCGACGGAGAACTCGAATAAAAACAGAATAGGTGTTTGGGTTTTATGGGTTCACCCGGCCTCCCGGTCCGGTCAGGGGCTAGGGTCTCGATGGTGACCACCAAGCCGCCTGCACAGCCGGGCCAGAAGCGCACCCGCCGCCGAACCGGCTCGTACGCCGCCGCCGACGCCAAGCGTGCGGCGATCCTCGACGCGGCCATCCAGCGCTTCGCACAGCTCGGCTATCTGCGCTCTTCGCTCGCCCAGATCGCAGCCGACGTGGGCTCCTCGCCCGCCGGTCTGTTGCACCACTTCGGCAGCAAGGAGCGTCTGCTGCTCGCGGTCCTCGACGCTCGCTCGGACCGGGTGGTCAAACTCATCGGTGCGGACGGCAGGCCCGATACCGACGTCGATCTGGTCGAGGAGTTCCGCACACTGCTGCTCCTGCTGGAACGGAACATCGCACAGCCGGGCTTCATGCTCATGTTCAGCAAGCTCTCGGTGGAGGCTGCCGACCCCGACCACCCCGCGCACGCCTTCTTCACCGATCACTACCAGAAGAACCGCACGCAGACGGCCGACCGGCTACGGGTGGCCGAGCGTGAAGGGCGACTGCGTCCCGGCGAGAACTGGGACGCGCTGGCCCGCGAGTTCATGGCCGTCTGGGACGGCCTGCAGATCCAGTGGGCGCTCGATCCGGACCACTTCGACCTGGTGGACCCGATGCGCGGCTGGATCAATCGCTTCCTGCGCGCATACGCGGTGGACGGCCTGGATCTGGATGCGAACACCCCCGCGCCCGGCGCCTGAACGCCTGGTGCCCAACGCGGACCCCGGCGCCGCAGCGGGCCGGGGTCAGGCCTCCTGCGTCCTGGGGATGGCGAACGACACCAGCAGGGCGATCGCCGCACCGACGACCGCGCTGACGAACGCCAGTTCGTAGCCACCGTCGAGGTAGAACACGGCACCGTGCAGCACCCGGCTGTGGCCGGCCAGGGTCGCGAACATCACCGCACTGTAAACGGAGCTGAGGGTGAGGGTGAGCAGGTTCAGCATGCCGCTGCCCAGACCCTGCTCCTCGGGGGCGACCACCTGGACGATGAGGGTGGGCACGGTGGCGACCATGATGCCACCGCCGAACTGGGCCACACAGCCGGTCCAGATCAGGTCCGTCGCGTTGTGGTGGTAGACGGCCATCAGCCCATAACCGGCCATCATGAACACCAGGCCGACACGGAACAGCAGCCGGTTCGGGACACGGTCGACGAACCGGCTCAGGCCCATGCCAGTGGCGAACATGACCGCGGCGGCGGGTACGCCGATCCACGCGTTGTGCATGTTCGACCAGCCCAGGCCGGCGGAGACTCCGGGGATGTGCGGGAAGAGGGCCAGCAGGATCATGGCCGTCGGGATGGTGTAGGCCACGGACTGGGCGACGGCGCCGGAAAGAAGCACCGAGGCCACCGGACGGCGGCGCAGCACGGCCAGATCGAAGATCGGGTTGCGGCTGCGGCGCTCCACCACGAAGAAGAGGACGAACAGGACGACACCCACCGCGAACAGGCCCAGGATCGAGCCCGAGGTCCAGCCCCACTTCTGCCCGTAGCCGAGCGGGTAGAGGACCGCGACCAGGGCGAGGCCCAGCAGGATGCCGCTCAGCCAGCCGACGCCTCGGTCGTCGGGGCGCCGCGGCGTCTCCGGCACCAGCGTGGCGATGAGGGCGAACGCGGCGGCGGTACCGACGACCATGCCCCACAGCGCACCGCGGAAGCCCCAGGTGTCCACGATGCCTGCGGCCAGGAACGGCACGAACAGGGTGACCAGGGCCAGGGTGCTCGCGAGGATCGCGGTGGCGCTCTTGACCAGACGCTTGGGGAAGAGGTCGCGGACGACCGGGTAGGTCAGCGCGGCCAGGGGGGTGTAGGCGGCACCGATGGCCCGGCCGACCAGGAGCATCGGGTAGTTCACGGCCACCGCGGCGATCACGTCACCGATGATGCCCAGGCCCGTCATGGTCAGCATGACGCGTTTGGCGCCGTAGCGGGCGGCGAGCCGGATCACGAACGGCGTGATCATCGCAGCCAGCAGGCGGACGATCAGGGTGAACCAGACGATCTGCGTGGTGTGGAAGTGCTCCGCGATCCCCGTAGTGGCGTTGGCGCCCAGGACGCTGATGACGGTAATCACCTGGGTGGGCCATATCAGTGCCACCAGGATCAGGGTCAGCCGCGGGGTGAAGCGCGCAGGCGCTTCCACCCCGGCTTGCACCGGGCTGGTCGTGGTCATGATGTCCTTTCAGCGGACTGGCCGGTCAGGCGGTTGCACCACCGGTCTCGAACAGTGAGCGAAACCATAGGTTAAAAACCAATCGCCAAATAGGTTTTTATCCTTGTGATCCACGCCACACCGCGGGCCGCCGTGATGTCCGGATCAGCCGCTGATGTCCGCCCAGGCGGGGTACCGGTCACCCAGCCGTCGGGCATGTCCGACGAGTTCGGCCGCCGCCGGGCGGAGGCGGCCGGGGTGCCACACCAGACCGAATTCCCGCGAGGCCGCGGGGGTGGCGAGGGGCAGTGTCACCGTTCGCGCGTCGGCCGAGGTGTCGGCGGGGAGCACGGCCACACCCAGTCCCGCCGCCACGTAGTCGCGCAGCGTCGTCACGCTGTCGGCCTCCAAGGTGACGCGAGGCGTGAACCCTTCGGCCGCGCACAGCTCCTCGGCCACCCGCCGGGTGTCGAACCGGTGGTCGAGGGCCAGGAACGGCTCGTCGCGGACCTGGGCCAGCCGCACCGCGCCGCCCTGGGCCAGCCGGTGGCCGACCGGAACCGTCAACGTCATGGCCTGCTGCCCCAGCCGCAGCCAGTGAAGCCGCCGCGATGGTCGCGGCGTGAGCACCGCCACGTCCACGACTCCGGACTCGACTGCCTCCAGCAAGTCGCCGCCGGCCCCCTCGTGATGGGTGACCACCACGTCCGGCCTGTCCACAAGGAACGAGGCGACCAGCTCGCCGACCACCGAGGGACCGAGGGACCGCAGGAAGCCGACGCTCAATGCGGCGATCGCCTCCTGGTCCCGCACCCGTTCCACGGCCCGCTGGAGCAGCGCGGCCGCGTCCGTCGCGGCGAGCGCCAGGATCCTGCCCTCCCGGGTCAGCCGCACGCCCCGCCCGTCGGGCTCCACCAGCGCCACTCCGAGCCCGCTCCCCCAGCGGCGCAGAGCCCGGCTCAGTGTCGGCTGGCTCGTCCCGGCCTCCAGCGCGGCTCGGGTGATGTTCGGGTCGCGGGCCAGTGCCGCCAACTGCACCAGGCCGGGGGCCAGCACCTCGGCCGCCGACTTCTCATTCATTCGTGCATGGTTTCATGCCGCACCCGGTTGGCCGGCCTCGCCGTGAAGCCGATACTCGCAGCGCGTCCCACCATCACCGGACGCCGCCCGCCCGCCCTCCCGCGACCGGGCCGTCACATCACGAGAGGAGCGGGTGGTTTCTCTGAGTACGACCACCACCGCACCCGGCGTGCGCCAGCAGCGCAAGGCCGCCCGGCTCGCGGCCGCGGCGCCGTCCCTGACCGCCCGTTCCGGCAAGATCGTCGATCCCGAGCGGATCACCGCACTGCTGCAGAGCGTCCTGCTCCCCGGGGACCGGGTCGCCCTGGAGGGCGACAACCAGAAGCAGGCGGACTTCCTCTCCCGGTCGCTCGCCCGGGTCGACCCCGGCGCCGTCCACGGCCTGCATCTGCTCGTCCCCTCGCTCTCCCGTCCCGAGCACCTCGACCTGTTCGAGCTGGGCATCGCCTCCCGCGTCGACTTCGCCTTCGCCGGAGCCCAGTCGGCACGCGTCGCGGCGCTGCTGGACGAGGGCGTGCTGACCATCGGCGCGATCCACACCTACCTGGAGCTGTACGCGCGGCTGTTCGTCGACCTGGTGCCGGATGTCGCGCTCGTCGCCGCCGTGCAGGCCGACCCCGACGGCAACCTGTACACCGGCCCCAACACCGAGGACACCCCCGCGCTGATCGAAGCGGCCGCCTTCCGCGGTGGCCTGGTGATCGTGCAGGTCGACGAGGTGGTGGAACGCGGTGCACTGCCCCGTGTGGACATCCCCGGCGACTGGGTCGACCTCGTCGTCCGGGCCGACCGCCCGTGCTTCATCGAGCCGCTCTTCACCCGGGACCCACGCAAGATCACCGATGTCCACGTGCTGCTGGCGATGCTCGCCATCCGCGGCGTCTACGAACGCCACGAGGTGACCTCCCTCAATCACGGCATCGGCTTCGACACCGCCGCGATCGAACTGCTGCTGCCGACGTACGGAGAGCGGCTGGGGCTGAAGGGCCGGGTGGCCCGTAACTTCGTGCTCAACCCGCACCCCACGCTCATCCCCGCCATCGAGAGCGGCTGGGTCGAAAGCGTGACCTGCTTCGGCGGCGAGGTCGGTATGGAGGCCTACTGCGCCGCCAGGCCCGACGTCTTCGCGGTCGGCCCCGACGGCTCCCTGCGCTCCAACCGGATGACCGCGCAGAACGCCGGCCTGTACGCCACCGACATGTTCATCGGCTCCACTCTCCAGATCGACGCCGTCGGCAATTCCTCCACCGTCACCGAAGGCCGGCTGTCCGGCTTCGGCGGAGCCCCCAACCTCGGCAGCGACCCGCGCGGACGCCGGCATCCCACCCCCGCGTGGTTGGGTCTGCACACCGCCGAGGCCGGCTCCGGCGTCCTGCGCGGACGCAAGCTCGTCGTCCAGATCGCCGAAACCTACGGCGCGGGCGCGCGGCCCAGGTACACCGAACGGCTCGACGCCGTCGCCGTCGGCGAGAAGGCCGGCATGCCGCTCGCCCCGGTGATGATCTACGGAGACGACGTCACTCATGTCATCAGCGAGGACGGCATCGCCTACCTCTACCTGGCCCGTGACCTGGAGGAGCGGCGCCAGGCAGTCGCCGCGCTGGCCGGCGCCGGGCCTCTCGGCACCACCTCTACACCCGCCCAGCGCGAACGACTGCGCCGCGACGGAGTGCTCGCCCTGCCCGAGGACCTCGGCGTGCGCCGCACCGACGCCCGCCGCTCGATGCTCGCAGCGCGCAGCATCGAGGACCTGGTGACCTGGTCCGGTGGACTGTACGACCCGCCGTCACGCTTCCGGAGCTGGTGATGGCGACCCTCACCACCACCCCCGTCTGCGCGCCCCCGCGCAGCGGCGCCGCGCTGGCCGCGGCAGCCGTGGGCGCCCTGCTCTCCGAGGCGGCCCTCACCCCCAAGCCCGGGCTGGTCGACCTGCGCGGCAAAGGCGCCCACGCGGACATGGACGTCGCCCTCATGACCGCCTCCGCGCTGGCGCTGCGCGACACGTTCACACGCCTCGCCGCCACCGGCGCCGCCGGACACCACGACGCCCGGCTCCGTGCGGATCTGGCGCGGATCGGCCGCGACGGGGAGGTGGCGATGATGCGCGCCACCGGCGGCGTCAACACTCACCGCGGCGCGATCTGGGCTCTGGGCCTGACCGTCGCCGCTGTCGCCGCCCTCCCGCACGCCGACACGGCGGCCGTCCTGCGCAAGGCGGCCGGCGTCGCCGCCCACCCCGACCCCGCCGCACCGCCCGTACGCACCAAGGGTGCCGCGGCCCGCGCCACCTACCGGGTTGCCGGAGCCGTCGGCGCGGCCCGCGCGGGCTTCCCCGGCGCCGCACGGGCTCTGCGGGTACTGCGCCGGTGCCGGGCCTCAGGGGAGGACGAGACCTCGGCCCGCCTGAACGCCCTGCTCGCCTGTATGACCACCCTCGACGACACCTGCCTGCTCGCCAGGGGAGGCCCGCGCGCACTGCGACTCGCACAGGACGGCGCCGCCGAGGTGCTGCGGCTCGGCGGCGCGGGCACCCCGGCCGGCGCCGCGGCCCTGACCTCGTTGGACGCGGGCCTGCTGCGGCTCGGCCTCTCGCCCGGCGGCAGCGCGGACATGCTCGCGCTCGCCCTCCTCCTGGACGCCACCCATTCCGACGACCCCGACGCGACGAGGTGCTGAGCGCATGCGGACTCTCTCCTTCACTTGTACGAGCCAGCTCCCGATGCGCCGCCGCGCACACGTCGGCGCGGTCGCCTCCGGCGACCTGGAGATCGTCATGACCCCGGCCCCGGGCCTGACCCCGGGGCCGGCCGAGGCCACCGTCGTGGTGCGCACAAGTGTCGACGGGTACGACACCGTCTGGCGTCGCGTCCTCGACCGCTTCTTCTCCGAGGGAGCGCCCGCCGGGCACTACGAGGTCAACGACTTCGGCGCCACGCCGGGCATGGTGTCGCTGCGCCTGGCCCAGGCCCGCGAGGCGGCGGACACGGCCGGGGATGCGGTGCCCGAACCGGCGCCGGTGCTTCCCGCCCCGGCACCACGGCCATCGTTCGGCGAACTGACCGCACGCGAGCGGGTTCGGGCCGTCCTCGACCCCGGCACCTTCCGCGAACTGCTCGGCCCGTTCGAGGGCCCGCAGTCACCGCACCTGGTCCCGCAAGGTGTTGTTCCGCAGAGCGACGACGGAGCGGTTGTCGGCCGCGGCACCCTGGAGGGCGCCGACGCCGTCGTACTCGCCCTGGACGGCGCGTTCCAGGGCGGTGGCGTGGGCGAGGTTTCCGGCGCCAAGCTCGCCGCCGCCCTGGACCTGGCCGCCGAGGACCGTCGCCGGGGCCTGCCGATCCGCGTCGTCCTCCTCCTGGACACCGGCGGAATCCGCCTCCAGGAGGCCAACCTCGGTCTGCTGGCCGTTGCGGAGATCCACGCCTCGCTCGTACGGCTCAGCACCACTGGACCCGTGGTCGGCGTGATCGCCGGGCCGGTGGGCTGCTTCGGCGGCATGGGAATCGCCGCCGCCCTCACCAGCCACCTGATCATGACCCGCGGCGGCCGACTGGGCCTGAACGGTCCCGAGGTCATCGAGACCGAGGCGGGGCCGCAGGAGCTGGAAGCCGCCGACCGGACTGCCGTCTGGGCGATGATCGGCGGCGCCCAGCGCGTCGCGACCGGACAGGCCGAACGACTCGTCGAGGACACGGTCGAACAGGTGGCCGAAGCAGTGCGGGAAGTCTGGCGTTCGCCCGCAGCGGACGCCCCGCCCCCGCGCACCGCACGCATCGCCGAGGCCAGGCGGCTGCTGGCCGCCCTCGACCCCACGCGCCGGCCCACACCGGCCGACCTGCGCACCCTGACCACCGCACCGACCACCCGAGGCACCTCATGAGCGGCATCCGCACACCCCGGCCTCCATCGCCATCCTTTGGCGCCGCCTGGTTCGAAGCCCTGGTCGGCACCGCTGCCGACGCCCTCGTCAATGCGCCGACCGGCACGTCCGCCGGGCCGTCGACCGGTACCTCCCCCGGCATCTCGGGCGGCGTTCCCGCCGGGCGCCGGGCCGACCTGCCCGGATCGATGCGTGTCGGCTCCGTCGGGCTCGACGGTCAGGACGCACTGCTGATCGCCGTCGTGGCCGACCCGGCGGCCCGCCTGCCCCGGGCGCGCGGCGGCGAGGTCGGCCTGGAGGAGGGATGGGCTCTGGCGGACGTGCTGGCCGGGGCCGTCGCCCGCGACCAGGGCCGCTCCCTGCCGCGGCCGATCGTGTTGGTGGTGGACGTTCCCAGCCAGGCCTACGGCTACGTGGAGGAGCTCGTCGGCCTCCACCAGGCACTCGCAGCGGCGGTCGCCGCGGCCGCACGGGCCCGGATGGCCGGGCACCCGCTCGTCGCGCTGATCACCGGCAAAGCCGTCTCCGGGGCGTTTCTCGCTTTCGGCCTCCAGGCCGACCGAATCGTCCTGCTCGATCACGAGGACGTCACCGTGCAGGTGATGTCCAGGCCCGCCACGGCCCGGATCACCCGCCGCAGTCCCGCCGAACTCGACCGTATCGCCGAGCTGGTCCCCGCCACCGCGCACGACGGCGCCTCCTTCGCCGCTCTCGGCGCCGTCCACAGCACCGTGCGGGCCGAGAACCCGGCCGCGCCCACTCCCGCCGACACTGCCGCCGTCCTGACCGCACTGGCCGAGGCCGCCGCCGATGCCCGCGCGGGCATCGGCGGCCTCTCATCGCGCATGTCCTCACCGGCCGCCCGGCAGCAGCGAGCCGCCACCCGCGAGGTACGCGAACGTATCGCCGCCGCGTGGCGGCCGTGAGCCGGACCAGCCCGCTCGTGCACGATCTGGTGCTGATCGCCGACCGGGGCACGCTCACCGCACCCGACGGCGGAGCCCTGGCACATGCCGCGATGCGGGCTGCGGCCGCTGATGTCCCCGACGGCTGCCCCGGAGCCTGGGCCGTGGTGCGCCGGGCGCCGGCGGCGCCGGGACTGCTCGCCGTCGGACTGCGCGGCGCCGCCCGCTCCGAACGGTATGCGGCCTGTGCACCGGCGGACGGCGTGGTCCGGCACCTGACGCCGGACAGTGTCCCGCCCGCCCCGGCTCCCGGGCGCGAGTGGCTGCCCGCCTTCCGTACTCTGGCCGCCTTCCGTGAGACCGCCGTCCGCCTCCGCCTGGGCAACCAGTGGGGGCCCGGCGGCAGTGTCGGCTTCGAACTCGCGACCGGGCGGCCCGCAGTCACCGGGCACAGCGACCTCGACGCCGTCCTGCGCGCACCCGAGCCGCTGCCACGGCACCTGGTCGCCCGGCTGCTCGACGCCGGGACTCCCTACCCCGCCCGCCTCGACCTCTGCGTCGAGACACCGCTGGGCGCCTTCTCCGCCGCCGAATGGCTACGGGAAGGCACCGGGGGACGCATCGTGCTGAAGACCCCCGGCGGGCCGGTGCTCACCTCCGCGCCCTGGGGGCGCGAACCGTGACCACGACCGCCGTCCTCTTCCCCGGCCAGGGGGCCCAGCGCCCCCGCATGCTCCACGACCTGCCCCCCGAAGGCAGGGCGGTGCTCGACGAGGCGTCCCGGGTCCTGGGCGAGGACACCGACACCCTTGACACCGACCAGTCCCTGGCGGGCACCCGCGGTACGCAACTGGCCCTGCTGCTGGCCGGAACCGCCTGGCACCGAGCGGCCCGGGCGGCAGGCATGTCCGCCGACTACCTCGCCGGGCACTCCTTGGGCCTGTGGACCGCCGCCGTGGCCGCCGATGCCCTGGACCTCGCCGACGCGGTCGCACTCGTCGACCTGCGCGCCCGCGCCATGGCCGCGAGTGCGCCCCCGAGTTCCGGCATGCTCGCCGCCCAGGGCGTGGGGCCGGCCGCCGTCGAGGCACTCACTGCCGAACTGCGCGCCCTCGGCCATCAGGTGTGGGCCGCCAACACCAACGGATGTGCGCAGGTCACCGCTTCCGGCACGGATGAAGCCCTGGACCTGCTCACCGCGCGCCTGCCCGCACTCGGCGCCCGCCGTGTGGTCCGGCTGCCGGTCGCCGTACCCGCGCACTGTCCGCTCATGGCACCCGCCGCTCAACAGGTCGCCGACGCCCTGAGCCTGGTCGAGATCCGCCGACCGCGCGTCCCCGTCGCGGGGAACCTGACCGGCCAGACGCTCTTCGACGCCGGGCGCCTGCGTACCGAACTGAGTGCCGGCATGACCCGGGGCGTCCGTTGGTCGACCGCCGTGCAGGTCCTCGCCGAGCGCGGTGTCACGCGCTGGATCCAGGCCCCGCCCGGCCGGGACCTTCTCGACTTCGGCAGACTGCCCGGACAGGCAGTGCCCGCCCGAATCTGCCCGACCGGCCCGTGAACCCCGCGGCAAGGCCGTGTCCGACCATGCGCGTCGGATCGGCGGGCGGTGTCCGGTGCGGCGCATCGCAAGGCGGAGGACCGCCCGAGCACGGGATGTACTCGCGCGGTCCGACAACGCCGCGAGGTGCCGTGCCGGGCGCCGACCGCCCGGCCGGAATGGTCAGACACGGCCTGGCGCCTCACCGGACCGGAAACAGCCGTCATCACGAGGTGGAACATGCTGGAACAACTCACCGTCACATCCGCCGATCCCTACGAGGACCTTCCCTACGAGTGGGTGACCGCCATCGCGTCATTCGCCGTCGATCCCGACGACCCGGCCAACACCCGCGTCACTGATCTCGGCCTCGCGCCCCGCGACACCGACGGCCTGGTCCGCTTCGACGCGGACGTCCGCATACTGCGCCCCACCTCGGGCGGCGCCGGCCGGGCCCTGCTCAGCGTTCCCAACCGCGGTATGACCATGGGTCTGCCGTTCAACCACCTGCCCGACCCTCAGTTCGGCCTGGGCCGCTACCCCGCGGGGATGGACGCCTTCCTGCCACGTCGCGGCTGGACCGTCGCCTGGTGCGGCTGGCAGTGGGACGTCCCGCGCACCCCCACCTCGCTCGGTCTGACGGCACCGGTCGCGGACGTCGAGCCCGGCTGGCTGCGGGTCGAGTTCCGGCCCGACGCAGACCAGGACGACCACGCCCTCAGCGACTCCAACCCGCTGGTCTCCTTCAGCGACTACCCCACCGCCGACCGCACCGACCCGCAGGCCGTCCTCACTGTCCGCACCTCGCCGATGGGCCCGGAGCAGACGGTGCCGCGCTCCCGGTGGCGCTTCACCGGCGACACCCGCTTCGAGGTGGAGGGCGGCTTCCGCGCCTTCCACTGGTACCGGCTGCGCTACCGCTCGGCGTTCGCCCCGGTCGTCGGCGCGGGCCTGCTCGCCCTGCGCGACTTCGGCGCGAGCCTGCGCGCGGGCCACAGCCACGTCCTCACCACCGGCATCTCACAGAGCGGGAGGGTGCTGCGTCACCTCCTGCACGAGGGGATGAACCTCGACGAACACGGCAACCAGGTCTTCGACGGCGTGTTCGCCCAGGTCGCCAGCGCACGCCGGGGCGAGTTCAACCAGCGTTACGGGCAGCCCGCCCTGCTCCACCCGCTCACCCCCGCCTACGGCGCCCCTCTCGACACCACCGCACTGCTCGGCCGCCAGCGCGCTGCCGGCGGCGTCCCCAAAACCGTCCTCGTCAACAGCGCGTACGAGTACTGGCGCGGTGACGGCGCCCTCGTCCACCAGGACCCGCACACGGGCGACGACCTGCCCGAGGACCCCGACGCCCGCACCTACCTGATCTCCGGCACCGACCACCTCGGCCCGGTGTCGTTCCTGAAGACGGCCATGCCGCTGGCCAACCCGCCGCACCTGCTCGACCCGACGCTCGTCACGCGGGCCCTGTTCGTCCAGCTGGACGAGTGGGTGAGCGAAGGCCGCGAGCCGGAGCCCAGTCAGGTCCCGCGCCGCGGCGACGGCACCGCCGTCACCCGGGAGGAGGTCCTGGCGTCCTTCCCCGAGCCGGCACTGCCCGATCCCGAGCACCTCACCCACACACCGGCCATCGACCCCGACACCGCGTGGCCTCTGCGAACCGGCGAGCCGCTCGTCGCCCTGGTCTCCGCAGTGGATGCCAACGGCAACGAGCGCGCGGGCATCCGCCTGCCCGAAGTGGCCGTCGGCGCCGCGGCCTACACCGGCTGGAACCCCCGCGCACACGTGGACGGCCTCCCCGACGTCCTCTACGAGATGCCCGGCAGCCGCCTTCCCGTGCCGGGCACGGCCGCACGTCCCGACGCGGCCGCGATCCGCGCGGCCGCGCAGGACCTGGTGGCGCACCGCTTCCTTCTCCCCGAGGACCTGGAGCATGCCGTGGAGCAGGGCCTGCGCGAACTCGGGGACCCGCCGAAGTAGCCAAGGGGCGGGCGGCTTGGCGATGTCATCCCGCTGAGACGCCCGATGTCCCCTGCGATCGCCGTGAGTACATGCCGGATGGGGGACCTGGCGCCGCAGGACGGTGGATGTCAGGCCGAAGCCGCCCGATGGGCCAGTGGGGCGCAGCCGAACCACCGCCGGCAGGAACGGCTGAAGCTGCTCTGTTCGCTGTATCCGAGGACGTCGGCGAGTTGTGCCAACGGCATGCCCGTGGTGCGGAGATAGCGGTCGGCGAGCTCGCGGCGCACGTCGTCGACGATCTCCTGGAACGTGGTCCCGTGGGCGGCCAGCTGTCGTTGCAGGGTCCGCGGGTGCACGGCGAAGCTCTCCGCGACGTCCTCAAGCCCGAACCGCCGGGTTGGCAACGCCCGTTTGACCACGCTCTGGACGTCGGCCGGCAGGCCACTGCCGCCGAGGCCGCCCACCACACCGCTCAGATACTCGAGAACGATCCGCCTCACCGCCGGATCGCTGCCCTCGACCGGCCGGCCCAGCACGTCCGCCGAGAAGGCGAATCCCCAATGATCCTGCTCCGTCGCCACCGGGCAGCCGAAGTAGCTCTCGTACGTGGCCATGGACGCGGCCGGCCGGCTCAGGAACGAGGCGGAGAGCGGGGTGAAATCCTTCCCGATGAGCATCCGGAAGATCTGCAGACTGGTACCGAGGGACAGCTCACCGATCTGGGCCAGGTCGATGAGCCCTCGACGCACCCGCGGTCGGATGCGGAAGTGGTACTGGGCGACCGGCCCCTCGGCCTCGACGGCGATCTCGATCGCGGGACTGTACTGGTGGAGGAACCGGGTGATCCCGTCGAGCGCCTCGCCCACCGACGCGGCGTGGCGGCCGATGACGCCGACCGGGCCGAGGACGTCCAGACCCTGATGGGTGGAGAGACGCAGCCCGAGGTCGGGACAGTCGTGCCGCCTGGCAGCGAGGTCGAGGACGGTCACCAGAGAGCGGTACTGGATGTACTCGTCCGGGTCGCCGACCACATCCGGACGGATGCCCGCCTGCCGCAGCAGCGGATCGGGCTGTCCGCCGAGAGACGTGACCAGCGCGGGAAATCCGGTGAGGGAGCTGGAGCGGATCAACGAACTCATGTCGCCAAGTGTCAAATCCTTGTCGTCCGACGTCAAGACTTGGCGGGGGCGTAGTTGCAAGCTGGGGCCAGTCACCGTTCCGGAGCAAGGGAGCCCTCGGATGCCCGTCAACTTCGACGTGTCAGGCAAACACGTCCTCATCACCGGTGGCCGTGGCGGCATCGGCAGCGCGATCGCGACGGCGTTCGTCGAGGCCGGAGCACATGTGATCGCCACGGACCTCGTCCCCCTGGCCGAGAAGACGCGCGAGGGCATCGACGACAGGACCCTCGACGTACGCGACGCCGACGCGGTGCGGGTGCTCGCCGGCACACTCGGCCGGCTCGACGTGCTGGTGCAGTGCGCGGGCCGTGCCGCGCCGATGGAGGAGTACGAACTCGCCACGTTCGAGGAAATCGTCGGCATCCATCTGACCGGCTCGTTCTCGGTGGCGACCACGTTGCGGCCGCTGCTGGCCGCGTCCGGCGGCAGCGTCATCAATGTCGGCTCGATGTACAGCTACTTCGGCTCCCCGCTGGTACCGGCCTACGGTGCCGCCAAGGCCGGCATCGTCCAGCTGACCAAGACCCTGGCCCTTGCCTGGGCGGCCGAGGGCATCCGGGTCAACGGCATCGCGCCCGGCTGGATCCGTACCGCGCTGACCGCGCCGCTCGAGGCGCTGCCGGGAGCGGCCGAGGCGATCACCAGCCGTATCCCCGGCGGGCAGCTCAGCGAGCCCGAGGAGCTCGCGGGGACCGCGCTGTTCCTCGCCTCCCCCGCCGCCCGGCTGATCAACGGCGTGACCATCCCGGTCGACGGCGGATACAGCGCCGGATGACACCCATCCCGACCAGCCCGCGCGCGCCGGCCCGACCGGCCGCCCCGGCCATGTGACGACCGTCGACGGAGAGACCTCATGACGATGCGAGCGGTAATCCTGCGGAACGGCGGCCTCGAACTCACGGAGGTGCCGATACCCGTCCCCGGCCCCGGCGAGGTCCTGGTCAGGACCCTGGCCAACGGCATCTGCGGTTCGGACCTGCACTGCGTGTCGCACAGCCACGAACTCGCCGCCGGCGTGAGGGCGGTGACCGGCGGAGACCTGCTCGACCCGCACCGGCCGGTCGTGCTGGGGCACGAGTTCTGCGCCGAGGTGGTACGCGACGGGCCCGGGACGGAAGGGACGTTCGCGCCCGGCGCCCGCGTCGTGTCTCCGCCCGTGCTCGCCCGGCCCGTGCCCGTGAACCTGGGATTCGGCGGCGTCGAGGCGCCGGGCGGCTACGCCGAGTACATGGTGCTGACCGAGGGGCTGCTGATGCCGGTGCCCGACGACCTGTCGAGCGAAGTGGCTTCGCTGACCGAGCCGTTGGCGGTGGCTCTGCACGCCGTCAACCGCGGAGCCCTCGGGAACGACGACGTTCCGATCGTCATCGGCTGCGGCCCGATCGGCCTCGCGGTGATCTCGGTGCTGAAGATGCGGGGCATCGGTCCGGTCATCGCGGCGGACTTCTCGCCCGCCCGCCGCGCCCTCGCCGCCGAACTCGGCGCCGACATCGTGGTCGACCCGCGCGAGACCTCCCCGTACGACTCCTGGCGCGAGGTGGCAGCGGTCAGCGAGCCGAGCCGCTACGGGCGCCAGACCGCGCTGTTCCCGACGCTGCCGTTCCGTCCGTCCGTGGTCTTCGAGTGCGTCGGCGTGCCCGGTGTCATCCAGCAGGTACTGGCCGGCGCCCCTGCCTGCTCCCGGGTGGTCGTCGCCGGCCTCTGCATGGCCGAGGACCGCTTCCTGCCCACCTTCGGCGTGCTCAAGGAGATCGACCTGGTCTTCTCCCTCTACTACACGGTCGAGGAGTTCGCCCGGACCCTGGCGCATCTCGCGGCCGGCGAGCTGCGGGCCGAGCCGCTCATCACCGGCCGGGTCGGCCTCGACGGGGTCGTGGACGCCTGCCGTGGCCTGGCCGACCCCGAGAAGGACGCCAAGGTTCTCATCGTCCCCACACACTGACGCACCGTCACCCACCCGTGCGCGAACACTGAAGAACTGCGCGAACACTGAAGAACAAGGAGACAGCAGATGGCCGTCCAGCCCTCCGCCGCCAAGCTTCCCGTCACGTCCCTCCCGCAGGGCGAGCTGCTGACGCTGAACGTCAACGACATCCCGGTGATCAAGGACTCGCTCGGCCCGGGCATCCACTACCAGCCGCTCTTCCTCGACCCCGAGGTCGGCGTCTGGGTCGTGCTGGCCCACTTCTCTCCCGGCGCGGAGCTCCCGATCCACCTGCACACGGGTGCCGTGCACGCGTACACCCTCAAGGGCTCGTGGGCCTACCGGGAGTACCCGGACCAGCCGCAGACCGAGGGTTCGTACCTGTACGAGCCCGGTGCCTCCGTCCACAAGCTCTTCGTGCCGGAGAGCAACACCGAGGACACCGTCGTGCTGTACGTCGTCTACGGCGCGAACATCAACTTCTCCGACGACGGCCAGTTCCACTCGGTGCTCGACGCGGTCACCATCCAGGGTCTGACCGCCCAGCTCTCCCAGGCACAGGGCCTGGGAGACATCAACTACCTGACGGGCGGGGCCGCCCGCTACACCGCCGCCAAGGACGCGTGAGCCCCGTACCGACGGAAAGCGCCTCGGGCGCGTATCCGCAGAGTCGCATCGAAAGCCCGCACGAAAGAGGTCAACGGTGACCAATCTCGCCCACAACCTGGCGCACACCGCCGAGGCCCACCCCGACCGTCCCGCCCTCCGTCTCGACGACCAGGTGCTCGACTACCGGACCCTGGACGAGCACAGTGCCCGAGTCGCTTCCTGGCTGACCGCGGAGGGCGTCACGCCGGGCGACCGTGTCGCGATCATGCTGCCCAACATCCCGCAGTTCGCGGTCGTCTACTACGGAGCACTGCGGGCGGGTGCTGTCGTCGTTCCGATGAACCCCCTGCTGAAGGCCGACGAGGTCGGCTACAGCGCCGGGGACTGCGGCGCTCGCACGATCGTCACCTGGGGCGCGGCGGCGGCGGAGGCATCGCTCGCCGCCGAGCGGCTGGGCATCACGTGCACCGACGTCACCACCGCCGAATTCGCCAACGCTCTCGCCTCCGTGGAGCTCCCCACCACGATCACGGAGCGCGCGGACGACGACGCGGCCGTAATCCTCTACACCTCGGGCACCACCGGCCGCCCGAAGGGAGCCGTCCTCACCCACGGCAACCTGCAGAGCAACACCGAGACCGTCAGCGGGCTCCTCGGCATCACCGGCACCGACACGGTCTTCGGCGGCCTGCCCTTCTTCCACGTCTTCGGGCAGACCTGCGGACTCAACGCCGCCGTGCTGACCGGCGCCTGCGTGACGCTCCTGCCGCGCTTCGACGCCGCCGCCGCGCTGCGGATCCTGCTCCGCGACCAGGTCACCGTCATGGAAGGGGTGCCCACCATGTTCGTCGCCCTGCTCGCGGCGGCGGAGGTGGCCGGCGGGGCGGGCACCGACACCGTGCGGATCTCGGCGACCGGCGGCTCGGCCATGCCGGTCGACGTGCTGCACCGCTTCGAGGCGGCCTTCGGCTGCCCCGTCGTCGAGGGGTACGGACTGTCCGAGACCGCGCCTGTGGTCACGCTCGGGGCGGTCGACGGTGTGCGCAAGCCCGGTTCGATCGGCACACCCATCGACGGGGTGGAGGTCCGGCTGATCGACGAGGAGGGCAAGGACTCCCCCGAGGGCGGCATCGGGGAGATCGCCGTACGCGGCCCCAACATCATGTCGGGCTACTGGAACCGGCCCGATGCCGAGGCGGCCTCCTTCACGGACGGCTGGTTCCGTACCGGCGATCTCGCCCGCCGCGACGTGGACGGGCACTACTTCATCGTCGACCGCAAGAAGGACATGATCATCAGGGGTGGCTACAACGTCTACCCCCGTGAGATCGAGGAACTGCTCTACACGCACCCCGCCGTCGCCGAGGCCGCCGTCATCGGCGTCCCGCACGAGCTCCACGGGGAGGAGATCACCGCGTTCATCACGCTCAGGCCCGGTGTCACGGCCACGCCGGAGGACCTGCGCGCGTACGTCAAGGCCCGGGTCGCCCCGTACAAGTACCCCCGGATCGTCCGCCTCGCCGACACGCTCCCCAAGGGCCCGACGGGCAAGATCCTCAAGCGCGCCCTCTCGGAGCGGTCCTGACCGCACCCGCCACGGCCGCAGGTCGCCTGGACCGCTGAACAACCCGGAGCACTTCTTCGCCCCGAACGAGCCGGTGGCGGCCGGGACGGACATCCAGGATGCCCGGCGTCCCCCTCGTCCGCCCCGGCCGCCCCGGGCGGTCTCAGACCCGGGCCTGCGTCGCGAGCATCACACGCAGGGCGCGGGTCACGGCGTTGTCCGTGCCGAAGTCCACCCCGGCGGGCACCTCGACCAGGCCGCCGTTGGCCATGACCAGGACGCCGCAGGCCCCGGGTCGGGCCGTGCCGGGGCCGTCCAGCCATTCCTCGTACGCGCCGGACGTGGTGTCGAGGTGCGCCCTGCTCCTGCGGCTCACCTCCGCCATCAGCTCGTCGACACCGGTCAGTTCGTCGACGGAGGCGAACGGAATCCTCACCACCGGCTCCTCGACCAGGCGGACACGGGGCTCCTTCTCGCGGCCGGTCCCCTCGGGTGCCTCGGGCAGGAGTCCGCGGCCGAAACGCGCGAAGTACAGCAGGGTGTGCGCGGAGTCGATGCCGCCGAGGAAGGGGCGGTCGAAGCTGGTTTTGCGGTTGCCGGTGCTGTACTCGCGGGGAATCCGCGGGTCCTCCGCCACCGGCCAGTGGGCCTCGCCGGTCTCCCGGTCCCGCCAGGGCAGGTAGCGCCGGATGTCGTCGGAGGCGGAGAGCGGCAGCAGATCGACGCCGAAGCGCCCGGGGTCCTTGGCCACGATGGAACCGGGCGTCAGCGCGAACACCCCGATGCCCGCGGTGGTCCACAGCTTCTCGTGGTGCTGGAGGAACTCGTACGTCGCCAGCGCCTCCGCCCGGGTCTCGGTGGGGAAGCCGGTGAAGCCCATGATCTGGGCGGCGATGCCGTTGCGTGCCAGCTCGGCCAGGACGTCGGGGACGACGTCGATCCCGACCCCCTTGTCGATGAGGTCGAGGATCCGCTGGGCGCCGGACTCGTAGCCGAAGGAGATCGCGACGCAGCCGGAGGCCGCGAGGAGTTCACCCACGGCACGCTTGGGGAACGTGCGTTCCAACCGCAGCTCGGCGGACCACCGCAGGTCCAGGGTCGATTCCACGAGGGCGGCGGCGAGGGTGCGCAGATAGCGGGGGGACATGGCGTCCACCGCGAAGTACAGGGTCCTGCCGTAGCGGCTCGCCTCCCGCAGGTCCTCCAGCACGGCGGCGACAGGGCGTTCACGTGACGGCGAGGTCGGCCGGTCGGTGTTGAGGCCGTAGTCGCAGAAGGTGCACTTGTTCCAGTAGCAGCCCCGGGTCGGGCTGTAGAGGATGACCGGCTCGGGTGCCCAGTAGCGCTCCCAGTCCCACACGTCGTACGCCGGGGAGGCGAGCGCCGCCACATCGCTGTACGCGATGTCGGGGACCGGCCGGCTCCTGGTCATCACGCCGCCGATGGCCTCGAAGGCGTCGCCGCCCCGGACCGCGCCGTTGCCGACCGCGTCGAGGATGCCGATGAGCGCGGCCTCGCCCTCGCCGGGCACGATCAGGTCGGCGTCCTGGAATACCCGCCACGGGGCCGCGAGGTCCGGGGCGTACTTGACCACGTCGCCGACCTCGGTGCCGCCGAAGACGATCACCGTGTCGGGCAGCACGGTACGGATCAGGCGGGCCATCCTCAGGGCGACGGGCAGCTGGCTGGTGTAGTTGACCGACAGGCCCACCACCGCCCAGGGGCGTTCGCGCAGTTTCGGGACGAACTCGTCGGCGAAGTAGCCCTCGAAGGGGCGGGCGAGGGCCGCCGGGACAGCCGGGTCGGACAGGTCCGCCGTACTGCACAGGTTGACGGCGGACTTCACCCGCATCGAGAAGCCGTCCGCCGCGCCGGGCGGCATCTCCAGGGCGATCAGGTCCCACCACCGGCTCATCACCGCGACCGCCTGGGCGTAGGTCGGGGGGTGGTAGAAGTGCTCGGGGTCCTGGAACACGCCGATCGCGTCGCGGGCCGATGTGGCGCTCAGGCCCTCGGCGGCCAGCGCCTGCCGGTAACGGATCTCGTCGTGCCGGCGCGGGGCGGCGGACCTGGCGTCGATCTCGGCGCGGGCGCGGCGGGCGGCGGCGAGCGTCGCGCCGAAGCGCTCGGGGTCGGCGAGGTAGGTGAAGGCGTCGAGGTTGGCGTCCACACAGGCGTACTCGGTGTGGCCGGCCTCGCGGGCGGCGCCCACGAGGTACGGGATCGAGTGGTAGGCGGTCGTCGGGTCGGTCACCGGCGGGTTGACCAGCAGGTAGGCGGTGTTGCCGGTGCCCCGGCCCGGCCGCCGGCCGTGGCCGGGCTCCCCCTCGAACCGCGGCATGCCCAACGGGACGAACACGCTCATCGCTGTGACTCCTGACTGTTGTCCTGCCGTGGATGCGGGGCACGGGCGGCCTGCACGCCGGAGGCGGGGCCGCTCGCCGGGGCCCCCGGAGGTGCGGGGACCGGTGGGGCGTACTCGGTGCCGGAGCGGTGGTCGCGAAAGGCGCGCTGGCTGAGCGCGCCCAGTACGGACAGGGCGATGGCCGCGCCCGCCACCGGGAAGAACGGTGCCGCGCCGAGGTGGCGGACCCCGAAGCCGGCCACGGCCACGGAGACCGGGAAGGTGCCCATGACGGCCAGCATGACCAGGCTCATGACCCGGCCGATGAGTGCCGGCGGGGCCCAGACCTGGAGCAGTGTCACCACGACGATGTTCTGCCAGCCGCTGGCCAGCGCGTAGACGCACACGCACACGGCGGCGCCGACCAGGCCGCCGGCGTACGGGACGGCGCTCAAGGCGATGCCCATGACGACCGCGAGGGCGGCGAAGAGATAGGCGGGCGACTCCACCGGCCGGCTGCGGGCGGCCACCAGCGAACCGGCGAGACCGCCCAGGCTCAGGCAGGTGAGCAGGACACCGTAGCCGGTGGCGCCCATGCCCTGGTGGGCCAGTTCGGGCAGGGCCACCTCGATCGTGCCGTTGAAGGCCAGGTTGCAGACGAGGGCCACCACCAGGACGACGTGCAACAGCCTTCCGTGGCGCAGCAGTTCGACGAAGGACGTCTCGCGGGCCGGGAGTTCCTCGGCACCCGCGGGCCCGTCCTTCCGGGGCGCGTCCGCATCCGCGCCGGAGCGTATCCGGGCGAGCACCAGCGCCGACACGAGGAAGGACGCGGCGTCGACGGTGAGCGCCGGGCCCGCGTCGAAGGCGGCCACCAGGGCGCCGCCCGCCGTCGGCCCGAGGAGTCCGCCGACCTGGTTGACCATGGTCGACAGGGCGTTGCCCCGGCCCAGGTCCTCCTTGGGCAGCAGGGCGGGCAGAAGGGTGTACGAGGCGGGGATGAAGATCCCGGAGCAGGCGCCCAGGACGACGGCGATGGGCGCGAGCTGGGCCAGAGTCGGTGTCCCGGTCGAGGCGAGCACCGCGAGGATGCCCACGGCCACGGCCCGCACCAGGTCGGCCACGAGCATCACCCGCCGGCCGCCGATCCGGTCGGCCACCACGCCGCCCAGCGGAATGGTGACGACGCGGGGGATGCCGTAGCAGGCCAGGACCGTGCCGAGCAGGACGGGGCCGCCGTCACCGGAGAGAATCAGCCACGGCAGCGCCACGGCGTAGCAGTAGTCGCCGACCGTGGAGGAGAGCTGCCCGGCGAGCAGCAGCCGGAAGCCGCGCACCGACATCGGTCCGCTCGCCAGTGCCGTACGGAACCTCTGTCCGGCTGGTGCCACGTGTCCTCCTCGTGCTGGTGCCGGTGTTCAGCCGCCGAGCGGGCCTGGGCGGTGTCCTCGAACTGCCGTCGCACGGCGGACGGCAGTGTGAAGGCGCGCCCTACGGGACAGCCGTCACGTCCAGGTCCAGGAACTCGCGGATCACCGCGGTCACGGTGTTCGGCGGCGGCAGCCCGAGGTTCTTGCGTACGTCGCCCGCGGAGATCTGCCAGGCGGGGGCGGGTACCGGGTCCACCACGGCGTGGCCGTCGGCGCGCAGCCGGGCCACGTTCCGGCGGACGGCGGGGCGCTCCCACATCAGGCTGTTCATGCTCGGGAAGAACAGCACCGGGCGCTCGTGGGCGAGCAGTGCCGAGCTGAGGAGTCCGGAGGCGAGTCCGTTGGCGGCCTGGCCGAGCATGTTGGCGGTGGCGGGCAGGACGACGAACCGTTCCGCCCAGACGGCGGGGGCGACATGGCCGATCGTCAGTTCGTCCTCGCCGTCGCAGTACACGTCCCGGCACAGCAGACGCATGGTGGCGGCCGGGACGAGCACGGCGGCGGAGCGGGTCATGGCCATGCGGATCTCGACGCCGGGTCCGAGGCCGGTGCGCAGGGCCATGAGGTACTGCGGAACGGCGAGTACGTTGCCGGAGCCGCACACCCCGATGAGTAGCCGGCGAGGGGAGTCCGGGCCGGTCTCCGCCGTCTTCACCGGGCTCCGGCGGGCTCACCGGCCGCCTCGCGCAGGCCGATCTGGGCGGCGACGAGATCGAGCCTCTCCTGAACGTTGTACTTGTAGCTGGGGCAGGGCGGATGGCCCTCCTGCCATGCCTTGGGGCAGGCGCCGCCGCAGGTGGGCATGAAGACGCAGCCCTTGCACCAGGTGGTGCCCGCGGCGATCTCGTCGTTCCAGCCGTCGAAGGGGCCCAGCGGCCGGACCGGTTCGGTGCCCGCCCGGTCGATGTGCGTCAGCACGAGGGTGCGCTCGGCCTCGGGGACGAGGGGGTACTCGCTGCACGAGAAGATGTTTCCGGTGCTGCTGATGATCTCGGACGAGCGGGTCGTGGCCGGGCAGAGGACCTTCCGCGCGGTGGTCGGCATCAGCTGCGTGTGCAGCCCGTGCTGGGCGAGCAGCCGGAGCCACCCCGTCTCGCGTTCGGCGAACTCCTGCTTGGACACCTCGATCGCCGATACGTCGTTTCCCCACGAGTGGACGGGAAAGATCGAGAAGGACACGCGGGGGTGGCTGAAACCCAACTCCGCCATCAGCTCGATATAGCGGGGTACGTCGTCCTGGTTGTGCACATCGACATTCGTCCGGAACGAGAAATGGGTGGGCCCAAGATCCGGTTCGTCGAGTACGGAACGCACGGCGCGCACGATGTTCCAGAAAGATCCGCGTCCGCTTTTCAGTGGCCGGTGTTCATTGTGTATGTCCGGCGGCCCGTCGATCGTGATCTCGAAATGGGTGACCCCGCAGGAGCGGATCAGTGTGCCGATTTTCTTCGGGGTGAGGAGGGAGCCGTTGGTGACGATCACCGAGGAGTAGGCGACCCCGCGCTCGGCGGCGGCGGCGACGAACCGGGGGGCGAGGTCGCGGATGACCGCGTAGCCCATCATCGGTTCGGCCCCGAACCAGTCGATGCGGGCACTGCGGGTCTCCGGGGCGTTCACGGCGCGCAGCACGCGGTCGCGGACCCGGCTGCGGTGGGTGTGGGACAGCCCGCCCCGGGTGTGCTCCTGGCCGCAGTAGGCGCACCCCATGTTGCAGTAGGAGGTCGGCAGCAGGGCGATGTGCACGGCCGAACGCTCCGCCGACGCGCGTCGGTTGCGGTCGAGTACGGCGGACAGCTCGTCCTCGCCGGCCGGTACGAGCAGCTGGGCCGCGCGCAGCGCGCCGGTCCAGGCCGGGGTGAGCGCGCCGGCGTCCCGGGCCTCCAGTGCCCGCGCGGTGGGGAGGTCCACCGCGATGGTGCTGGCGGTGCGGGTGCCGTAGGCGAGCCGAACCGGGACGCCGGTGGTGTCGGCGTACGCGCGGTCGCTCAGCACCAGGTATCTGCTGACTTGGTCCATCATCACGCTCCCTCTGGGTGTCCGGGCGCACGGCGGTCCGGTGGGTCCGGCGGCGGTGCCGCCGGACCCACCGGGTCTGGAATCAGCAGAGGACGTTGACCTGGTTGTCGTTCACCTGGCCCTCGACCGCGGCCGACACGGCGTTGAGCCGGGCCTGGATCGAGCCGAGGACCGCGACCTCGTCCGGGCTGAGGGCACTGAAGACGTCGCGCTCGGACTCCGACAGCAGGTCGACCGGGGTGCCGGCGCTGCGCAGCGCGTCGAGGGGTGCTTGCGACATGGGTCACTCCTTCATGGGGATGGTCACGGGCTGGTGCAATCGCAAGGATGCTCCGGCACGCCCGGGCTTCGTATCCCTCGAATGACTATGATTCCGGTGGCATATGAACCCACTCAAGGCGTGCTTGTCCGGAGCATGACCCGCAGCTACTCTCTTGCCCGGGAGCGCGGCATTTCTCTGCCGGCCAACGCTTCGCTCGCCGAAACGAGGGGTGAAGATTTTGACCAGGCGTGAGATTTTGATCGCTTCGCTCGTGGCCGCCGGCTCCTCGAACCGGGATATCGCTGAGGCTCTGTGCATCAGCCCGCACACGGTGGCGGCTCATTTATGCAACATGCTCCGAAGAACGGGCGCATCGAATCGCACGGAAATGATTGCGCGACTGTACGCCCAGGGTGTTCTGGTCCAGGGGATCTGGCCGCCGCTGCCCGCGGACGAGCGGAAGCGGCAGGAGGCCCCCGGGGGCATCGGCGCCCTCGCGGTGCTGACGGTCGCGGAGCGCTCCATCGGATCGGCCGGCGTCCCTGTCGACTGGCCGCACTACGGGAACGAGGTACCGGTAGTCATGCCCTTCGACGCCCTGCACGCACTACGTGAGGCCGGCCACCCGGTGGACCTGCTGGCGGTCGAGCAGCGCTCGGTCCTCTCGGGGCTCAGCGAGCACGAGGTCCAGGTCCTCAACACCGTCAAGGAGCGGCTGGAAGCGGTGTCCGGTGAGGTGGAGGGACAGGACCTCAAGCTCCTGTGAACGACGCCGCGCGGTGCGGCGGTTGCCGTGCCACGGTGCCGGACGGAGCCCGGTTCTGCCCGGAGTGCGGCACCCCGGTCGTCGTGGGGGCGCCGTCGTCGGACAGCCGCAGAATCGTCACGGCGCTCTTCATCGACCTCGTCGGCTCGACGGTGCTCGCCGAGACCCTGGACCCCGAAGCGCTGCGGCGCACGATGGACCGGTACTACCGGGCCTGCACGACGGCGGTCACCGAACACGGGGGCGTCGTCGAGAAGTTCATCGGCGACGCCGTGATGGCGGTCTTCGGGGCGTTCGTCACCCATGAGGACGACGCCCTGCACGCGGTCCGGGCGGCGTGCGCCGTCCGGGAGGCCGTGACGGCCATCGGCACCGGTGCCGGAGGGTCCCGCGCGGGGGTGCCGCTGGACACCCACTGCGGGATCGCTTCGGGAGAGGCCGTGGTGGCGGGGGCACTCGGCGGCGCGGCCAGGGTGGTCGGGGACGTCGTGCACACCGCCGCCCGCCTCCAGTCGCACGCCGAGCCGCACGAGATCCTCGTCGGCGAGGAGACGGCCCGCCTGGTCGGCGGCCGGGTCCGTATGGAGGCCGTCGCACCGCTGCGGGTGAGGGGCAAGCGCGAACCGGTCGCCGCCCGGCGGGTCCTGTCCGTCCTCGACGCGGCGAGCCGGGAGGACCTGGTCCCGCTCGTCGGGCGCGACGGTGAACTACGGCTCCTGTTGGACGAGTTCGCGGAAACCCGGGGCGAGCGCCGCAGCCTCCTCGTCACGGTCGCCGGCCCCCCGGGCATCGGCAAGTCGCGCCTGGTGCGGGAGTTCCTGGGCCGGGCCGGGGAGGACGCCGTCGTCCTGAGGGCCGGCTGCCAGGCGTACGGCGCCGGACTCGCCCACCGCCCGCTGGCCGAGGCGGTCTGGTCGCTGCCCGGCGGCTGGGAGGAGGCGCAGGGGGCGCTGGAGACGCTGCGCCCGAGCGCGGACCGCGCCGTCACCGCCCTCGCGGTCGCCCTGGGCATCCGCACCGAGAGCGGGCTCCCGGTGAGCGTCGACGAGATCGGGTGGGCGTTCCGGCGGCTCCTGGAGGCCCTGGGCCGCCACACCCCGGTGATCCTGGTCCTGGAGGACTTCCAGTGGGCGCAGCCGACCCTCTCCGACATGGTCGCCGATTTCGGCAAGGGCGCCCGGGACACCCCGCTGCTGGTCATCCGCGTGGCGCGCGCCGAGACGGGCGCGGTGCCGGCCGGGGACCTCGCCCTGCGTCTCGACGCGCTGCCGCCCGCGCAGACCGAGCGGCTGGTGGGACTGCTCGCGGACCGGGCGGAGGTCGCCGCGCAGGAGGCGGTCGCCACCGAGGACGACCTGGCCCGGGTCGTGCGGGAGTGCGACGGCAACCCGCTGTTCGCCGAGCTGCTCCTGGAGAACCTGGTCGGCCGGGAGGCCGTGGACCGGGGCGTTCCCACGTCGATCCGGGTCCTGTTGACGGCCTGGCTGGACCGGCTGCCGGCTGCCGACCGGGCCGTGCTGGAACGAGCGGCGGTGGTGGGTGGGTCGTTCGGTGCCGAGGAGGTGCGCGCACTCGCCGTGAACGAGCCGGCGCTGGCGGGCGGGGTCCTCGACGACGCCCTGGCCAGGCTGGTGCGCTCCCGGGTGATCCATCTGTCCGGCTCGCCCGGCACGTACCGGTTCACCCGCGCACTGGCCCGGGACACGTTGTACGAGATGACCTCGAAGGCCCGGCGCGCGGCCTGGCACACCGTGCTCGCGGACCGGCTCGAAGCCCGTCCGCCGGGCCCGGCCGCGGAGAGCGACCTCGCCCACCGCCTGGAGTCCGCGTGCCGCCTGCTGTCCGAGGCCGATCCGGGCGATCCCGGGCTGCCCGCGCTGACCGGGCGTGCGGCCCGCGCCCTGGTGGCCACCGGGTACCGGGCGCTGCACCGCCGGGACCTGCCCGCAGCCGTCTCGCTGATGGAACGCGGGCGCGGTCTCACTCCGGACGGCGACCCCCAGCACCGGGTACTCGCCGCCCGCATCACCGACACGTATGCCGCGCTGGGCCGTTGGGACAGCGCCCGGCAGGCCGTGGCGGAGGCGGAGCGCAGGAACGGGGCCGACGCCCCGACCCGGGACACCTGCGCCATCCTGCGGCAGCTGATCGCTCTGCGCTCGGGCGGGGCGGAGCCCGCCGGGGCCCCGTACGCCCCGGGTGCCGGACGTGCCGAGCCCGGTCCGGCGGACGACCTGAGCTGGTGCAGGCTGCACCAGCTGTCCTCGCTGCGGAGCTTCGCCGAGGGCCGGGTCGGCGCGGCGGAGGGCTCGATGCGTGACGCGCTCCGCCGGGCGCGCGGGCTCGGCGACACCTACGAGGGGAACCGCATCCTCGCGTCGATCTGTGAGCTGACGCAGTGGTCGCCGACCCCGCTCACCCAGGCCATCGACCTCTGCGAGGAGCTGGTCCGGCGGTTCGACGGCGACCGGAGCCTGCTCGTGCCGGTCCTGCTCACCCGGGCCCGGCATCTGGCCCTGTCGGACCGGGTGGACGCGGCCCGCGAGGACATCGCGCTGGTCCGCAGGCACTGCGACGACCTGGCACTGGCCCTCGGAACGCTCGCGGCCGGCCAGACGGCGGGGTTCGTCGAGTCCCTCGCCGGGGCGCACCTGCCGGCCGCCGGCCACTACACGGCCGCGGCGGACGGGCTCGCCGCTCTGGGGCAGACGCGGACGGCGGCCACCCTGCGCCTGTACGCGGCCCGGGAGCGGTTCTGCGCCGGGGACGGCTTCGGTCCGGACGCGGCCGAGCTCGCCGGGCCGCCCGCGGACCGGCCGGAGGAGACCCGTACCCGGGCCGTCCGGCTGGCGCTGCGGGCGCGGGTGCGGGCGCGGGCCGGGGCGTACGGGGACGCGGTCGGGGACGCCGAGCGGGCGACCGCCACGCTGGAGGGCACCGACGACCCCTGTCTCATCGGTGACGTCTGGTTCGAGGCGGCCCGGGTGCTGGACGCCGCCGGTGAACCGGAGCGCGCCCGGCATGCCGCCGGGCGGGCGCTGGACGCCCTGACGGCGAAGGAGGCCGTGCTCCCCGCCCGGACGGTGCGGGCGTGGAGAGCGGCCGGAGCGTGGGAGAACCGATGAGCGATCCACCCTGGAGACGGCCCGCGCGGCCCTACACGCCGGGCGTACCGGCCTGGGGCGCGACGAGGGCGCAGGCGCGTGAGAGGTTCGCGTCCGTCCCCCTGGAATCGGTCTCCCCGGAGTGGGCGTGGGGCGGAGCCGACGGTTCCGGGGTCCGGGTGTGCGTCGTGGACAGCGGGGTCGAGGGCGGCCACCCGATGGTCGGCCCGGTCGACCTCGCCATGACGGCCGCGACGGCCGAGGACGGCGAGGTGGAGATGGTGCCGTGCGAGCCCACCGACCGCGCCGGACACGGCACCGCCTGCGCCGGGGTGATCCGGTCCCTCGCGCCGGGGGTCTCGGTCTCGTCCGTCCAGGTGCTGACCGACGGCAAGACGGGCAGCGGCCCGGCGCTCATCGCCGGGCTCTCCTGGGCCGTCGAGCAGAACTTCGACGTCATCAACCTGAGCCTGGCAACGACCCGGCCGGCCCTGACCGCGCAGCTCCACGAGCTCGCCGACCGGGCCTACTTCCGCCGGTGCGCGCTCGTCGTCTCCGCGCACAACCGGCCGGTGACCAGCTATCCCTGGTCGTTCTCCTCGGTGATCTCCGTCGCGAGCCACGACGAGGACGACCCGATGACGTACTACTACAACCCCGCGCCGCCCGTGGAGTTCCACGCGCGCGGTGTGCGCGTCCCCGTGGCGTGGCCCGGCGGCGGCACCATCCGCTCGACCGGCAACAGCTTCGCCGCGCCCCACATCTCGGGCCTGTGCGCGCTGATCCTCGGCAAGCACCCCTGGCTCACGCCGTTCCAGCTCAAGACGGTGCTGTTCCTCTGCGCCGGAAACACCACCGGTCGACTTGGAGGTGCGCATGACGAAACCCGTTGACGCCGCGACGCCCGTGGAGCGCCGCCTGCTGCAGTCCATCGTGGAAGTCGCGCGCCATGCCTTCGGCGCTGCGGCCTCCTCGATCTTCCTCATCGATCCGGAGACCGGTGACCTGGTCTTCGAGGCCGTGGCCGGTGAGGGCGACGGCCAACTCGTCGGTACGCGTTTCCCGGCGGGGACCGGCATCGCGGGCTGGGTCGCCTCGTCCGGTCAGTCGATGCTCGTCGACGACCTGCGCGAGTCGCGGCACTTCTCGGGCGATGCCGCCGCTTCCACCGGGTACGTGCCCGACAGCATCATGGCCGCGCCGCTGTTCGGCGACGACGAGTGCGTGGGCGTGCTGGAGGTACTGGACCGGGGCGCCGGCGGCGCACGGGAGATGGCGGACGTCGAACTCCTCGGGCTGCTCGCCGACCAGGCCGCCATCGGGCTCGAACTGCTCACCCGGCTGCGCGCCGCCGACCCGAGCAACCGTTCCGACAAGGCCCTGCGGCTCCTGGAGATGGCGGAATCGCTGCTGTCCCCGACCCATGGCTGAGCGGTGCGTCCTGCTGCTCACCAGACGGGACGACGGGGAGGCGACCGAGGCGTCAGCCCTGCTGCGCCGCATCGGGGTGTCCGTGCACCGGCTCGACGCGGACGGCCTGGCGGACGTCCGGGCCGTTCACGGGCCGGACGGTGTACTGACCCTGGACGGGCACCGGTTCGCCCCGACGGTGACCTGGCTGCGCCACTACTCCCTGCGGGCCGCGCCGGACGGACCGCCGGACGGTCCGGCCGGGGGGCGGATGGTGTACCGGGACGCGTGGACCGCGCTGGCCCAGCAGCTGGCCGCTGTCTCCCCGGCCACCGTCGGCGCCGCCGATCCGGGGCAGCTGGTGCAGCGGGCCCGGGCCCTGGCGCTCGGCGTACGCATCCCGCGCGGGCTGGTCACCACCGACCCGGCGGACGCGGCCGGGCTGCTCCCGGCCGAGCGGTACGTGCTCAAGGTCCTCGACCGGCACTACGTGGAGCCGGAGCCCGGCCGGCTCGACTGGTACCTGCCGCGGGTCCTGGACCGGGAGCGGCTCGCCGGCCTGCCCGGCCTGCCCCGGGGCACACCGGTGATGCTCCAGGAGTACGTCGAGCACGACGCCGAGTACCGGGTCTACCTCGCCGGGGACGAGCTGCACGCCTTCGAGGTGGCCAAGGAGCACCCGGAGGACATCTGGACCCGCCCGGACGAGGTGGGGGTACGTCAGGTCCGGTGCCCGGCCGCCGTCGCGTCGGCGGCACGCGCCATCGCCCGGGAGACGGGTGCCGTCTTCGGGGCGTTCGACTTCCTCCGTGACCGGGACGGGGGCGAGCCGGTCTTCCTGGAGATGAACGCGCACGGCGACTGGCACTGGTTCGAGCGCAAGGCCGGCGTCGACGTGGTGACCCGGGCCGTGGTGCGGACCGTACGGGACCTGCACCGGGCCGCCGTCGGCAGCGCGCGCCCGGCGGCGGTCAGCCTGCTCGCCTTCCTCGGCGCGGGCCGGGGCGGGTGACCCGGCCGGCCGATGTCCCGCAGCCCCGGTCCTACGGCCCCGGCCCCACGGCCCGGGTCAGGCCGACTTCTTCCTCCGGACGCTCACGACGAACTCGACCACGAGCGTCAGGACCATCAGCGCCAGGCAGAACACGAGCCCGAGCACCCCGGACGCGATGACGAAGACCGGGTCCAGGTCCGTGCACTCCAAGGCCGAGGAGCAGCCGAGGGCGTGCGGGTCCGTCCGTGGGCCCATTGCCTCCTGGCCGATGACGGCGCAGACCACGGAGGCTGCGGCCGCGACGGACAGCCCGATCCACCGCAGGCGCCGGGTTCCCCACCAGGACGCGATCCACCCCAGGAGGATCACCGCAGGCAGAATGAGTACGTAGGCGAGAACTACGCCCACGTGGAATCCCTCCGCGACATCGTGGTCCGGCCGGTCTGCCGCTGGGTGACGTGGTTGCCCATGTCGATCAGGTTGACCGTCGGGTGTTTGACGGTCGGCAGGTCGCCCTTCAACGTACGGGTCCTCACCTTCAGTTCGAGGTCGAGCCGGTCGCCGGCCTTGAGCTTCGCCCTCGTGGCCCATCGGGTCTCGAACAACGACGCGGTCCGGGTGTCCGAGAGGAGCCGCACTCCCGCGTCGTACGTCTTGTCGTTGAGCCGGGCGCCGACGATTCTGACGTCCGCGACCACCTGGGGGTCCAGTGCGACGGAGAACGACGCGGCCACCGGGGTCGTGCCCGGTCCGACGCTGCTCAGGGTGATCCGTGCGGGAAAGTAGTACCAGCGCGTGCCGTCGGCCCACTCGTGCCGGTTCCACACGCCGCTGACCTCCAGGCCCCACGGTGTGGCGACTCCGCCGAAGGCTTGCGGACGACCGGGCCGGAGGTTCCGCCGGCCCCCCGGCTTCGCGTCCATGTGACCCACGGCCGCGGTGGCTTCCGCGGGTCCGGCGACGAGGTCGTGGGGATACAGCACGGGGAAGGCGGTCCCGACGACGACCACGGGGTTGCTGCCTGCGGGCAGCGCCTCGGCCAAGGTGATCGTGCAGGTGGTGACCAGAGTCCTGGGGTCGGTGGCGACGGCGCTCGTCGTGCGCAGCCGCCGGGTGCCGACGGTGGCCACCGCGCTGGGCAGCGGGGAGTAGATCCGGGGTTCGTAGCTGATGGCGACCTGGGTGCCGGCCGGCAGGTCCGTGTCCACGTGCTGTACCTGGACGGCGAGTTGTCTGGGGAACGCGGCCGGCGCGTGGCCGACCTTCGCGAGGACGGCGACCGGGCTCGCGGCGACCGGGACCAGTTCCACACCTGCGGCCGCGGTGTCGTCGGCACCCGCCGTGTCGGCCCACGCCAGGCCGGGACCGGCGAGGGTGACGGCGCCGACGCCCAGCGTCAGGCCGCCCAGTACCAGCACGTGCCGACGGGTGACGTTCGAGTCGTTCATGTCGAATTCTCGATTCCTCATCAGGAGCAGTACTGGACGATGGCGTCCCTGAAGGCGGTCGCCACACCGTTCAGCGCCGTGTCGGACATGAACCCCGGCGTCGGGGTGGTCAGCGAGCTGGTCGTCTTGTACCAGAAGGCATCCCGGATGGCGGCCATCTCAAGGTCCGCGGTGTTGCTGGTCATGGCGCTGAGAGCGGCGGCCACCACCGTCGAGGGGGAACTGCCGAAGCGGATCGAGTAGAACGAGGCCCGCCGTGCCGCGGCCGCGGCGGACGACGCGTAGCCCGCCTTGAATTCCGTCGACAGCGGTTGGCCGGATCCCTGCCTGGCGGCCATGCCCAGGACGTAGGAGTCCATGTCGGCGAGGAGGTCGTCGAGCGAGAAGTACGTGCTGTCGCCCTTTCCGGCGATCTGGTCGGCGGCGTAGAAGTACGCCTGGTCGTCGGAGAGCCCGCTCAGGTAGAACTGCGCCAGCACGCTGACGAGGTCGCCGCCCCAGCTCCCGAAGTCCGTCATGTTGGCCGAGGAGAGGTCCCCGGGAACTCCGTTGGTGATGACCGCGCCGCAGGACGCGCCGAAGTGGTCGGTGTCGATGTCCCACAGCAGGTCGGGGTCGCGGAGCGGGCCCGCGTACGGTTGGTCGGGATAGGTGTTCGTGAAGTCGACGAAGCCCTGGTCGAGTTCGCCGAAGACCGTGTCGGAACCGGTGAACACGTATTTCGACGTGCGGGCCCGAAGGTACTGCGCGACCAGTTCCTGCGCGGAGCGCGAGGTGTTCCCCTGGTCGATCCACTGGCCTGCCCTGGCCTCCACCCAGATCATGTACGTGTAGAAGGCGTCGTTCGGGTCGCGCGGCCGGGTGACGCTGTTGACGCCCGGGTCCATGCCGGAGGCGATGTCGTTGTCGATCTCGACGGACCCGCTGGTACCGGGAGCCAGGGTGAAGTCCTTGATCTGGTCGAAGGCCCAGTTGTCCGGGAGCGGGTAGCCGAGATTCCCGCTGTAACCGGTGGACATGCCGCTGACGAAACTGCGCGTGGTGAGCCCCTCGGCCTCAAGGCGCAGGCAAGTGTTGCGGCAGCCGTACACACCGATCGCGTACTGGCTTCCCATCGCACTGATGCCGTTGTTGATTCCCTGGAAGTGCGGAATGATCGCACTGGTGATGTCGTCGTCGGTCGCGTCGAAGTCGACCGAGAAGTAGATCACCGTTCCGTACGGGATACCGAATGCGGTCGCCGCCATGGCCGCGTCGTTTCCGGCCGCAGTTCCCTGAGGTCCGCTGAAGTCACCGATCGCATTTCCCTCTTCCTGCCATATCGGAAAGAGGGAAAGACCGTTGTCGAAGATCAGCGCGATCTCCGAGTTCGTGAGGACCTTGCTCGTGCCGCCCGTGAGATAACGGCCCACTATGGAATAGCCGTGGTCCTTCACCGTCTGAATCGTGGTCGCGTTCAGCGGATACATGCAGTCGAACGCGGTGCCCGGGCGGTCCGGGTCCCCGGTCGACACCAGCAGCGACATCCATGTCGCGTAGTCGCCGGCACCGGAGGCCGGGAGCGAGCTGAACTGCTGGAACGCCTTCACCGTGGCCTCCAGCGACGAACCGTACGTCCCGCCGCCGTCGCCCCAGTGGGCGTCGTACCCGTTGAACGCCAACGCACTCTGGAACAGCCGCACCCACCCCGCCGAGCCCGAGTCCTGCGAGCCGTCGCCGACGTACGCCGTCGTCTTGAGCGCCCCCTCGGTGGTCGGGCCGATCGACCCCGTCACCTGGGTGTCCGTCAGCCCCATCTGGTACTGGATGGCCAGCACGAGGGCCTGCTGGACGTTGCGGGAGAAGTGCCCGTCGCAC